>NZ_JACGVR010000002.1:0-291102 GCF_014077325.1 Colwellia sp. BRX8-5
TGCTCCGTTGCTGCAGGCCTTGCCTGAAGCGAGATGCGCATGATACGCTTCTCAGTTTTGATGTCAACGTTTTATTTAATTTAATTTGAAGTTTCTTTTCGAAGATTCAAACCTTATCTATAAAATGTTAAGTTAACTACTTTACTCTAAAGTGATGTAGATAACTTATCAAAACGTTCGTTTGGGTTACCCCTTGGAACTGGAGCGCATTCTAGACATATTTTGAAAAGGATCAAGCACTATTTTCATCTTTATGTTTGTTTGCTGAAAATAAAAACAATGTGGGCAATATACTCTCTAATCGCTCAATAAACATCAGTGTTCTTATTCCACCTATATAATAATCCATTTAAAGTGGCTTATATAAGCACTAAAATAGTGCTTTTAATTAATATGCTTATTTAGTGTAGTAAACTTTTTATTTTTTGCTTAATATAAGTAAGGTGTTATTTGCATATAAATTACACTTATCTTTTTTACAACTTTGTACTTTGTACAATATTCAAGGCTGGGTAGCAGGTACATTGCAATTTAGTTTTTTAATTTAGAATTTAAAATAATAATTAGGTATTCATATATGAAGTCTCCTCAAGGGTTAACATTTATAGTCGCAGTAGTATTTGCTGTTATTGCTTACATTTTATCAACTGTTATTGGCAGCTCACCAGAAATTACTGCGATATTAGTTTTAGTAAGTACTTTTATTGCGCCACTTATAGGTTCATCAACTACTGCAGAAAGTGCTGATGAAGAAATAAAAACGTTATATGTAGGGAATCTACCTTACCGAGCAAATGAATCATCGATTAGAGAGTTATTCTCTGAACATGGTCAAGTTCATTCTGTTCGTTTAATGAAAGATAAACATACTGGAAAGCGTCGTGGTTTTGGTTTTGTTGAAATGTCAGCTGATGCGGCTGATGCGGCTGTTTCATCGCTTAATGATACTGAATTTCAGCAGCGTACTTTGAAAGTCCGTGAAGCTAAGGAACGTCCAGAAAAAAATCTTGAAGAAGAATAACCGTTCTTCTTGGTAAGTTATCCTAAATAAACCCACGTTAGCGTGGGTTTATTTTATCTATTAAAGCTTAATGTTGTCAGACTTAACCGTATCTATTACTTTATCGAACTTTTCTTTAGCGACTTTATCGTCACCAAACTCAGCTTTAAAGACTGCATCAAGTAACTGACCAAAAGCATCATCATTCTTAGACAATATTTTATCTGCTTGTTCTTGCAGTTGGTTAAACTGATCTAAGAAGTCAATTAAAGGCCTCAGGTCTTTTCCGACACTAGGCGCTAATTTATCATCCAACTCTGCCACTGCTGTATACGCTTGGCTAACATAACTGGTTTTTGTTTGTTGCAAGTCCATACTAAAACTAGTTATCTGTTTATTATCGAAGCCAAGTTCAACTGCTTTTTCAAAAGCTTTATTAACATCGCCATTAAAGAAATCTTTTTGTAATGAATTTACGTCTTTAATTAATGCTTCGATTGCTGCTTTTTCATCATCATCAAGTTCACCCTCTACGCTATAAGAAAAGTTGATTTCATGATACTGACTACTGGTACTACTATAATTTGTCGATCCCCCCTGGCTACTCCCTTGATACTGGTAAGCTTCTTTACTGGCATATTCTTGTAATTCGCTAAATGATATTGAAACTACATCACCGTCAGTAGTGGTAATACTCAGCTCGCTACTTTTTGAATTGCTTGTGTATAATTCGCTATCAATTGCTGTAGAACTGATAATTGGCGTTAACTCTGATACCTTCTCATTTGATTTATTGGCTGAAGGAAACATTTGTTCATGGAGGTCATCAATTCCCTTGTTAATAAGCGTACGACTTTTTTCTATACCTTGGTTTAAGTCATCGTCAAGCATGGCGAGATCTTTTAAATCGCCTTTTGCTTGATCAATACCTAAATTCGCCCCAGCACGCCCCTGCTCAAACATCTCTTTTAACTTATCCTCACTCGCTCCATTTGCTTGGGCAGCTAAGATACTCGCGCTAACAAAGTCCATAACATTACGAGCCACTGCTTCGAAATCAAAAAGGCTAGTTGATGGCTCGCTTTCAGTTAACGCTGTTTTACTGATATCACTCATCACTACATTAGTTGCTTGTGGTGCATCGGTAATCTTTTGAAAATTTGCTGAAATCTGACTAGAAATTGATTGAGATATAATTTTCATCGTAATGGCAGCACGATGGTTTAATGCCAGTGTATTAACTGACTCTGCTGGCATTTCTCGTTTAACGACTTCATTATTTGCTGGTTCACTTTTACGACTTTGCCCTAAATAATTCGGCAACCTTGTCTGATTATCAATTTTATTCATTGTTACTCTCCAGTATCTAATTAAATTTTAATTAAACACAATCAAAGATCTAAAGATCCTTAAATTTAATATGGCTAATATATCGGCATTTTTTCGTAAAACTTTAGCAAGAAGTCAATCTCTTGTAAGAAAATTATAGACAAATGACTAGACAAAGTAATCACAATCGCTAAACTCAGCGCCTCTTTAATACTCACTAGAGTTGGGTATAATATTCTTTAATTCTTTCTACGTTTAAGGCTTATATATGTTTAGTCACATTGCACCACAATTTTATGATAAACAACTTGATAACAAACAGGATGATATCGCTAAATTGTTTAGTGATTTTGACTTACCAAATTTTGATGTTTTTCGATCAGATCCTTTAAACTATAGATTACGAGCAGAATTTAGAGTTTGGCATGACAATGATGACTTATTTTATATTATGTTTAATAGTGAAACGAAAGAAAAGTATCGCGTCGACACTTTTCCGGTTGCCAGTAAACTCATTAATCAAGCTATGAAAGCCTTGCTTGACGAAATTAAAGATAAACCGTCACTTCGTCATCGATTATTTCAAGTCGATTTTTTATCAACGCTCAGTGGCGAGCTTTTAATAAGCTTGTTGTATCACAGACAATTAGATGAAGAATGGCTAACTGAAGCGGCAACACTAAAATCAACCCTTTCAGCAATAGCCCCTGTTGATATTATTGGCCGTGCTAAAAAACAAAAATTTATCCTTGATAAAGATTATGTCACTGAGAAGTTAACTGTTGGCGATAAAACTTATATCTACGAGCAAGTAGAAAATAGTTTTACACAGCCTAATGGGCACGTTAATGAGCAAATGCTACTTTGGGCAAAGCAAGGCACACAAAATATCGGTGGTGACTTAATCGAACTCTATTGTGGTAATGGTAACTTTAGTATCGCACTCGCTGAAAACTTTGATCGGGTTTTAGGTACTGAAATATCGAAAACATCAGTAAAATCAGCACAAAATAATATCACCGCAAACCAGTTAACCAATGTTGATATAATAAGAATGTCTAGTGAAGATTTTAGTCAAGCGATGAACGGTGAGCGAGTATTTCGTCGTCTAGAAGGTTTCGATCTTAAAAGCTATAATTACGATACAGTATTAGTTGATCCACCAAGAGCTGGCCTTGACCCTGACAGCGTTGAGTTAGTCAGCCGATTTGAACGTATTGTTTATATCTCATGTAATCCTGAGACATTAAAAGAAAACTTAGTTGAACTAATAAAGACACACAATATTGAAAAATTTGCGTTATTTGATCAGTTTCCATATACCCACCATGTTGAAACAGGTGTGATACTTTCACGTAAAAAGTAACGTTTTTACTTTTTTACTCCCCTATTGCTAAATTCAGCAGCTCCCCGTGCTATAAAGCGCAGCTGCTGAATGGTACGCATTGAAATTTGTTGACGATCCTCTTTATCAACATCTAATGCATCAGAGCCAGCACTAAATACGATAGTCACCGCTGCATCGGCTTGTAAAAAAGCCACATCCGCATTCAATTTATTTGCTTGCTGTAAATAATCACATAATTCTAAGGTGAAATAACGCACTTCTCGATTTACCGCCGCTCGAAAAGCAGCTGACGTTCCAGAACGCTCTCGTAATAATAAGCGAAATATATTACCGTTACTTTCAATAAACTCCATAAAGGTAACGACAGATATTTGAATGACAGAACCACCTTTTTCAATTCGTTGGCGAGCTTGTCGCATTAATTGACGCAAAGTTAAACCCGCTTCATCGACCAGCGTCAAACCTAGTTCGTTCATATCAGAAAAATGTCGATAAAATGATGTTGGTGCTAAGCCAGCCTCTTTAGCGACTTCCCGTAAGCTCAAACTCGAAAAGCTACGTTCACTACTTAACTGCCCAAGAGCAGCATCAATTATTTGTCGACGTGTTTTTTCTTTTTGCTGTGCCCGAATCCCGCTCATTACTTAATTAACCTATACTTTAGCCTGTTTATATCATACTGAATTTTCATCTATTTACTAGAAACTTGATCACTAACATCTACATTTAAATCCAGTATTATTGATTGAAGATAAAAAGTTTAATAAAAATTACCTTGACTGAAAAGTGATCAAAGTTAAAATAGAGTACACGTGTACACTGAAATTATTTACTTAGTGTTCGTTTTTTACTGATGGAATTCTTATTACATGAATAAACCTAAAATCGTTTGGCTAAATTTTAGTGTGTTTTTAATTACCTTTTTAGTTGCCGCAATTGGCGTCCCGTATCGAGCAATAACACACGGTTTTGATACCACTGAACTTGTAGTAGCACTATGCTGCTTTATCTATTGTGGTATGTCTATTACTGCTGGCTATCACCGATTATGGTCGCACAAAACCTATCAAGCACATGCTTCGCTGCGTTTCATTTTTGCACTAGGCGGAGCATTTGCCTTACAAAATAGTATATTACATTGGGCTTCTGATCATAGAGTTCATCATAAGCATGTCGATAATAATGACAAAGACCCCTATTCAGCTAAAAAAGGCTTTTGGTATTCACATATCGGTTGGATGCTTCGTGAGTATCAAGCGCATCGATATGCTAATTACGACAATACCCGTGATTTACAAAAAGACGCTATTGTAATGTGGCAGCACAGAAATTATTTGTTGCTGACAATATTAATGAACTTTGGTGTACCTATTTTATTTGGTTTATGGCACGGCGATATTATTAGTAGTTTACTTTTAGTCGGTTTCTTGCGTTTAGTGTTAAGCCATCACACTACTTTTTTCATTAATTCTTTGGCACATATCTGGGGTAAACAAACTTACACAGAAAGAAATACTGCACGAGATAATGGCTTTCTTGCTTTTTTAACTTTTGGTGAGGGCTATCATAACTATCATCATATTTTTGAAAATGATTATCGTAACGGCATTCGTTGGTGGCAGTTTGATCCAACTAAATGGTTGATTAAGGGTTGTGAGTTTTTGAATCTTACCTCAAAACTACGGACTTACCCGGATGACAAAATTGAAAAAGCGCGCTTAGCTATGGTATTTAAACGTAGCCAGAAGAAGTTACTCTCTCATCCAAATGCGGAGCAAATGCGAGAAAAACTACAGCAAGAATATGATTTACTCATTAGTAGAATTAATGACTACTATGATGTGCGTAAAAAATTACTTGCCAGTAGGCGCGATAAATTAATCGCCGACGTTGAGAGCTCTGAATTAGCAGCGCAATACCAAGAATTTAAGCAGCACTTGGCAGACCAGCAACAACATTTTCAACGCTTATTAACCCAACTGGCATAAACCCTCTAGATTAATAAGCTTTTACATGGTCAGATGTCTAAATTCCTGCTAAAATTTTTTTATCTTAGTAGGAATTTAAGGCAAGATTTTGGCAACTCAAAATAAAGCTAAAACGAAGAAGAAAACAAATAACGATTACGATTACGATGCAATAATTATAGGTACCGGACCAGGTGGCGAAGGTACGGCTATGGAGCTATCTAAAAAAGAAAAACGTGTTGCTATTGTTGAACGATATAAAGACGTTGGCGGTGGTTGTACGCATTGGGGAACTATTCCTTCAAAAGCTTTACGTCAAAGTGTTAGCCGACTCATTGAGTATAACGCGAGTCCACTTTTTAGAGGCCATGAAAAAGCAAAACACTTAACGTTCCCAGCTATTCTTAAACATGCCTCTTCGGTTATTCGTAAACAAGTGCAGCTACGCAGTGGCTTTTATGATCGTAACCGCGTTGAACTGATTTCGGGTGAAGCGTCTTTTATTGATGCCCATACGCTTAGAATAGTGAATAACGAGGGCGCCATTGAACAAATTACGGCAAAGCAAATTGTTATTGCTACTGGTTCACATCCCTACCGACCTAAAGATATTGATTTTAACCATCCGCGAGTCTATGACTCAGATACCATCTTATCACTTAAGCATGATCCCCGTTCTATCATTATTTATGGTGCTGGTGTTATTGGTTCCGAATACGCCTCTATATTTAGAGGTTTAGGTGTAAAGGTAGATTTAATTAATACCCGAGATAGACTGCTTTCTTTTTTAGATGCAGAAATGTCTGATTCACTCAGCTACCACTTATGGAATAATGGTGTAGTGATCCGTCATGGCGAAGCGATTGCACGAGTTGAAGCATCCGACGACTCTGTGGTTGTTCATTTAGAATCAGGTAAAAAAATGCGCGCCGACTGTTTACTCTTTGCTAATGGGCGAACAGGTAATACAGCCGACTTAAAAGTTGAAAATGCAGGATTATCAGCAGATGGACGTGGGCAACTAAAAGTCAACGATCAATATCAAACCAGTGTCGACAATATATATGCGGTTGGTGATGTCATTGGTTACCCAAGCTTAGCCAGTGCCGCTTATGATCAAGGCCGGTTAGCAGCTTCAGCGATGATAGATCACCAAAGTACAGCAAAACTTATTGCTGATATTCCTACAGGTATCTACACGATTCCAGAAATAAGCTCTGTTGGTAAGACAGAACAAGAACTGACCGCGGCAAAAATTCCTTATGAGGTTGGTCGTGCCCAGTTCAAACATTTAGCAAGAGCACAAATATCAAATAGTTTAGTCGGTTCCCTGAAGATACTTTTTCACAGCGAAACTAAAGAAATTTTAGGTATTCATTGTTTTGGTGAAAATGCGGCTGAAATCATTCATATTGGTCAAGCAATTATGCAACAAACCAATGGCGGTAATACCATTGAATACTTTGTTAATACCACGTTTAATTATCCAACGATGGCTGAGGCATTTCGTGTTGCTGCATTGAATGGTTTGAATCGTTTATTTTAATAGTGAATAAGCATGAGTCGAAAAAGGTATGTTATGAATAAATTAATTTTACTGTTAATTTTTTTTATCAACATACCTATTTTAATCGTTAATGCGACTGAAAACGCTTATATACAAAAGGAAAGTAAAAGCTACAGCCTTTATTTAATTCGTCATGCTGAAAACAAAACTGAACAAGAAGATTCTGGATTAACACAATGCGGTACATATAGAGCAAAAGAACTTGCGCGTATTCTAGAGAATGCAGAAATAGAAAATATATACAGTACGCGCTATCAACGGACTATGGCAACGGCTACACCGCTAGCACAACAGCAACAACTTGCGATCAAAAATTATGCGCCCAATAAATTAGAGCAACTCGCCTGGCAATTGATCAAAGAACAAGAGAACACCGTAGTGTTTGGACACAGTAACACCACGGCACAATTGGCAGAATTACTAAGCCAAAGCTCAGTATCACCAATGACAGAACAAGAATATCGTGGTATCTATCAAATCATCATTTCAGGTGAAAATCGACACCTAACATTACTAATGCAACCTTCGCTCTGCAAGTAACACCGCTACATACCTTAATACAATTGGCAGAATGACTAAGCCAAAGCTTTGTATCACTAATGACAGAACAAGAATATCGTGGTATCTATCAAATCATCATTTCAGGTAAAAACCGTCACCTAACATTACTCATCTAACATTATGGATGCAACCTTCGCTCTGTAAGTAACACCGCTACATACCTTAATACAATTGGCAGAATGACTAAGCCAAAGCTTTGTATCACTAATGACAGAACAAGAATATCGTGGTATCTATCAAATCATCATTTCAGGTGAAAATCGTCACCTAACATTAGTCATCTAACATTATTGATGCAACCTTCGCTCAGTAAGTAAAACTACTGCAGGTTCTTATTTTCAGGCGCTTTATTCGCTGCAGTAATTAATTCAATATCGGTAATTGAAAAAGGAGTTCCCCATTGCTGAATAGTCATCATACCCGTGATAGCTTTGCCTGTTACTTTGATAACAGCGCCATCTTTTTGGAATTCTTTTTCTAAATTCAGCGGTAACCAATGCTTACCTTCTTTAGAAATTAATCCAAAAAAGCCCCCTTCTAAATTCATATATTTAATTGTTGCGGTAAATGATATTTGCTCAGGTTCCGCTTTAGCAGACAAACTTTTTTTAGGCATTATTGATACCTCTGCGGCTGAAATAGCTTCGGTATTGGCTGTATCTCTGCTAGTCACTTCCTCAGCGGCTTGCTGACATGAGAATAAAAAGCTACAAGTGAAGACTAAACCGACTATTTTTTTAAACATATGACACACTCATTTGATGATTAATTTTAAGAAAAGTAAACAAAAAAGCAAACCCTAAAGTTTGCCTTAAAGTAAGCGACCAAGAGCTTAATCGTTTACTGATTAGCCTCTTTTTTAAGCGTCTTAATTTCTTCGCCAATTTTTTGTTTATTACCACAAATTGCTGGTTGTTTGTCATCACGATAGTAGCGAATGTCGATGCAGTCAACTTGATAACGACGTTCTAACTCAGTTCGTTTTATAGGTTTACCTTTGGCGTCTGCTATTTGGCGTTGCAGTGACTGGCACATTTGAATCTGTTCACTCGCGATGGTTATATCTTCGCAAGCATTTTCAGTTGTCGAACAACCCGTTATTGTCATGAGAGTAAGTGTTGAAAAAAGATAAATATATTTCATTATAATGAGTTCGCTTCATTTATTAATATTAGCATTAACACCATTATAGCCAGCTATTATTATTAACGATAGCTTTTCTTGACCAGGCTAGCAGAGAGATATTGGTTAATAAATTTAATGAATCGCATAAAAAAGCCATTACAAAAGTAATGGCTTTGATAAAAATACTATCGATTAATTAACCGATAAATCACCTGTGTTTTCAGCAATAAGCGGTTGTTTCTTTTTACGCTTAAAGATCTTTTTCATATCTTCAATAATAAGATATAAACTTGGGATCAATACCAGTGTAACTATAGTCGCAAATAATACCCCAAAGGCTAAAGATATCGCCATTGGAATTACGATTTGTGCTTGGGCACTTACCTCAAAGAAGATGATAGGCACTAAACCAATAAAGGTTGTTATTGACGTTAACATGATAGCTCTAAAACGTTTAGTGCCGGCATGTATTACCGCATCTTTTAGTTTGACGCCTGATTTTCTGGCATTATTAACATAATCAACCATGACTAAGGAGTCATTAACGACCACACCCGCAGCCGCTAATATCCCCATAACTGATAGTGCACTTAAGTCCATACCTAAAAGGAAGTGGCCAAAGACCGAACCAATAATACCAAAAGGAATAACGATCATAATCATCACTGCCTGAGAGTAAGACTTCAATGGTATAGCCAGTAATGAGAAAACAATCAACAATGAGATAATAAAGTCACGTTTTTGATTGTCCGCACCTTCCATTTCTTCTTGAATACTGCCCGACACTTCACTTTGAACTTTTGGAAATTTTCTTAATAGTTCAGGAATAAAGTTGTCTCTGATATCGTTAGCAACTTTGAATGGCTCAACTTGTTCAGCGTCAACACTTGCCCAGACGTTAATTGTCCGATTACCATTTTCACGACGAATACTAGTCACCCCTTCTTGTAAGGTAATATTAGCCAATTCCGACAAAGGTAATTCCGCACCATTTGGCGCTTTGATCATCACATCATCAACATGTCCAACAGAGCTTCGTTGCTCAAGTGGATAACGGATCATCACTTTCACTTCTTCGCTGTCACGTAAAATGCGTTGTGCTTCTAAACCATAGAAACTGTAACTCACTTGTGAAGCAATTTCGGCTAAAGTTAATCCTAAACTATAAGCAAGCGGTTTCAATTCAAACTGAACTTCTTTGGCACTTGTTTGACGACTATCATTAACATCGCCAATACCTTTTAAAGAATTAAGTTTAGTTTTTAACTCTCTTGATGCGGCGAGTAGTTGTGCATCATCTTTACTTTCTAATCTAAAGGCAATATCACCGTCGTCTCGGCCAGAGCCAAATAAATTATCACCAATGGTAAACGATTTTACCCCAGGATAATTCGGTATAGCGGCACGCCATAAATCAGCCAGTTCGAAAGTATTCATCGGTCTTAATTCAGGTACCACTAATTTAACCATCAATTGACCACTGGTTCTGCTGCGTAAATCGACCTGCATATCAGAGATCATTGACTGACCGTATTGAGCTTCAATCTCTTTATCTATGGTATTAATTACACCTTGGATATTTAATAAGGTTTGTAAGGTTGCTTTCTCTGAGGCATCTACATTCATTTCAACATTAACACGAGGAAAGTCATGTGGGATCTTAGGTTGACCAACAAAGCGAACAAAACCACCACTAAACAAACCTGCGCTGATTAACATTAAACTAATAAAAAACATTAGTACGGCATAACGATAATCTAGAAATTTCTGTAACGCTGGCTGATAAATATTTTGAATAAAAGATTTTAAACTGTCATCAATGGCTCCTCGAAGCCTGTCTACTACTTTAGTGATCCTATCTAAAGGATATTGAATGAACCAAAAGAAGCCATACTCGTTTAATTTCTTAAGTTTTATTATATTAACCTTAGGTTTCATTTTAACCAAATGCGCCGGTAAAATGAGTTTTGACTCAATTAAAGAGAAAATTAAACACAAGATAACTACCGAGCCAATGGCTTTACCGAACGCGGCAGAAGGCCCTTCACCAAAAAGAAAAGGCAAGAAGACCGCAATCGTTGTTAATACCCCAAAGGTTGCTGGCATAGCAACACGTTGAATACCGCGAATAACATTTTCAGTACTATGGCCATGTTGTTCAATTTCGTCATGGGCACTCTCCCCCATAACGATGGCATCATCAACAACAATACCTAACACCAAAATAAAGGCGAACAAGCTAATGACATTAATAGTGACATTAATAAATTCTAATGGCATCAGGAATAAAGTACCAAGAAAACATACGGGTAAGCCCATCATTACCCAAAAAGCCAAACGGACACGTAAGAATAACGCTAACATTAGAAAGACTAATATTGCACCACTTTTCATATTGTCTATCATCATGGTCAAACGGCCTTCAAGATAGTAGGTCATATCAACCCAAGTTTCTAACTTAACGCCTGCAGGAAGAACATTCGACTTTTCATCAACATACTTATTAATGACATCGGCAACATCGGTAATACTTTGATTATCAGCTGCGCCAATAAAGATACTGACCGAGTTTTCACCATTGAATTTTGAATACTGTAGGCCTTCAGTAAAACCATCAATAATAGTCGCCATTTGGCCTAACAAGACTTTAGTACCATCGGCTAAGGTAATAATAGGTATTTGCTCGAATTCGTAACCTCGATAAGCTTGATTCTCAACGCGTAAATTAATGTAGCCATTCTCTGCACGAATTTGTCCAGCAGACATATTGCCAGAATAACCACGTACCGCTTGAGCAACATCTCTAAAAGTTAAGCCATATTCGCGTAACTTATCTTTACTAACTTCTATTGAAATTTCGTAGTCTAAGCCGCTGTATAATTCTGCAATATTGACTAAAGGTAATTGTTGAATTTCATTATGGACTTTTCGTCCTAACTCTTTAAGCTCGCCATTAGTTAGGTCACCGTATAAGCTGATATACATAACTTCTTGGCGAAACTTTTCGCGTTCAACTTTAATACGTTCCATACCGTCAGGAAAGCTTGAAATAGAATCAATTGCTGATTTAACTTCTTCTAAAACAACTTGTGGGTCGTAATCGAGATCAACCTCAAACCAACCATTTGAAAAATTGCGGTTAGAATAAGTGATCACACGCTTTAAGCCTTGGACAGTCTCTAAAGCTTCTTCAACCTTAATGGTAATACCTTCCTCTACTTCCTGAGGGGCTGCCCCTGGATAAGGTGCGGTATAAGAAATCCAGTTAATGTTTATTTGTGGAAACATTTGTTTGTTGATGGTGCTAATCGTAAAAAAACCACCCACTAGAATAAATATCATCAACAAATTTGCCGCGACACTATTACGGGCGAACCAAGCAATTAAGCCTTTATTGGTATCATCCATCATCTAATCCTTAGTGCTTGCGATTTGTGTTTCAAGTGCATCTTGATTAATGACTTCACTTTTACTACCTTGCAAAGCTAATTTCATACCATCAACAGGGTAATCTAATGCTGAAACAATGAGCTGGTCACCTTCCTTCAAACCGTCAGTTACAATAACATTTGAGCCTTCTTGACGAGCGATAATGATGTCAGCATAGTGCAATGTAGAATCGGCATCTAAAATGGCAACGCGGTTATTACTAACGAGGTATCGAGGTAACAAAGCGGCACGATTAAGGCTAATACCAAAAATTTCTGCTTTAACATAAGAGCCAAAGCGAATAGGATTGTGTTTATTTACATTTTTTTGAGACTTCAAACCATAAGGGTCTTTAACTTCAGCCACTAAATAAGTCATACGGCTTTTATTGTCTACAACACCTTCACTGCGAGCAATTTTTGCGGACCATGTAATATTTTCACCCGCAAATGTTCCAAGTAAATTAACCTGGGCATTTTCCCCTTGTGAAGCTAAAAACTGCAGTTGATCATCGGCTACGGGTAAGCGAACTTCAGCTACCCCTGTTCCTAATAATTTACCCACTTTAGTGCCAGTACCGACAAAAGAGCCTAAACCAATCATACGACTTTCAATCATTGCATCATAAGGCGCTCTAATTTCGGTACGTTCTAGGTTACGTTTGGCGCGAAGTACAGAGGCTTGTGCTGATTTAACATTAGCAAGTTCTTGTGCTAGTTGCGGTTTACGCAAGCTCAATTCAGTAGGAGAAGTATCCGTAATGCGTTTCCATTCTTGTTCAGCTACCTGCCCTTGGGCACGCTCTTTTTCTAGCGAAGCACGTGCCGAGGCCATTGTTGCTTCAGCATCAATTAATGCAGCTTGGTAATCATTAGGGTCGATACGGGCGAGCAATTGGTTT
Source organism: Colwellia sp. BRX8-5 (assembly GCF_014077325.1). Lineage (NCBI taxonomy): Bacteria > Pseudomonadati > Pseudomonadota > Gammaproteobacteria > Alteromonadales > Colwelliaceae > Colwellia > Colwellia sp. BRX8-5. The sequence goes on from NZ_JACGVR010000002.1 coordinate 13,228, forward strand.
TTTGCAACAAAACCACCACGTACAAAAACATCTGCCAGTTCAACTACTTCACCACTAATTTGAGCGACAAGTTCGGTTTCATACTTAGGCTGTACGACACCATATGATTTAACCGTTAAATTCATCGGTGCAACATGAACCTCTTCAACAGCAACGATGGGGGTATTATCAACTTCCGCTTTTTCTTCTGGTGGCGATTTCATGCTTGAAAAGCCAAAAAACAATAAAATGCCAATGATTAGAATGGCAATGGGTATAATAATTTGTTTTTTACGTGTCACGGTTATGTCCTCATAAATGTGATCTGAACTAATAATTTTTTTAATTGTCTATAGGATAGCTAATTAACAGTCTATACAATCAATTAAGTTGTAAATGCTTGTTACAAGATACGCGCCGAAATAACAAATTCAGTAAACAAAAACAAAAAAACATCATTTTTCAATCAAAAACAATAAGTTAACAAGCCACTATTTATTTACTGATATAAAAAAAGACTGCCTTGAAAAAACAGTCCTCGACAATATTCGTCCTTTTAACCAATATTTATACTTTTATAAAAATATTTCTTCGATATAGCCAATACAGGACTAGCCATTGTAAAAGCACCATGCCAGCATAAAGAATAAAATCTTGCCAACCTGCAGGTACAGAGTTGATTAAGCCTCCGAAAATACTTTTCGAGGTATATTGCCAATCAACAATACTCGAACCTAAATAAATAATGATTGAATTCGTACCAATTACTGCGAAAAATTTAGCCCATAGGGTGAACTCTAATACATCAATCAGCCAATAAAATAGCGTCAGTAATAAGATACTGTAACCAATAGTGACCAAAGTGAATGAACTCGTCCATAATGTTTTGTTAATTGGGAAAAAAACGCCCCATAAATAACCGAGTAATAAAATAGAGGTCCCAATAACCAAAAGACCGGTTAATAGTGTCTTGGGCGTATAAATATTTTTTATCATGTAACGACCAATGAAGACACCCGCTAGTGCATTTACAATCGATGTTATATTTGATAACAACCCTTCTGGGTCGATGGCGAGCCCCTGATAAGTTGACCCCGGTAATAAATGTTGATCAAACCAAGCGTTCAATGCTCCATTCGCTGAAAAATCACCGCCACCATATCCACCTAATGTGACTAAACTTAGTAGTAACCAATATCCTATTAAAATACCGGCTGCAACGAACCACTGTATTTTTTCACTGACGTACCAAACTAATAATGCTGCTACAAACCACGCAATACCAATACGCCCGAGTACGCTAACATAACGGATACTATCAAATGATGTGGGAATACCGCCGCCCCAACCATGGTTATATAAAATACCAAAACTAATCAAAAGCAATAAGCGCCTGATGCCATTATATAAAATCGATTTTGCTTGTTCTGGCTCATAGCTAGATAAGGGCTTTGCTGCGATACCTAGACCGACTCCTGATAGAAAAATAAATAAGGGAAAAATTAAATCATAAATACGAAACCCATGCCAAGCACTGTGTTCCATTTGCTGTGCAAGCACCGCAAGAATGGGCCAGCCTGTCGCTATAAATAATGCTGCAAACAAACCTTCAGCGCCTAAAATCCAAAACATATCGAAACCACGTAAAGCGTCAACTGACAATAGTCGTTTTTTATTTGGACTTGCTTTTACAACTGCAGAGGGATACTGACTTAACATTCTTTTACCTTATAAACTTTAGTGCAACGTTGCCGCCAAAGACAGCGCTGTCATCAGTTTGTTATCATAATATTACCAGCAAAAAATAGCAATCAGACACACTTTGTTATCAAATATAGCTATTATCTGCTTGTTTTCTTTATTGCTGAGCGTAACAATAAAGTGATTACTTTATTTAAGGAATAAACATGCTTACAAAAATAAGTTCTTTTTTTCAAAACCTGGCCGATGATTTAACAGACAATAACACTAAAAAAAATTCTGATGAGGTGACTATAGAGCTAGCCTGTGCGGTATTATTGTGTGAAGTGATGCGTGCTGATGGACACTTTGACCAAAAAGAACAAGCTAAACTGGCCGTGTTACTCGTTGAACAGTTTCACTTGAATGAAGAAGAAGTTAAGCAAATTATTGACCAGGCGCTGATTCAAAGTGAACAAGCGACTGATTTTTATCGATATACATCGAAAATAAATAAACATTTTTCTATCGAACAACGAATATCAATTGTTAAGCAGTTATGGAATATGGCTTATGCCGATGGTGAGCTGGCAAGTATTGAAGAGCATGTTATTCGCAAAATTGGCGATTTACTTCAGCTACGCCACGCTGAATATATTCAAACCAAACCAAGAAAATAACATCATTCATTTTTGATATGCGTTATTATAGCCCTTAAGATTTTCATATTAATTTTCTTGGTAAATTCAAATGGCCGACATTGGTAAATATAATACCCTTTCTGTAGTTGCAGTCACCGAAAAAGGTGCTTATTTAAGTGCTGGAGAACTGGGTGAAGTATTACTACCGAACCGTTTTATTCCTGAAAACTGTAAAGTAGACGATAAACTCACTGTCTTCATTTATGTTGATTCAGCTGAACGCATTATTGCGACCACTGAAAAGCCGTTTGGCCAAGTAGATGAATTCGTTTCATTGAAAGTAAAACAGCTCAATAAAATGGGTGCATTCCTTGATTGGGGGTTACCTAAAGATTTATTAGTACCTTTTAATCAGCAGCATACACCAATGGAAGAAGGGAAATATTATCTAGTACGTATTTTTCTTGATACCACCACAGACCGAATTGCCGCTTCAAGTAAGCTCGACAAATATATTGATATTTGGCCTGCTGATTATCAAAAGTGGGACAAAGTTAAGTTAATGATTGGTGGAAAAACTGATCTGGGTTTCAAAGCGATTATCAACGATAAGCACTGGGGCTTACTTTACGACAATGAAATTTTTCAACCATTACGTGTTGGTAAAATTATTGACGGTTTTATTAAAAACATCCGTGAAGATGGTCGTATCGATTTATCACTTTCTCGTTCAGGTGAAGGGAAAGTTAATGACTTTGCCGATAAATTATTAGCGCACATTGCAGAAAATGATGGTTTTAGCCCATTACATGACAAAAGTTCGCCAGAACTTATTCAGCGTATTCTTGGTGTTAGTAAAAAAACCTTTAAAGCTACCGTTGGAAACTTATTGAAGAAAGACAAAATCACGATTGAAAAGTCAGGTCTTAGATTAAAGTAAATCGTTAAACATACTTTGTAGATGAAGCCTTGGCCTCATCTACAAAGCTATTATTCTACTGCTTAAAAACTTCCTCTAATACCAACCGTAAACCCTCGTGCCGGTAATGGTGAAACACCTTTGAGAAATGACGTATGTACTCGTGCTTCTTCATCTGTAATATTATTCACTTTTAAAAATGCCACCATATCGTCGCCAACATTATTAATAAAGTAATTAAAGTTAGCATCTAGCATAGTATAGCCGTCTGTTTCACTTTCTAATGCCGCTGTGTCTGATTGTTTAAAGTAATGTGTTGCACTTAGCTCTGCTGAATACTTATCGGTCATATAATTTAATTGACCACCAACGCGCATTGGCGGGATCCTAGGTAGATTATCATTGTTATTATCAGTAAGCTTTGCACGAATATAATCAGTAAATAGCGTCGCTTTAAGTGAAGGTGCTACCTGATAAAAAAACTCAGCTTCTACACCATACATCACCACATTATTTTGTTGGAATACATAAACGGGCAAACCGGCAGTTTCCTCCTCATGATTTTCTTCAATGGCTTCATCGTGACTATCATGGCCGCTTTCTGCAAATAGCCCAGTATTCGCTTGATAATAATAATCGTCAATATGATTATAAAAAGCACTGGCAACAAAACCAAAGTCGCCTTCAAATTTTCTCCAAGTAAGATCTAGATTATAAGCTGTCTCTAACTCAACATTTTGATCAGACAGGTCTACATGTAATTCATGGTCTTCTTCATGTACCTCAAACAATGCCCCAACTTCATAAGTATTCGTGCCGATATGAGCACCATTCGAAAACAATTCACTCGCTGAAGGTGCTCGCTGAGAAAACGCAGCAGAAAATCCTAAATTATAACCCGTTGAATATTCCCATACAGCACCTAAAGACGCACTTATAGGCGTAAAGCTCTGTTTATTAAAATGCGACTCTTCTTCATGGCTGCCTAGTTCATCGCTATGTTCATCGTGTGATTCAACTTCACTATTTGCACTCAAGGTTACATGTTCGGCACGTATACCTAATTGCCATAAAACATCATCTATGTGTTTCTCTTCAAGCCAAGCAATGGCAATTGATTCTGTGTTTGAAGGAGGCGTGAATGCTTCTTCTCCGATAGCATTAAAATCATTTTCTTTATAATGCAATGTCCATGCACCTTTCCAACCGTCAACGGCTTGATGATAAAGATCAAAGCGTGTTTCTAACATCTCATTATTAAATTGAGTACCGACTTCACCTCCTTCAATTTCTTGATGTTGGTAATCTGTGTAAGCAGCTTTACTCATCACACGATTAATAAAACTGTCTTCAAAACTAATTTCACTCAATAGTTGATATCTGTCTTGTACTAAATCACCAAAAACAGCGCCTTCTTCACTGATTTCAGTTCCTGTTTCTTCATGTTCTTCTTCACCGTGTTCTGAATGCCCAGGAATACCGTAAGTTCTTTCCATTCGGCCATACGAAAAGCCAATATATCCTGCGTCAAACAAATAACTTGAACCCAGGGTAAAACCTGATGACTTCGAGGCACTGTTCTCTAGAATACCTTTAATTTCTTCGCCTTCATGTTCATCATGACCTTCTTCATGTTCATCATGGTCTTCTTCTGCAGTCGCATAGCCTGGGATCTTATAATCATTAGATTCACGCCAAAACGCATCAAGATGAACGGCTAGACTTTTGTACCCTGTGTTTACATTGAGTGTTGCTTCACTTTCATCTGCAACATCATTATGCTTAAGTAAATAATCGACCTGATTATCAATATTTGTAGGTACTCGATTATCAACGACATTCACCACACCACCTATCGCACCACTACCATAAAAAAGCGTTGACGGCCCACGAAGTACTTCTACCTGTTGGGCAGTACCAGCTTCGGCTGCAACCGCGTGGTCTGGTCCTACACGAGATGCATCCCCTACGTCTAAACCATTTTGTGTGATTAACACTCTTGGTCCATCCATACCACGAATAATAGGACTACTTGCAACTGGGCCAAAATAACTTGAATGTACACCCACTTCATTTTTCAGTGTTTCACCTAAAGTAGATGCTTGCTTTAAACGCAGCTCGTCACCAGAAATAACATTTACTGGCAAAGCCGACTCAATACTCGATGAATGCAAAGGCGTTGCATAAACATCGACCACTTCCATGACCGTAGCGCTCAGTGAAATTGTCACCTCGGTAATGTCTTGATCGGTAATGGTGAAATACTCGTTGATATGACTAAAGTTTTTAGCACTAACATGAAGTTCTACTTTACCAACACCAATGTCACTAAAAGTAAATTGGCCTTTTTCGTCAGTAACTGCTTTATATTTAGTATTAACCAAAGAAACTTTAGCTTTCGCAATCCTGTTGCCATCGGCATCAAATACTACGCCTGAAAATTTTTGAGCATGGCTGGCAGCGCCGACCATTAATAATGATAAGGCACACAAAGGTGCAATTTTATTGATATAAATTGATTTCATTTTTTTTCCAATAGATAGATCTAAAGAAGATTAGCGATTAAGCTAATTTCCTAAAATTTGTATTTTTGAACTGTGTTAATTTTTATCTATTGAACAGGGGGGGCACGTAACTGTGGTATCAAATAAAATGGCGTGTAACGATTAACTATAATTAATGTTTGCGTAGATTGTTGATAATTACTGACGTTAACCAGTTTTAAGGTGATATTATTCTTTGGCGTGTCAATGTTATGCTGACACAGTTTACACTGCTGTAATTCAACATTATCAGGTATCAATTCACCATGCGAACTATGACTAAGCGTGGCGCACAGAAATGCAGACATGATCAATAAACTTATTATTGATTGCCGACTCTGTGAAAAAAACTGTGTAAATAAAAAGTGATTACTACGCATATGTTGTTACATTATAACAATTAGAGCTGTTTTTCAATCCCTGTTAATAAAAATAGCGATTGTTATTATTTTTATAATGTTTTGCCAAAATATTCCTCTTAATAGCTAGCGCAAAAAAAAGTCATCAGCCATTTATTTCTAAATAGCAGATGACTTTCTTAAAAGTAATTTATTCAGAAATGAACTACTGAGTGCCACCAATTGTCATTTCATTGATTTTCAAAGTAGGTTGGCCAACACCTACCGGAATACTTTGTCCATCTTTTCCACAAACACCAACGCCAGCATCAAGTTTCAGGTCGTTACCGACCATGCTGACATTTTTCATCGCTTCAGGACCACTACCAATTAACGTAGCGCCTTTTATTGGCGAAGTAATTTCACCGTTTTCAATAAGGTAAGCTTCAGAGCTGGTGAAAACAAATTTTCCAGAGGTAATATCAACTTGACCACCAGCAAAATGTGGCGCGTAAATGCCTTTTTTCACTGACTTAATAATATCTTTTGGATCATGTTCACCCGCAAGCATATAAGTATTAGTCATTCTAGGCATAGGTAAATGTGCATAAGATTCACGGCGACCATTACCGGTAGGTGCTACACCCATCAGCTTAGCGTTATGCTTATCTTGCATATAACCTTTCAAAATACCTTTTTCAATCAGTACATTGTATTGTCCTGGCGTTCCTTCATCATCTATTGAAATTGAACCACGGCGATTAGGGATTGTGCCATCATCAACAATAGTGCATAAATCAGAAGTCACCTTTTGACCAATTTTACCTGAAAATGCTGACGAACCTTTACGGTTAAAATCACCTTCTAAACCATGACCAACGGCTTCATGCAATAGCACGCCCGGCCAACCAGAACCAAGTACAACAGGTAACATGCCAGCTGGAGATTCTATTGCCACCACATTGACTAAAGCTTGACGAACCGCTTCTTCGGCATAAGCTAAATAACGTGCTTTACCATTTTCAAGTTCAAAGAAATAACTATAATCAGTTCGAGCACCACCGCCAGCACTGCCACGTTCACGTTTACCATTATCTTCAACTAATACTGAGCAATTTAAGCGAACCAGTGGTCGTATATCAGTAGCAAAAGTACCATCGCTAGCAGCCACTAATATTTTTTCATAAACACCTGACAAACTAACAATAACCTGCTGAACACGCTTATCAACTGAACGAGCATGGGCTTCAATTTCATGCATTAAGGTGATTTTTTGCTCTTGCGCTAGACTGCCTAACGGATCAGTGGCTTGATAAACTGATTTCACTGTTTGATTTTTAAAAGCAAGTACTCGACCATTTTGGTCGGCATTTGCAATACCTTTAGCGGCATCAGCTGCTTTTTTTAACGCGAGAGGAGAAATATCATCAGAGTAAGCAAAACCAGTTTTTTCGCCTGATATTGCTCGCACACCAACACCACGTTCAATATTATATGAACCTTCTTTGACAATGCCATCTTCTAGCATCCATGACTCATGACAGCTCGACTGAAAGTATAAGTCGGCTAAATCAATGTTTCGTTGATATATATTGTTTAACGTTTGATCTAAAAGATCTCGGTCAATTTGGCTATCGGCTAAAAGTTCACGTTCAACACTATTCATATTTTTCACTTATCGTATTAATTTATTTAATTTGGGCGTTTTAATGTGCTTTCAAATTGATTATGTTCAGTAACAGGCATTGCTGCTCTTACTCTGTCTAGTTCGTCACGGGAAAATTCAACACTAATACTACCAATACCTTGCTCTATACAGCTAAGTATTTCTCCCCAAGGACTGATAATCATACTGTGTCCCCATGTTTCTCTACCATTAAGATGCGTACCATGTTGGCCTGCAGCTACAATATACACTTGATTTTCAATGGCACGTGCTTGTAATAATGTTTGCCAATGTGCTTGACCAGTTACTGTAGTAAAGGCACTTGGTACCGTAATAACATCAGCACCTAACAAGCGAAGTTGGCGATAAAGTTCAGGAAATCTCAAGTCATAACAAATTGTTAAGCCAATATTTACATTTTCAGCTTGCCAACAACAAATTTTATCACCCGCTTGAGTATAGCGAGATTCACGATAACTTTTTTCGTTATCTTCAACATTAGCATCGAATAAATGAATTTTATCGTACTGTATTAACTCATGACCTTGCGGTGAAAAAATACAACTACTGTTAGTAAACTTATCTTCAATTTTGGCTGAGGTTGCTAGTGGAATACTACCAGCAACCAAAAGCACCTGATATTTTTTGGCTAACGTTGCCAGCTTATCTTTTAATGATCGTTTAGATACCGCTAATTGCTCGGCGTCTTTTCCTCCAAAGAACAAACAACACTCAGGTAAAACGACAATATGTTCATCATTCGAAGTAACTGGCGATAATCGAGCTAATTCAGCCTCAATACTCACTAGGTTTTCTTCAACATTGGGTACAGAGCATAGTTGTATTGCCGTAAGTCTAACCATCTAGGTTTATTTCCTTGTGATCTTTTATACCCTCTGTTTTATTTGCTGGTGTAACAGGAGTGATATTGTTCTGATCAGGAATGATATCAATAACTTCAGGAGGTGTTGAACGGCCAACTTTTATATTTTGGTTTTTTTTATCGACGACTTTTACTACGGGTAAGTCAATTGGCCCAGTAACTTCAATTTTATATTCTGAAACAACTTGCGAGGTAATAACGCCATCAAGAGCCAAAGCACCAATAAAGGTCAATGGGTTTAATGTCGCTATCCAGGCAATTGCAGGTAAGCTTGAGGTTAAATTGGGCTTATAAGACATTTTATAATCGAGTACTTGGTCGTTTAAGTTGGTATTACCTTTTATAGATAAGTCGCCTGCCGCACCTTTCATGAAAGTGTTATCAGTATAAACAACGCCATTTTTGACCTCAAAATCTCCTTTAATGGAATCATAGAACATACCATCACTAAAAATATCTCGAAAATCAAACTTCAATTTACGAACTAAGGACTGTAAACTGAGTAGTGAAAATGCTCGGGCTTGATCAGGTACTTCAGCTAAATATCCGTCTGAAAGTTTAACTTGGCTTGTACCGTTAAAGCTTCCTATCGCAAAATCTAATGGGCTACCTGTCCAGTTAAAATTATAGTACATGTCCAATTCACTATCTTTTATCGTTGAAGGATAACCTAATTTCTCGACTTCTTGATCAACATTTTTCGCTTTCAATTTGCCTATAATAGTGGTTTGAGATTCATCGGCATTATGTTGCCAACTGGCATCAAAACTTAATTGTGTTTTACCCCGTGTAGCCGTAAATTTTTTAATGGTTAACGTATCGACAGCAGACCGTTCAATAGAAAAATCAACTTCACCAAAATCAAATTTTCCATAGCTACAACTCGAACATTTCCCACGAATAGGCGGAATATTAGCGAAAATAACATCGTTACTTATCGGTTCTGCTGATGGTTCCTCAACAAGGTTTTCATTAACAAGTTCATCATCTGCCGTTAAATGAATAAAATCAGCATTAAGCTCTATCCCTTGTTGATGCCAATCAGGATAAAACTTAGCTTTGGTACGTGTTTCTTTGGCTTGCAATTCAAGTAACCACCATTGCTCTTCATCGTTAAGATTAAAAGAGACGTCAGTTAATTCTTGTCCTAACACATTAAGCTTTTCAACCTTGCCCCTAATACGTTTAGGCGCACTTAACAGGGCAACATTATCTGCAGCTGTATTTACCGATGCTTGTTCTATGCCATCAAGAATATCAAAAATTAACGGTTGCCACTCGGTTACTGAGGCGGTAGATAAGTTTGTCGTGATATGAAAGCCTTCCGTTGGTAATAACATATGTTCATTACCTAAGACTAAATGTGCTTTAGTAAATTGCACTTTACTATGATTTAACTCACCATAAAAATTTAGCTCATCACCGATTTGTGCGTAAAGTACTGATGAATGTTCCTCTCCAGAAACTTTTACCGCAACATTAAGTACATCATCGGCTATTTTTTTATAAGGCGCAGGTAATGAAAGTGCTATCTTTTCTAAAGTAGAGTCCAGTAAGAGTTCATAACTAAAACCACCTTGGTGGTGCATCTTTAGCGTTAAATCACCTTGCCACGCTAACAGACCCTGACCATATTTTTCAAGTAATTCTGGCAGCTCTTTTTTCCAAGCGGTTTCTGGCCACTGCGCTTGTAGGTTAATCAATGTTTGGTAATATTTACGGTTAGTATCCTGGGCTTCTACTTTCAGTACTAAGGGCATTTCTCGCCAATTTAATGTCAGTCCTTGCGTCTTTATTACATCATTTTCGTAGCTCAATTCACCATTCACTTCCGTAAAGTTCATGGCAGGTGCTTGCAATGCTATTTTATTATTCTTGAACTCAACCTTGCCACTTGCCACAGCACTATCAAGATCATTTAAAGGTAAATTTAGTGCAAAGCTACCTGAAATATTTTCTGATACTTGTAGCTGGTTTAGTGTCTCTCCAACCGTGTCGGCCAACGGACTATTGTTCATTAAGTCACTTACTGCATTGGCTTGGGTATCTTTAAAATTCGCGGCAACCGTTAATATTTGTTGGCCAGCTAAATCATCAATAGCAACCTTAACACCGGTAACGTCTATGCCAGTAAGCTCGCCACCTCGACCCGTAATTAGCATGCTGTTGTTAGTGAAATTTAAGTTAGCATCAAAATCATTAATCACCGGCCAACTTGGATCAAACTGAAATTTACTCTTGACCAATTCTGCATTAACAACAAAAATACCGCTATTATCTTCAAATGGGAATTTATCGAGTGGCCCATTAAAAAGCACTTGAGCTTGTGCGAATTCACCGTCAATGATGGCTAAGTTTAAGTAATCGACCAGCTCCTGTCCCATCAATAGATGTGGGTAAAAATAGTTTGCGAGCTTAGCGTCACCTTGATGCACATTAGCGAGTAATGCCATCGTGATTGTTTCATCTTCTAGCGCTTTAATTTCTACATCGGCGGTAGCATTAAGTTGTTCTGATATCATTTCGATTTGCTGAACTTTCACTAATAGTTCAGCATGATTAAAGTCGACATTAACTTGTGCAGCAATCGATTGGTATGGAATGGGATAAAGAAAGTGTTGGTCAAAATCTAGCTCTCCATTTTGAGCTAACAACTTAACCTGCAAGTTTTTTTGAGTGAAGGTAAGTTCACCACTGACATTTTCAACGCCGGGGATCCCTTGACTAAACGAAGAGGTAACATCCGAAAATTGCGCTACGGCTTTAATATCATCGTCATTATTGAGCAAGTAAACGTCGGTTATCTGTCCAACCGGAGCAAGATCATTTAATAATGTTTCACTTTCTGGGTGGCCAGAAAAAAGTGGATAAAGGTCAGCTAAACCAAACAGCTCTAATGAAGAAATATACGTAAGTAGGCCATTGGCCGTTCTTTTCGTGTTGATGGTTAATGGCTGCCAAGCCTTATTGTTGGTGTAGAACTGTAATGGTGTGGTCGTAGTGTTTATATTTTTAGCATCGTCAAAATTTTCAACCAAGATATTACCTTCGTCGATACGAATACTGTGTAATTCATCTTTAAAAAGCCAACTCACTTCATTATCGCCTAATGCGATTTGTAATCTGTTGGCTTTGCCTTTGTTTAAGGTATACCAAGCACTAAAATTAACCGATGAATAAGTTTTGTCATTTTCGATAGCAAAAACAGTATCTAGCCACGGAGTTACATTAAGCTTATTCGCTTCAAAGTATAGTTGACCACTTAAATCACGAAGGTCTTGTCCTGATGCATCAAGATTAAATTTAATATTATTAGATGTTAGCCCGTCAATAAGCATACTACCCGTAGCTCGATGATGATTACCGTTATTGACCCAAGCAAGTTGGTCGACTAAAAAGGTTCGCGTTTTTGACTCATCTTGTATGGTGATATTACTGTTTATTAATGAAAAGCGATTAATTTGCTGAAACAATACATCGCTGATGGTAGCAATAACCGAACTATCTTCCGCGTTTTGATCTTTTGACGTTAATAATGCTTTATCAAAAAAAACTTGTACACCTGCTAAGGTTATATCTTGAGAAATCAATTTTTGATGGCGTAAGCTTCCCCAGAAATCAACAGTCAATTCCATGCGAGACACAAATATATTAGCGGTTTGAGTATCTAGTACATTAACTTTTTCAACAACTATCGTCGGCCCGTCAACCTCCCACTCCATGCTCAACGAACCTATGCTTACATTGCTGTCATAAGTTTCATTGAGATAATATTGTAAGTCTTGATGAAAATTATGTGCGTAGGGCAAAGATAAACGAAACGCACTGATCAGTACCGCAAAAAGCACCAACAAAATTGCCAATACTTTATACAGTCGATTTAACCAACGATTCGAAAAAGCTGAAATACTCATAAAATGAATTTACTACACACTTAATTATCTTAATTTTTAACTTACGGTGATTGATTTATTTACCGTCAAATCAGGTTTTGAAGCCAATATACTAAATTGCCTACACGGATGTAGGTACTTAGGTTTAGTCTGGAACTATAAACCTAAGTTTAAGTAACAATAAGACCCTATTGGCCTTTATCGATAGTTTTTAATTACATCATAATCACATCAAACTGCTCTTGATTATACATGGTTTCTGTCTGAACTTTAATTTGCTTACCGATGAAAACTTCTAACTCAGCAAGGTGATGATATTCATCATTAATTAGTGATTCACTTACTGCAGAAGAAGCATAAACAGTAAATTTATCTGAATCATAGGCGCGATTTACTCGTACTATTTCACGCAAAATTTCAAAACAAACGGTTTCAACAGTTTTTAAATGCCCTCGACCTGAACACACTGAACATTCGCCACATAATATATGTTCTAAACTCTCTCGGGTACGTTTACGGGTCATTTCTACTAAGCCGAGCTTAGAAAACTTACTAATACTGTATTTAACATTATCTTTCGCCATCGCTACATCTAAACTGTGTAACACACGTTTTTGGTGCTCGGCACTGTTCATGTCAATAAAATCGACAATAATGATGCCACCTAGATTTCTCAGTCTCAACTGTCGAGCAATGACTTGTGTGGCTTCTGAATTAGTATTAAAAATAGTTTCTTCTAGATTACGATGGCCGACAAATCCACCGGTATTTATATCAATCGTGGTCATCGCTTCGGTTTGATCAATAATTAAGTAACCACCCGACTTCAATTCAATTCTTCTATGCAACGCTCTTTGTATCTCATTTTCGACATCAAACAAGTCAAAGATTGGTCGCTCCCCTGGGTAATTTTCTAAAAAAGGGGTTAAATTAGGGACAAATTCTTCGGTAAATTCCCGCAACTGCTCAAAAGTCAGTTTTGAATCGATACGAATTCGTTCAAGATCAATACCAACAAAATCACGGAGTACACGAAATGCTAATGAAAGATCTTGATAGATAGGCGCTTTCATTTGCTTTCTTTTTTTACGGTCTTGCACTTTTTTCCAGACACGACGTAAAAATTCAGCATCATGTTTTAATTCTTTTTCATCAGCACCTTCAGCAGCCGTTCGAACAATAAAGCCGTGTTCCTCACTACAATATGGCGTAATAATATCTTTGAGACGATTGCGCTCTTTTGAAGATTCAATACGTTGTGATATGCCCGCATGATTAGCATTTGGCATTAACACCAAATATCGAGCGGCTACGGTAATATCTGTGGTTAAGCGCGCTCCTTTGGTGCCCAGTGGATCTTTAATGACCTGAACCACAATTTGCTGGCCTTCATGCACTAACGCTCTAATGTCAGGTACGTGGTCAGCGGGCAAATCGTCATTACTAATAATGAGTTTAGTGTTGATGTCTGAAGCATGTAAGAACGCGGCTTTTTCTAAATTAATATCAATAAAGGCTGCTTGCATACCCGGTAAAACCCGAATAACTTTACCTAGATAAATATTGCCAACCAAACCACGACGAGATTCACGTTCAACATGAACTTCTTGCAATACGCCATTTTCTATTAGCGCAACTCGAGTTTCACTTGGGGTTACATTAATCAGTAATTCACCGCTCATAAAATTTCTCCGTCGCTGAGGGGGCTTGTTTGGTCTTGAACAGGGGTAGGTAAACCTAACTCAGCCAATAATTTTGCTGTTTCATATAAAGGTAAACCGACTACAGCAGAATAACTACCTTTAATTTGTGTCACAAATTGTCCACCAATACCTTGAATACCGTACGAGCCTGCTTTATCTTGAGGTTCACCGGTATGCCAGTAGCGCTTAATTTCTTCAACAGACAATTTTTTAAAGGTAACATCCGTAGAAATAACCGCGGATAATATTTGTTTGTTTTTTACAACGGCAATGGCGGTCAGTACTTGGTGAGTGTTGTTTGATAACATTAGCAGTTGTTGACAGCATGCTGCAATATTCTCAGGTTTACCAAGAATATGATTGTCGAAAATAACGCTAGTATCAGAACCGAGCACGACACTGCCTGCTACTTGATTTTTTGAGACTACTGTCGCTTTTTCAATCGCCAAACGTAACACATAATCGCTTGGTGATTCATTGTCGATGATGCTTTCATCGATATCAGCAGAAATAGTTTGAAATTGATAACCCAGTTGGCTAAGTAATTCTTTTCTTCGTGGTGACTGTGACGCTAAAATTAAAACAGGCTTCATAGAAAAATTACTCAGTTAACGGGTCAATAACAGGGGTTAAGTAATACGAAAGTGACGACGTACTTTTCTTAATAATAAAAACGCCCAAGGCCACAGTACAATAGTTGTGATCACCGGATATAAATAACTAGGTAGGAACACGGCATCAGTTAAAAACCGTTGCATCCAAAAAACAATTAAATGATATAACGCCGATAAAACACCAACAATGAGTGATTGTTGCCAAACAGAGAAATTTCTAATTTTTTGAAAGTTGCCCGCGATAATATAAACAGCAAGAGCCATCGCCATCGTGTGCACACCGAGAATAGACCCCAGTAAAACATCAAGTAATAAGCCAACAAAACCAGCGGTTATAACATTAACACGCGCGGGTAAGGCTAAGCACCAGTATACTAATACCACTAACACCCAGTCTGGACGAAAAACATCAATACTCTGGGGTAATGGCATAATGCTGGCGATTAAAGCGATAACCGTAGTAAAAATAATAATCAAAAGGTTACGTATCGACATTATTTAGTCCTGTGTTATCTTCACTTTTTTTATTATCAGGTACGTTTGGTGTTACTACTTTTTGCGAAGGCGCAAAAATCTCTGATGCTTTTTCAGGCCACAGCAATAATAAATAGCGTAATCGATCAATTTTAGCGACCGGCTGACTTTGTACTAAAGCAAAGGCATTTGCATCATTCTGTGAAACTTTGGTCACTCGTGCAACAGGATACCCTTCAGGGTACTTATCACCAAGACCTGAAGTTACTAATAAATCACCCGTGCGAACATCCGTACTGTGTTGCACAAAATTATGGGTTAATCTGTCTATTTGTCCTGTTCCTGAAGCGACTAAACGCACACCATTTCGACTAACTCTAACAGGTACGGCGTGAGTGACATCAGTAATTAAAATAACCCGACTACTATTAATACCCACATGTAATACTTGCCCAACAATACCTTCATCGTCAATAACAGGTTGACCTTCAAAGACACCATCATCACTGCCACGGTTAATAACGACTTGCTGACTATACGGATCAGAGTCGACTGATATTATTTCAGCGACCATTTTCTTTACTTCACCACGTATCGGCGACGCCAGTAATAAACGCAACCGCTTATTTTCTTTCTTGATAATTTCAAGTTCTAATAGTTGTTGATGAAAACGCAATTCTTCAACTTTATATTGCTGGTTATCACTGAGTAGTTGTCGCCGCGTAACAATATTTTCGGCAGCCCAAGTCATGACTTGCTTAGGAGTCGTCGCTAAATACTGTAAGGGGCTGACCAGAGACTGTAAATAACCTCGAATATTTTCAAAGCTATTCATTTTGTGATCGAAAAAAATTAAAGACACAGAACAAAACAGCACCAACAAGAGTCGGTGCTGAGGGGAAGGGCCATGTTTAAATATTGGATTCATATAAACCTAAAATTTATTTAGGGAATGGTCATCGTTAAACTACATAGGTAAATTTAAGTAATAGATACAAGATGACATCAGTCAATAAGTACTTCTACCCGCTAAATTTACCCTACAACGACAGACGGAAGGTTACTTATTCATAAGAGAATAAATCGCCGCCGTGCATATCAATCATCTCAAGCGCTTTACCACCACCAAGAGCCACACACGTAAGTGGATCATCAGCAACGACAACAGGAATGCCAGTTTCTTCCATTAATAAACGATCCAAGTCACGTAATAATGCGCCACCACCAGTAAGTACCATACCACGTTCTGAAATGTCAGAGGCTAGTTCTGGTGGCGCTTGCTCTAAAGCAACCATAATAGCACTAACAATGCCGGTTAGTGGTTCTTGTAGTGCTTCTAATATTTCATTGCTGTTCAACGTAAAACTACGAGGAACACCTTCAGCTAAGTTACGGCCACGTACTTCAATTTCTAATACTTCTTCACCTGGGTAGGCTGAACCAATTTCATGTTTAATACGCTCAGCGGTTGCTTCGCCAATTAAACTACCAAAGTTACGACGTACGTAATTGATAATGGCATCGTCAAACTTATCGCCACCGATACGTACAGAAGAAGAATAAACCACACCGTTCAATGAAATAATACCGACTTCAGTGGTACCACCACCAATATCAACTACCATCGAACCTGTAGCTTCTGAAACTGGCATACCTGCACCAATAGCCGCAGCCATTGGTTCGTCAATAAGATAAACTTCACGGGCGCCAGCACCAAGTGCAGACTCACGAATAGCGCGACGTTCAACTTGAGTAGAACCGCAAGGAACACAAACAAGTACACGAGGACTTGGGCGTAAAAAATTATTACTGTGAACTTGTTTAATAAAGTATTGCAGCATTTTTTCAGTAACAAAAAAGTTAGCGATAACACCATCTTTCATTGGGCGAATAGCTTCAATATTACCTGGCGTTCTGCCCAGCATTTGTTTTGCAGCAGAACCTACTGCGGCTACACTTTTTGAACCACCAGAGCGGTCTTGGCGAATAGCAACTACCGAAGGCTCATTCAAAACGATGCCTTGATCTTTTACATAAATAAGAGTGTTCGCCGTTCCTAAATCTATTGATAAATCATTAGAAAACATGCCGCGTAATTTTTTAAACATAAGATCTAAATATCCTAAAGTGTTATAAAAAGAGAATTAATCTCTTTTATTCTCAACAAAGCATTGAGTTAATCAATGAGCATTTTGTCAAGTTTGTTAATAATATATTATATGGGCTAATCATACCTGAGTGTTTCAAATTTGTGTTGTTTGAATGATAAAAAACATCACTTTTTTAGCATATTTTTAATGACTAAGCCAAAATTGAGGGAATTGTTAATCAATAATGTATTAAATCCCTCATTCTTGTTAAAAAGTCATAGTAACATTTTCTCGATTTGGACAAAATGTTACAATTGCACAATTACGTTTATCGGTTGTGTTACTTACTTTTGCGGTGCAGTTACATTTTCGCCAATCTTTAGTCTTGTATTCAACACCAATAGTTCCCTAATTATTACCATAAAATAACAAAATATTTTTGTACTCGCTTCGAATTACAAATCAATCTTTTTAGATAACCTATTTAATAAATTTCAGCATTTTACCACGAGATAACCATGCTAATTAATCATATTTATCGGTGAATAAAATTTCACTATGACTAATGAATAAAGATGAATGTTCGGCTTAAAAGCCAACTATTTTTTATCGGCACATCTTTTCAAATAAATTTAGCGAGCCTAATATAGGTCCTATATAATTATTTTAAGGCAATAAAAAGCCCCGCATTGACGAGGCTGTTTGCACGTAAACGCTACAAATTCCAAACTATTGAATTACACGATTTCTCATCGACAATGCGATTAAAGCAATGGCAAAAATCATAATTGTTGTAGGTTCAGGTACTTGAGCTGGAGTATTGCGAACGTAAAAAGTTTCATATGCCCAGCTACTTGTATTGTTATCACCCACTAAGTAGGTCTCAATTAGTCCTGCATTAAAACCATCAACATCTATATCAGATACCTCTGTAATAGCAGTATTCCAAAACACAAATGAATTCTTGTATACAAGTTCATTTGAAGCATTTAAGTAACTAAAGTCTGCAATATCTCTATTATTTATAAATATTAATAACTCAGAAGATTCAGCATGTCTCCATCCTTTACGATCCCAGCCATTAAGACTGTCAATTGAATCAGGCGTATAAATAGTATTACTGGCCCACGACGCATTCTCAGCAGACGCCCAAGTCCAGTCTAAGCCGCCAATTGTGACATAGTTATCCTGAGTGAGCTCAGATTTGATTAGCCCTGAGTGGGCAACATTAGATAAAAATAAAAAAATAAACGTGGTAAATTTTAAAGAAAACTTAATCATTATAAACCTCAATTAATGAAGAACATCAGTACACTTGTTTACTACTTAATCAACAATAAAGCATAAGTCATGCCAACCAATTAAAGGCAATGAAAAACAATAAGATAGATAGGTAAAAATATAATCAACAAAGCTAACTGTAAAAAAACCTAACACTTAAATCACACTTGATTTAAATGTTTTCCATAAGAGTGTTATAAACTTCTTGCCTCTATCTGAACAGTTCGAGAAGTAACAACACCTCCAATTGAACATTGGCCAACGCTGGTAATCACATAATATGTTGTACCATCAAATACACCATCGTCCTTACAGGTTACTGTTGCTTGACAAGAAGACAAGCCTTCAACATTCGAAAAATCAGGTACAATAATATTGCTCTTGCAAGCCGTTTTAACATTAGTATCGTGTGGAAAAACTTCTAGTAACTGCCATTGAGCACCTGTCTGTGCTGCCGCATAAGCACGGGTGCCTATAACTTCATAGGCAACAGATTCCGCACTTGAAGATAGTATTTTTACTAGCCCCGCACCCAGTAATGCCAAGACAACAATAACAAAAATAGCGACAACAATTGCACTGCCTTCTTGCTTACTTTTGACTTGGTTTGCAGCATATTTATAATGATAAACTGGATTATGGAACATTGGGCACCTGTATCTCATTATCAAAAACAATTTCTTCAAATAACCTCATAAAATGTAGCCGAATAGATACAATCGCATTACGTTGTAAATTAGCGCCATCGGTACTAAATGCTGAATCATCTGTTAAAAACTCAGCCATTATAGCCCGGTTAATTAAACCAAGTGGTTCACCTGCATTACTATGCCCGGTAACATCGTATCTTATTAAATTATTATTATCACCACTACCTTCAATACAATACATCACTGAATCATCAATAAAATAAACCCGATTCGTTGCGGAATCCTCAGCAAAAAGCACTGAGTTTTCTAAGGTTAAAACATGTGGGTCAATAGTACGATCGCTTGAATAAGCTGCACTATCAATAGGATAAAACTTCTTATTTGATTTAAGGTAAACATCATTTGCCACAACCGGGTAAACAATGACATTAAAGTTTATAATATCGGCACTACTGACAGTAGTTGAAGCGGGTACAATAGTAATTTCATCACTTGCTGAATCTGGAGAAACAGGTATATCAACATATACAGCGCTTGCTTTAATTGGCATAAACTCTAAACAAGTATTAGTTATTCGTGCACTATTAGGCAATGAGGCCCTAAGCTCTCTGTTAAGTCTTTCGATGGCAAAGCGAGCAGACGATAATATTTGATCACGTGCAGTAGCATCAGCATATAACTGGCTACCAAACTGTAAGAAGCTACTTACTCCTACCGATAATATGCCCAGTAATACCATAGCAATGATAAGTTCAATCAAGGTAAAACCTTTTGAAGCTTTACCTTTAAAATTAGTACTTCTCAAAGGTACTCTTTTTAACAAAGAAGCATCCTTAATTTTTTTTACAGTGCTATATGGTTGTCTAAAACGAATTAGCATTAGAAATTCGCCTTATATACCGAAAAAACATAATCATCGTTTTGCGGGCTGCGTACAGTAATAGTAATTAATTTTGCTGTTTTTTCATTATCTGTAGCTGATTGGTATTCACCGCTATAGTCGCTATCATTGATGACTGAAACATTCATATTAAAACCCATATAAATATCAGCAAGACTATTGCCTGAGGAATTTACAATTTCATCGCCAAAATTAATTGAGTTGTAATCGTCTACATCATCAAAATTATTACGTTGTTCACCAGGCTCAGCTCCTAAGTTACTCGAAGCTGTGCAACTAAGCGCAGATATTTCGCCACACCTGACAAAACCACCAGACATATCAGAGTTCTCATCAAACGCTTTACCTAAAATTTCATTAATCATCGATTGCCCTAATTCTGCGGCTCTGATCTGGTGAACTTGTGCGGCGCTTTGACTTGCCATTGGATAAATTAAACTTGTTAACACTGCATAGGTAATAGATAGCACGACAATACCAACAATAAGCTCAATCAGCGTAAAACCTTTCTGCTTATAATTTTTTTTCGCACTCATACAATTAGTTAACAGCATAAATATAACCTTGCTCGTTAATAGCAACAATGAGCGTTTGTTCTTGACCAACTATACTAACTTGGCAAGGAGAAGAACAATTAATCGGCCGACCTAAATGATCAAATGAAAATGGCGTTGTACCACCTGCATATTGAAAATTAACAGTATCATCGATAATTTTAACGATAGTCGTGCTGTTGATATTATTATTTACAAAACTGCTGCAGCTATCATCTGGAATGCCTAGTTTATCATTAGTAATTAAAACAAGGTGGCATTGACTAACAGAAGTATCTTGCATGGTACGTAATTGAATACCACGCAGTTTAGTTACGGTTTCGTTTTGGTAGGTGATTTCTTCATAGCCACCAGAAGTTTGCATTTTTGGAATAATGGTCGTGGCGAGTATACCAATGAGTATAATGACAACTACTAACTCAATTGTTGTGAAACCTTGTTGTTTCAGTAATTTTCTTTGATTGGTGATAAGTTTATTTATGCTCACAAATCATCTCTTAAAATAGTTATAAAATAAATTAAATACAGTCAAAAACACTTATTACAGGTGCTATATCTTTCCCAACAGATCCCTGAAAAGTGACCATACAAGGTGACGTTAAACTCGTTGGGGCGTCAATATTTGCAGGATAAATAGTTAAAATTGCCCCCGTATTATTAGCACTAATCACAAAGTCATCTCCTAAATTGATTAATCTACGCCAATAAACTCCAGGAGATCTTGGTACTACAGGGTAACCATAACTAATAGCAAGAGAGTTACCATCTTTTAAAGTAATTGAAGCCGTTCTATCACTTTGATTTCCAGCAACAATGGATTTACTATAAACAAGCGCTGATGCACCTTCTAATGAACCCTTAACTGCTTGTAATGTCGCGGTATTGGCATCGGCAGTTAAGTTTATATACTTGGGTACTACTGTTACTGCAAGAATGCCTAAAATAACAATAACGATCACCAACTCAATCAGGGTAAATCCTTGCTGATTTTTCTTTGGTTGTTTTAGTGTATTCCTAGACTTCATCGGTCTTTCACTTTTGTTTAAAAATTCAATTTATTATCTTTTGATAGCATATAACATTTATCAAAAAAAATATATCTTGCACCTAACAAACAATCTGGCGATAAGATATTGTAAATACTAGTGAACACCATTAGTCTTTGTATATTGTTTTTTTACTCATTTGATACCATTGCGCCTTTTTCCCTATTTCCGGTTTTTTCTCATTTTATACTTCTGCTTTGCCATGCACATAGTTTTAGAAACACCCGGCGGCACAGGGCTTTATTTGTCATTCAATGTTTTTGGCTGGTTAATCGCCACCATACTTATTTCTTTAGGTCTTTGGCAAATCAGCCTTAATAAAAAAGTCATTCTTAGTAAATTACAGCTTTACAGTTTATTGGGGTTTCTGTGTTTATGTGTGCCTATGTTTTATGGCAGTGAGTTCAGTGACCACGCTATTCCACGCTTACTAGGTTTGGCCGGTGGTTTATTGCTTCTGTTATGTTTATATCAATTTGATGAATTAAGAAATAACCCTCAACAAGTTCTCTGGTGGATATTAATTGCCGTTGCTCTGCAAGCAAGTTTTGGCTTAGTACAGTATTTTATTTTAGAAACAGGGGATTGGGGTGGTTATAAGGTTGGAATTAGTCGACCTCACGGCAGTTTTTTACAACCTAATGTAATGGCAAGTTTTATGGCAACAGGCATTGCGATTGCACTGTATTTATCAGTCTCATCAAAAACATTTTCCGTAGATAAATATCAACAAGCGCTCTGTTATTTCTGCTTATTTTCCGCGACGTTTTTAGTGGTGGTGTTGCAGTCAAGAACCGGACATTTCGCAACACTTCTAGTGCTAGCCTTTATCAGCCCTTTTTTATATCTGAAGAATAAAAAACAACTGGGGATTAACTTCCTATTTATAATCATTTCTACTTTAGCTGCAATGCAAAGCTTTGATGATAGTAATGTAGCTAAAAGAGGTGAAAGCAGTTATCAGTCAGAAGGCACAAGGCCTTACAACTTTTATGTAACAACTTTAATAATAAAAGAAAATCCTTTTTTAGGCGTTGGTTACGGTAACTTTGAACGCAAGTTCTTAGACCGATATAACGAGCATAAAATATTAGACCCTAAGTTTAGAAAACCTGAATTAAATCTGTCTCACCCACACAGTGAAGTTTTATATTGGGTTAGTGAAGGAGGAATAGTAGCGTTTTTTGGTATGATTTTTTTCTTTATTGCTTATATGAATAGCTGGCTTAAAATTAATAATAAGTCAGCTAAGCGCTTAGCTATATTAGGTTTGATTACCCCTTTGTTGCTGCACAGTCAATTAGAGTTTCCTTTTTATACCTCTATAAGCCACTGGTTTATTTTTATTATGTTACTTTGGTATACTGATGTACAAAGTAACATTAAGAGCCATGGTATTTCATTAGACAATACCTTCTTACTCCGTTTTCTATCTATATTGTCTCCCATCATTTTCCTCCCTTTCTTGATAACGACCTTACACACAGGCAACATTATTGTTGAACATGAAAAATATGGTTATCAAAATATTGAGCGTTTGTTAGATATTGAAAACCCTATCGCTTGGCAAAGTAGGCTAGATAAAAACATTTATGAGCATACATTAGTTGCTGGGTTGCGAGAGAAAAGCCCTCAAGCTTTACAGCGATATATTAATTGGGGACTTGAGCGTGTTAGACATGCTCCAAGAAAGAGCATTTATTCAAATATATTGCTATGTTTAGATATTATGAAACAGGAAGTTGTATATCAGAGAGTTTTAAAAGAAGCTAAATTCACATATCCGCTCGTTGAAGATTGGGGAATAAATATTGTAGAGTCTAAAAATGATTAGTGTATTAATAAACATCTAATAATAAAAAACCGAGCAATGCTCGGTTTCTTATTACAACAAAGCTTCTGACTAACAACCAGTAGTTGTAGAATTAATAGTGGGACGTGTTTCAGCATTATTTACAGAACTACTGTCATAAACAGCAATACAACTTGTTACGGTTACACCGTTATCATGCTGAAAAGTACCAACAGCAGTTGATACTTCAGATAAATCTCCATCGATATCAATTAAATCACCAATAGATGCATTTGTTGGCCAGCCATAATTTAAAAGAATGTTTGAAGAACCAACACTGATCGCTTGACCTGCTGATGCCGCACTAATTTTACCCGCAACTAATGCTTTAGCGTGTGCTAGATCAGCAGCTGAGTTTAATGCACCTCTAACTCCTTCGACTACTGATGCCTTGGCATCTCCAGTCAAATCAAGAAACTTAGGTGCTGCTGTTGCAGCTAAAATACCTAAAATAACGATAACGATAACTAATTCAATTAACGTAAAACCGGCTTGCTTTTGTAATTTTTTCATAATTTACCTTTTAATTTAATTTTAAATTCTTATCTATCTAACGATTAGTTTATTACTGCAATATTAATCTCTACACGACTAGTCGCAGGATAATAGGTAAAATTGTTGCCTATATTTGCTACACCTGGGTCAACAAAAGCACCCGTTGTTGCGTCTTTATTCAATGTTTCTGTTAAATAATAAATACAATGTGAGTCAGCGACATCACCTGTTTCAGCAACAATATAATTTGTTGTACTGTCTGAGTTAGCAAATGTTTCTAGTGTTGGAGGTTGTTGAAAAATATTATCCCAAATTTCTTTACAATTAGCTGCGTCGAAGCCACCACCTAATGTTGCCCCATCGGTTAAACCCGTTACATAACCAGGACGTACACCTGCTGCTTCAGTGGTTAATGTTAGACTCACACCATCATAAACTGTGGTGTTATTTGTGCCAGTAGTCGTGCGCCCTTCAGCTTCCCACTGAGCTCTAGCTAGAGAAATACCCGTTGCAAAACCACCTGCCATACCTTCGATATTGGCTTGTTTAGCTTGATCAGTTAAATCAATAAATTTAGGAATGGCCGTTACCGCTAAGAAACCTAAAATAACCACAACAATGACTAATTCAATGAGTGTAAAACCTGCTTGTTTTTTCATCACAACCTCTTCTATCGTTTTGCTAGCGCTTTGACTAGTGTTATAAATTGATTCTAACAACGATTTACTAATAAAGTCACTTACTTAGTGTACTTTTATAGCATTATTAACGTATATAAAACAAATTCAATGTTTTTTATTAATGTATTTTTATTTCAGTAACCTTACCGTTGCTTGGGTGATATTCAAAATATTCACCCGAAGGTAAGCTATATTGGCAAAGATATTTTTGTTGCTGCCCCACTTGATTAGTTTTTATATTGACTATTACTGCTGAAATAGGCTGTTTTATATAAATCATAGGTGTTGCTAACACTTGTTGCCATATTTTCTGACACTCGTTTTCATTACTTAGGTTATTTACAGTTGCTATATCAACCCAACCCAATTTGTTTACGGCAATGCGATTATTTTCGCGATCGCCATTGACTGCTGTTGCTTCTTTGATCAAGACCCAGTTGGGTTTATTATCCATAAACCATTGCGCATGAATACCTATAACTCGTGCGGAAAATGTATTGGCAACAGAATCAAAACCTACACGGGATAAATGCTGCTCTTGTTTAAAAAAATAATAGAGGAATGTCGACATAAGTAAGCCAATCATAGCGAGTATGATCAGATTTTCAGCTAACGACTTACCCTTTTTAGCACTTACCTGTTGTAATGTCATATTATAACTAATTTAGTCCATAAAAATTATTAGGCTATAAATACCTCAACGATTAAATCAACAAGCTAAATTGATCTACATTTCAAGTCATAGGCTCATTACATTGATAATAATCAAACGTAACAATGAAAGACAAACACTATTTACCTTTAAAGGCCGACATCATGTCCCACATTGGAGTAAATATACCCAGTGCAAGCACCAATACCATAGCGGCAACAATAGCGATCATTATCGGCTCAATACGAGCCGTTAACGTACTCAGTTCGTAATCAACCTCGCGTTCATAGTAATCACCGACTTCTTCTAGAAGCTCGTCTACTCGACCGGTTTCTTCGCCAACAGCCACCATTTGTAAAACGAGAGGTGTAAATAACTTACTGGCATTGGCTGAGCGCAATAAACTATCTCCACTTTCAATACCACCGCGCATGGCTAAAATTTTATCTCGCATATAAGTGTTATCTACGGCGTCTGCAACTAAGGTTAATCCTGTTGTTAAAGGAACACCGGCTTTAAGTACAATGGCAAATGTATGGGAAAATCGTGACAGAATAGACCGTTCAATCACCCCTCCGACAACCGGTAATTTTGTTTTTAGTCGGTCCCATAAATACATACCACGTTCAGTTTTTAAATAATTTTTTAGGCCAAAGAAGCCAAATACACTTCCTACAAGCAGATGAGGCCAGTAGTTTAAAAAGAAATTCGAACTGGCAATTAGCATTTTTGTAGTCACGGGTAAGTCAGCACCTAATTTTGCAAACATATTTGCAAATGTAGGGACAACAAAAATATTCAAAATGACCATAGCAATCACAATGGCGCCGAGGACAAAACTTGGATAACGTAAGGCGGTTTTTATTCGTTTACGGGTGTCTTGCTCTCGTTCAAGATAATTGGCCAGCTTTAAGAACGAACCATCTAGCTGTCCGGTATTCTCGCCAACATGGACTAACGAAACAAATAGAGGTGAGAAAAGCTTAGGGTATTTACTTAAAGCGGTTGAAAGGGTGTAGCCCCCTTCTAATTGACTACCAATATCAGTTAAAGCAACTTTTAATTTATCAGATGTACTTGATTCTGCCATACCGTTGATCGCGCGTAATATTGGCACACCCGAACGAACAAGTGCATACATTTGTCGACAAAAGACAATGAGTTCATCCAGTGATATAACAGAAAAGCCCAGTAAATCACCAATATCTATATTTGCTATATCTGTTGAACTGCTATCTTTTGATTTATTAATAGCAACGGGAATAATGCCTTGACGTGACAATTGCTCAGCAACCGTATTAGCGTTTGTTGCTTCTATTGTCCCTTTAACTTGTGAGCCGCTAGCATTTCTGCCTACGTAACTAAATATAGCCATAAGTAAGTCTACTCTTAACCCTGAACGTCAATACTATCAACTAAACGAAGTACTTCTTCTGCGCTAATAATACCCTGTTTAGCATAATTAAATGCCGCTTGTGCTATCGGTGTGAAAGTAGGATTAGCTTTTGCTAATTCAGTGAATGCTTCAGCATCATCACGTTTTAAAGCCGCCATCATCGAATCATTCATTTCTAATAATTCGAATACACCTATACGTCCTTTATAACCTGTATACTGGCATGACTGACAGCCACGACCTTTTTTATAATTGGCTGTTGTGGCTTCATCACCAGCAAGATGAGTAAGCCACATCATTTCTTGACTGTCTGGCGAATGGTCTTCAAGGCAATATTCACAGACCTTGCGCACTAAACGTTGTGCAATCACCGCGCGTAATGAACTACCAACAAGAAAACCCGCTGCGCCCATATCAATTAATCGTAAGGCACTGGTAATGGCATCATTGGTATGCAGTGTTGATAGCACTAAGTGACCTGTTAATGCGCCACGCAAACCAATTTCGACCGTTTCTTGATCTCGCATTTCGCCAACCATAATAATATCGGGATCTTGACGAAGTGCAGTACGTAACACGGTTGAAAAATTTAAATTGATTTTTGGTGCTACTTGCACCTGATTTATCCGAGGTAGACGATATTCTACTGGGTCTTCCACGGTAATAATTTTTTTACTCGCTTGGTTAAGTTCGGTTAACGCGCCATATAAAGTTGTTGTTTTACCACTACCTGTTGGCCCTGTAACTAGCACCATACCATGTGGCCGGGTAATTTGGTGACGAACACGGGCGACTAAGTCGGCAGGCATTCCAATTTTATCAAGAGACAGCAAACCTGCAGACTGGTCAAGTAATCGCATAACGACCGATTCACCATACTGTACTGGCATAGTAGACATACGCACATCAATATTATGGCCTTTAATTTGAAGATTAAAACGGCCATCTTGTGGTAAACGTTTTTCTGAAATATCTAAGCCAGCCATTAGTTTCAATCGTAAAACCATAGCTGAGGCAATTTTATTTTCTTTTAATATATTTTCTTGTAATACGCCATCTATTCGCTGACGAATGCGCAATAGATTTTCATCTGGCTCAATATGGATATCAGAGGCACGCATCTGCACCGCATCTTCAAAGACCGATTGTAATAATTTACCAACCGTTGCATCACCGCTGTCATCTGAAAATGTTGATGATAAATCGAAATCAGTGGTTTGTTCATACTCTTCTTCTAACTGACTGGCGAATGATTCAATATCTGCTGTGCGTCGATACAAGCCATCAAATGCTTGATAAAGCTGTGATTCCATGACTACAGCAAGGTTTATTTTTTTCGGAGCAAGCATTCTTTCAAGCTGGTCTAGACCACTTAAATCAGCAGGGTCGCTCATCCCTAGCAAGACACTTTCACCTTGATCTTCAATGATTAACGCGCGTAAACGACGTGCATGAACTTCTGGTAATAATGACGCGACTTCATTGGGAATACGACGTTGGCTAATATCTAAGAAAGGCACATTAAGCTGTTGTGCTAAGAACTCTTGCAATTGACGCTCGCCGATGTGGCCAAGTTCAATTAAGGTATCCCCTAGTTTTCGTCCTGTCGCTTTCTGGCTATTCAGTGCCTGCATTAATTGTTCATTAGTAATGATATGCTCGTGTACTAATAAATCTCCTAGGCGCATTTTTAATTTAGGTGCTGCCATAATTATTCTCCCAACTCGATAATACGCTGACGGGCAAAATTCTCAGCGCTTGCAGATAACCCTGTTTTAGTTAATGCGTTTTGATACGCCGTACTTGCTTGCTTAAATTCACTATTACTGTCCAAAGCGACGCCTAAGCCTAACCACCATCGCCCCGAAGTAGGTTCGATATTAACTAAAATTTGGTAGGCTTGTGCAGAAAATGTGAATTCCTTAAGTTGCTGCGCTGTTGTTGCGCGTAAACTCTGATATTCGACATTAATAACATCATTGACATTCGGCATATTATTTAAAGTGGCGAATGCTTGTTGTTGTCTGTTTTGCTGTAAATAAATTCGAGCTTGCATTACCCGAAATTCGCTATCATCAGGGGATAAGTTAATGCCTTGAGAAAGTAAGTTTAACGCAGCAGCATAAGATTGACGCCCAAACCATAAAGCCGCTAAATGTTTTCTCGCTGTTTTATGTGTTGGCAGAACTAATAATACATCTTCGAACATAGTCTCTGCTTTAGAAATATCATTGTTGGCAAGCGCTTGCTCAGCACGTTTTAATTTTTGCTCAGCAAGTTGATAAGGCGTTAGTGCTTTTCGAGATATTGTTAATGTTGATTTTTTCGCTACTGGCGCCAAAGAGTCAATTGACGCTTGTTGAATATTTGAGTCATTCACTAAGCCACTATTTTTTGTCTCTGGTGCATCAATCTTACTGGGCGCTTCTTCGGTTGTAATATTCTGAGACAGAGTTTCAGCTAAATTAGCTTGGTTTAAGTCAACTTGAATTAGCTGTTCTCTTTTCAAATTATTATTCAAACTAGCCTGTTTAGATGCTACAACGCTATTTTGGGTCATGTTTACTGGTTCAGTGCTGTTCGGTGGTTGCGCTAAGTGTTCACTTATTACGACTTGATCTGGCTCGGCTTTTTTCCCAACTCGATTAATTTCTGAAGAATTAGACATTTTTAATGTTTGGTTTTCAACATACATTTGCCAAACAAAAATACCGCAAATGTTTAATAAAATAATGACCAGTAAACTGATAAAAACAGTTTTTTTATTTAAGGACGCTGAAGAAACAGGTACGGTAAAATCACTCGAACCTTGTTGTTCAGCTTTACGCTGATCTAAATCTTTTAACATCTGGTTAATTACGCTCAAGCTATCACTCCATAATTTTTTAAAACATAGACGATTAAGATGGCTGAAATGATCAGACCCGTAATACTTAAATAGCCTTTAACATTGCTCGCTTGAGTTGTTGCTTCGGTATCTTCTATCGCTACAGATAAATGCTTGTTCGTTATCTGATATTGACCTTGGCCATAACTTAACATCAACATTTTATGACATAACACATTAACTAAACGTGGGATCCCTAAACTAACTTTCGCCACCTTCTTCGATATGGCGGCACTAAATAAAGAAGCACCTTTATAGCCAGCAACTTGCATACGATGTTGAATATAACGTTGAACTTCTGGCGCTGTCATCGCACGTAATTTATAAGAAAAAGTGATACGTTGCTTTAACTGCCTAAATCTTTTCGTCGCTAAGCGCTCATCTAATTCTGGCTGTGCGAACAGCACAACTTGCAAAAGTTTACGTGTTTCAGTTTCCAAATTAGTAAATAAGCGTAAAGCCTCAAGGCTTTCTTCTGGTAAAGCTTGTGCTTCATCAAGTATAAGCACTACCGAATGACCGGCTAAATGAAGTTCTAATAATCGCTGTTGAATACGTTGAGTAAGCAATTGCACTGACATTCGCTGTGCTTGTTTGATACCTAATTCAACCGCCACCGCTCGTCGTAATTCATCAGGTTTTAAATAAGGGTTAGGAATATAAGCGGTTACAAAATGTTCGGGTATTTCATTAAGCAGTTTACGGCAAAGTAGGGTTTTACCCGTACCGACTTCACCGATAACTTTTATAAAGCCTTCACCTGTTTTTAGCGCGGTTAGTAAGACAGCTAACGCTTCGTTATGCGGCTCTAACCCTACATAAAATGCAGTATTTGGTGTTAATGTAAACGGAAGTTCCGTTAAACCAAAGTGGTAAAGGTACATAGATTTTAGCTATTATTCATTGTCGCTAGAATCATCAGACCTACCTTTTTCACTTTGAGAAAAATCATTTTCCTCAGGAAACCATTGTTTCAATAATGAGCGAGCATCTTGTAATTGATTTTTCCAAGTATCCTGGCCAATAACAATCGGCTTTAACATGATCACCAGTTCTTTTTTCTGGGTAGTTTCACTTTTACTTTTAAATAACTCTCCCATAAATGGAATATCGCCCAAAAAAGGTGTTTTTGAATCTAACATCACTTTACGTGTTTCTATTAACCCACCAATCACCACTATTTCACCTGATTTAGCACGAATAATAGTATCGGACTCACGCACGCTACTTTGTGCAAGTGGTAAAATTATTTCTTCACTGCCAAGTTTAATAACTTTAGTCTGCTCATCAGTTGAAGTAACTGAAGGATGAACATGAAGAATAACCTCACCATTACCATCTATTTGAGGGGTAACATCCAAAGCAATCCCTGAGAAAAAAGGGGTTAGGTTAATTTCAGGTGTAGTAGTAGTTGACGTACCGGTAGTCGTCGTACTTGAAACCTCAGTAACATAATATTCATCACCACCGACTTTAATTACCGCTTTTTGATTATTGGTAGCGGTAATTCTTGGGCTTGACAATACTTGAACATTTCCTTGGGTAGAGAGTAAATCTATAACGCCTGAAAAATCGTTATTGTTAATGGTAAGGTTACTTGTGCCACCAATAGTATTTGAAATAACATTGCCAGCGATGGAACCAGACGTTGAAAAAGCTAAGTTAGTGCTACCAATACTGCCTAAAATTTGATCCCATTTAACACCTTGCTGATAATCATCGTTGAGCGTAACTTCCATAATCTTAGCTTCAATAATGACTTGGCGACGTAAATGAGTTTCTGTATCGTTAATAAAACTCTTAATGACTTTTATTTCATCTGGAAAAGCTCGAACAGTCACTAAGCCTGCTTGCGGAGAAACAAAAACTGAACGGCCTTCTTCAGAACCTACCAATACCGTTAGCGTTTCTTTTAATTCAGCCCAGAAGTCAGATGTGGTCTCAGTATAAATATTAATACCGCTACTTCCTTGCTGACTATTTTGGTTGTTTCCACCACCTGAATTACCAGAATTGTTTGAATTACCGTTTGAACTGTTATTTGAGTTATTACCACTACCTTGGTCATTTTCTGACACGCCACCAGAATTAATACTAGTACTCGACATGCCTGAGCGTTTAACAAACAAATAATTTAGTGGAATAGTTTCAGTGCGAATACCGGCTGGGTAAACTTGTACTATTTTGCCACTACGTCTAATTTCATAGCCATAAACCTCTTCAACAACATCAAGCACTTCATTGAGCGTACTGCTTTTCAAGTTCAAGGTAATCGTACCGCTTACGTCGGGATGTACAACAACGCTGTACGCTGACTCGTCGACTAAGGCTGCGAAAAACTCTTGTGCGCTAACATCGCTAGCGGCAATTTCTAAGCGTTTTTCTGCCAATAAACCCTCTCGAGCTTGGCTAACATTACGTTGCATTAATTCTTGCTGAATAGCACTTGGCACTTGTTGCAATGCTTTAGGCGCAGGTTTACTCGATTCTTCAATCGCTTTGTCTAGTGCATTAATCATTTCAGTTGGTTTATCTGGCGCCGTTTGACAACCAAACAAAGTTAACAGTAAGGTGAAACAATAAAATTTTCTTTGAGTGTTTTTCATTTGATCATATCTTTTCATTTTGATTTAACCACGACACTAGAAAAAACACTGAGCTTTAAGCGTTTTTCTGCTGAACGTAAGACCACGCTGGTATTGTTCACAGCTACTAATTCATACTGGCGAATAAAATCACCTATTTTTAACACTTGGCCATTAATAACAGCAGTGTGTACTTCTACACCATGAATAATACTTTCTAATATTAATTCTGCTTTCGGTGTCGTTTGAGCTTTGCTCATTGATGAAAAATCAGTACCTGAAAGCGGTTTAGTTGGGTCAACATCTTGAGCGTTAACCACAATAGAAGTCAGCAAAATTATAAAAAAAATACTGTTGAAAGTTAAGATTTTAAACACCTATAAACTCCCGTTTAGTACTTAAGCTGTACATTTCTATTTCTAACTCACTCACTGGGTATTCTTTTAGCTGGTAAGTAAACTCTTGCCAAAAAAACTTCCAAGATAATGCTTCCAGCTGTGTTAAGTAGTCACGTAATTGAAAGTAACTACCGCTGAGTTTAATTTTTATCGCATGACGATAAAGTATCAATTCTGGCTGGTCAGAGCTAACGACAGCCGTTTTAGTGCCATCACCGGTAACCGCAGTCGCTGTACTAGCGATGTTCATCGGCTGTGCAGCAATAACTTGAAATGATTGTAAAGAAACACCTTTCTGGGTTTTTAATAACTGCATTAACGCGTAACGCATTTGAACAGGGTCTATTAAGTCTGAGGTAAGTTTTAATAAATTTACATCAACCTTATTTAATTTATCTTTATATTGTGAGATTTGCTTATTTAATGATTCGTTAGGATCTTTTGACAAGCCTTCTTCAAAAATTAATATAGAAGCTTTCGCTGTTCGATTGTCGTTGTTCACTTGTATAATTTGCTTATCAAGCTTAACAATCTTTAGCGCGTTATCATCAATAAAGAAGTTATGAATAATAAATATAATGGCAACTAACCCAGTTAATAACACCATATATTGTTCACGAGGAGTAATCGTTAAATATTTTTCACTATACGCTTGCCATTGTTTATTCATCGGCGCCTCCGGTCTTTGATTTAGAACTAACTAAAAATTCGGTAAGCTTTTGCTCATTTTCGTTAAGAGAAAAATTAATAAATGATTTACCTGATAAAAACTTTGATGTTTCAAATTTAGCTAACCATGCGGGTACCGCTTCTGGCGTTCGCGCCACACCAGAAAACGTTAAATCTTGATAAGTAATATTAACATGCTGCAAACTAATGTCTTTATGATGCATTAAAGACAGTTCTGTCATCGATGAGGCAAAACCTGCCACCGAAGTATGAGTGCGGTCAGTTAATTCATTCAGTAGCACACTTTTATTTTTCAAAACAATTTTCAACATTGCTAGTTCTTCAAGCACTGTTACGTCTGCCCTATTCGCTTTGAGCTTATCTTCTAGTTGAGCAAGTTGGTTATCTTGATTAGTTTTTATTTGAGAAAGCGCTACGTACTTAGCTGTCAATTCAGTTACTTGATAAAGGTTGAAAAAAGTCCAAGACAACATAAAGACGAGAGCTAAACACCAAAGCATAACAACGCGGGGTAAAGTCACCAGCACTTGTTTAGGCAATAAGTCTTGTTGTAATAAATTAATTGAATTTTTTGCCATTATTTTATTGGCTCCATATTATTCAATTTTGTTGCTCCTAAGCTTACCGCAAACTCTCGTGCATGGTTAAAACCTTCAGGCATGGTGAATAAGTTCACAGCAACATTGGTGTTTTCAGCCAATTTACGTGCAAGTAACGCCTCATTAGCCATCGGCACAATAACTTCAATACTGCGTATAGGTGCTTGTTTTAATTGACGTTCAAAATAGTCAGTTGAGCGTTGAATTTCAAGGTTTAAATTATCAACAATGCCAAACGATAACTCTTCTTCTGTTTTGGTTGCAATATGAGCAAAACCACGTAAACGACGAGAGAAGAATACTTTGCCTTGCTTAACGATCAATAAAATTATTTCTTCGTTAGGTTGCTGACATACCATTAAACAGGCATCATCTTTCACTGGCAATAAACTGGCAAAGGCGAATTCTTCGGTAGTAATCGTCTTCAATATTAGCCCATCTTGATTAAGTGGACCAATTAAGGCTAATAATTCCTTTTTAGAAGCACAAACAACGTTTATTTTGTCATTGCCACCAGAAAGTGTTGGACCGTCAAAATAATCGAGTACCATATCTTCTGGAGAATGGTTAACGAGATCTTTAATCTGCCATTTTAAAGCGGCGTTTAATTCATTATCGGGAATATTGGGTTTGTCGACTTGCAATATTTGGGTTTGTGATGAAGCCAGCACTAGATGACATTGCCCTTGCAACTGATATTTTTCTTTTTGAATTTTAATCTGTTGAGGATGCTCTGCCAATGGCGAGTTAATTTGTTGAAACTGAGATTCTCCCTGCTCTGGACAGGAAAAAAAGGCAAAAGAATGCTGATGTAAACTTACACCTAACAAGTCTTTGGACTCAACTTTGGAGAAAAAATTATTTATTTTTTTAATAAGTGACATTTATCAATATTATTATTTATAGTCAGATGTCTATAAATCATTATCCCCTATTCCATTGAAGGCGCAAGTTTTTTATCGAGTAGTTATATTTAAGTAAAGAATAACATTACCTTTTATGAAAACAGAATCTCCTTTACAGAAAATCATCCATCCTTTATTTGAGAAGCATCAACTCTCTGTTTCGATCAAACGAGACGACATTATTCATCCGATAATATCTGGCAACAAATGGCGTAAATTAAAATTTAACTTACGCCACGCCCAAGCACATAACTATATTGGTGTGATAAGTTTTGGTGGTAGTTTTTCTAATCATATTCACGCCCTCGCCTTTGCTTGCCATCAGCAGGGGTTAAAAAGTATCGGCATTATTCGTGGTGAAAAAGAATATGCGAGTAATTTCACCCTCTCGATGGCGCAACAATGGGGCATGGAACTGCACTTTGTTGACAGAAAATCCTATCGACTTCGTGAAAACAAGGAGTACTTAGATCAATTACAACTCACATACCCTGGCTATTTAATTGTGCCTGAAGGCGGCAGTAACACCTTGGCATTAGCTGGCGTTGGCGAAGTAATAACTGAATTAAATCAACAATGTGAATTTGATACTTTAGTAACGCCTGTGGGTAGTGGTGGTACATTAGCCGGACTTATAAAAGCAGATAATAATCAGCATAATCTTTTAGGGATTGGCGTATTAAAGCAAGATGGTTACTTAACAGAACAAGTAAATAGCCTGCTCGGTGATAATCTACATTTCAGTAATTGGCAAATAATGCCAGAATTTCACCGTGGCGGTTATGCTAAATTTAGTAAAGAAGATGTGGAGAAAATATTAAGCTTTAGCCAACAAACAGGTTTCATTTTTGAACCTGTATATTCAGGAAAAATGATTTTAGCGTTATTAGACTTAATAGATCAGCAGTATTTTCCTAAAGGACATCGCCTCGTCTTATTACATACTGGTGGTTTACAAGGTATTGGCGGTTTAATTGAACGAGGTTTACTTAATGCTAACGACTGGAGTATACCTACTTTTTGATGATATTTTAGAGGGGAATTATTTTACAGTGATAATTTTCAGGTAAAAATATTTATACTATCGGAAACAATAGGCAAAAAAATACCGCTATTCTTAAAAAGAAATAACGGTATTTTATCAACGTAATTTAGCGAACTAAATTAAGCTTCAGCGATAACAACAACTTTAATGTTAGTATCAACATCGTTGTGTAAGTGAATTGCGATTTCGAATTCACCCGTTTCACGGATTGTACCTAAAGGCATACGTACTTGAGCTTTCGCTACTTCAACGCCTGCTTCAGTAATTGCATCAGCAATATCTTTAGTACCGATAGAACCGAATAATTTGCCTTCTTCACCCGCAGATGATGCGATAGTGATTTCAGCCAATTCAACGATTTTAGCAGCTTTAGCTTCAGCAGCTTTTAAAGTTGCTGCTAATGCTGTTTCAATTTCAGCACGACGTGCTTCAAAATGTTCAACGTTAGCTTCAGATGCAAAAACTGCTTTACCTTGCGGTAATAAGAAGTTACGTGCATAACCAGATTTAACTGATACCTTGTCACCAAGGCCGCCTAATTTGGCGATTTTATCAAGAAGTATTACTTCCATTTTCAAAACCCCTTTTTAGGTTACTTATGTAAATCAGTATATGGTAATAAAGCTAAGTAACGAGCACGCTTGATCGCACGACCAAGTTGACGTTGATATTTAGCGGCAGTACCAGTAATACGGCTAGGAACGATTTTACCACTTTCAGTGATATAGTTTTTCAGTGTAGCAATATCTTTATAATCGATAGAGGTAGCACCTTCCGCTGTGAAGCGGCAGAACTTACGACGTCTAAAAAAACGAGACATGGATTTCTCCTAAATATGGTGTCTTTATTGGGTAGATTAACCAACCAAAAAAACCACCTTAATTAATCATTTCAATATGTTGAGCATGTAAGACAAGAAGTGGGTTACCATTTCTTGATTCATGACGGTTTATAAAACCAGTCACTTTGAGCTTACTGCCCGCAATTAAATCACGAGTTAAGTTTTGTGACAGCTCACCTGTTGCGACAACCTGTATCCGGACAAATGCTTGTCGGTTCATGCCAGCTTCATTTTGTATGGACTTATGGTCCATTGAAAACTGACAATGCTGAATACCTGCAGGGCTTGTTGATTTTTTCGGTGGTTTTACCACTTCACCTACCAACACAAGGCAATTCTCATAAAGAGAGTTTGTCACGAGTTACTTATTCGCTCGCAGCTTCTTCTGTAGTTTCAGTAGCAACTGGTGCTTCTGTAACAGCTGGAGCATCTTTCTTAACTTCGCGGCGATCGTCGCGACGTTCTTCTTTAGCAGCAGCCATTGCTGACGCTTCTGTTACTGCGTCTTTAGTACGCATGATCATGTTACGAATAACAACATCATTGTAACGGAAAGCTGTTTCAAGCTCATCAATAACTGCTTGTGGCGCTTCAATGTTTAATAAAACATAGTGTGCTTTGTGCAATTTATTGATTGGGTATGCTAATTGGCGACGGCCCCAGTCTTCAAGACGGTGGACTTTGCCTTCAGCAGCATTGATCAAGTCTGTATAGCGCTGGATCATGCCAGGTACTTGTTCACTCTGATCAGGGTGAACCATAAATACGATTTCGTAATGACGCATTACGAGCTCCTTACGGTTGTAGCCTCATTAGCTGGCTCAGCCAAACACCAGAAAGAGGCAAGGAACAAAAAGTTCGGGCTGAATTAAGGTCGCGAAGTGTAGTAAATATAAGCAGCGAAGGCAAGATAAATATAAGGATACAGGGCAATAAACAAAAAAATCACCAAGAAAATGACTTCTTTGATGATTTTATTGAGGTTTAAAGCTGTGGAGCAACTTAACTACCATAAATGTAGGTAAGCATTAACGGCGTTGGCGTACTATTTCAAACAAACAAATGCCGGTAGCAACAGAAACATTTAAACTTGAAACACTGCCAGCCATAGGTAATTTAACTAATTGATCACAGTTTTCACGGGTTAATCGACGCATACCTTTGCCTTCTGCGCCCATCACTAATGCCATTGGGCCAGCTAATTTCTCATCGTACAAACAATGATCCGTTTCTCCTGCTGTACCAATAATCCAAACACCATTGTCTTGCAACTGTTTCATCGTACGTACTAAATTTGTCACTTGTACCAATGGCACGGTTTCAGCTGCACCAACAGCAACCTTACGCACTGTTGCTGTTAAGCGGGCCGCATTATCTTTTGGAACAATAATAGCCTGTACACCGGCCGCATCTGCATTTCTAAGACACGCACCAAGATTATGAGGATCGGTGACACCATCAAGAATTAATAAAAAGGGTGTTTCATCTTTTTGTTTGGCTTGGGCTAGAATATCAACGAGATCATTTTCGGTGTAAGTTTTTCCTTGAGTAATACGTGCTAAGACGCCTTGATGCTGTTCGCCATCACTTTTTTCATCAAGGACCTTACGGCTAACAAGCTGGGTGGATATGTCATACTTTTTTGACAAATTAATGATCGTCATTAACCGTTCATCTTCACGACCTTTTAATAAAAAAAGCTCAATAAAGCGTTCTGGAGCACGTTTAATTAATTCATTAACAGCATGAATGCCAAATACTAATTCGTCTTGTTTTGCCATGTTATTCTCTTTTCAACTTCTTCTTTAATTACTCTATATCGAGCTTCATTACGTATCGGTCGAACGTTAATCGTTACGACTTTTTAACCGATATTACTCAGCCGTTTTACGAGCATTTTTACCTGGACGTTTTTTTCGTGCGGTACGCTTTTTAGCTTTTGATTTTTCTGTTTTCTTGTCTTTTGGCTTTTTAGGCGCTCCTTTGTCGCTAGTTCCCTTGGGCCTATTAAAGCCCTGATCGGCGTTTTTTCTCAGCCCTGTACTTTTAGCTTTCGATTTACCATCAGGTTTACCACTACTTTTCGGGGCTTGTTCACCCGACAAAACGAGATCTATTTTTTTCTCATCTAAGTTTACTGCGGCAACATTAACTTCTAAAACATCACCAATACGATATTTAGTGCCCGAACGTTCACCGCTCAAACACATGCGAACATCATCAAAGTGATAATAGTCATGCCCTAAAGAGGTTATATGAATTAAGCCTTCGATATGTAAATCGGTTAAGCGTACAAATAGACCAAAATTAGTAACGGTTGAAATAACACCGGTGAAAGTATCACCAACGTGATCTTGCATAAATTCACATTTCAACCAATCAGCAACATCACGAGTCGCATCATCTGCACGACGTTCGGTCATTGAACAATGCTCTCCTAGTTCAATAACTTCTTCAGGTGAGTATTGGTAAAATCCGGCGTTCGCTTCATTACTTTCGTTAGCGCTTTGTGCTTGCTTTGCCAGAATCGCTTTAATCACTCGATGAATAACTAGATCTGGATAACGACGAATTGGCGAAGTAAAATGACTATAAGACTCGAGTGCTAAACCAAAGTGTCCTAAATTTTCACTTTGATAAACTGCTTGGCGCATAGAGCGCAGCAACATGGTTTGGATCAACTCTTGGTCCGGACGACCTTGAACATGGTTTAAAATATTAGCGTAATCAGCAGGTTCAGGTTGCTCTCGCGTTGGCAAGGATATGCCAAGCTCAGTTAAATAACTGACAAAGTTTTTATACTTATCTTCACTCGGTTTGTCATGAACACGGAATAAGCCCGGCATTTGGTGTTTTTCTACAAATTTTGCCGTTGCCACATTCGCTAAAACCATACATTCTTCAATGATTTTATGCGCATCGTTACGAATAAGTGGCACAATCGATTCTATTTTACGATCACTATTAAACAAAAATAGAGACTCGGAGGTTTCAAAGGCAATGGCACCACGATTAGTTCGCGAGGTCTTTAATGCTAAATACATTTGATATAAATTTTCTAAATCGCCGACTAATGGCTGATATTGTTCGCGCAACGCTGCCTTTTCGGTTGCGTCTTCACCCGATAGAATTGCTGCTACTTTACTATAAGTAAAACGAGCATGTGAGCGCATAACCGCAGAGTAGAACTTACTACCCGACAACTCACCTGACGCACTGATAGTCATTTCACAAACCATAC
Organism: Colwellia sp. BRX8-5; assembly: GCF_014077325.1. Taxonomy (NCBI): domain Bacteria; kingdom Pseudomonadati; phylum Pseudomonadota; class Gammaproteobacteria; order Alteromonadales; family Colwelliaceae; genus Colwellia; species Colwellia sp. BRX8-5. The sequence continues at coordinate 53,349 of NZ_JACGVR010000002.1, forward strand.
ATAAACGGTCAACATCAGGGTTTAATGAACATAAACCGTTAGATAGTTTTTCCGGTAACATAGGAATAACTTGGCTCGGGAAATACACCGAATTACCACGAGATATAGCTTCATCATCAAGCGCTGTACCATTACGTACGTAGTAACTTACGTCGGCTATAGCCACCCATAAACGCCAGCCACCGGATTCTTCAGGCTGACAGTAAACAGCATCATCAAAATCTCTGGCGTCTTCGCCATCTATAGTAACTAGCGGTAAGTCACGTAAATCAACTCGTGAAATTTTTGCTTCGTCTTCGACTTCGTCTGCTATTGTTGCAACTTCTTCAATAACGCTAGAAGACCATTCGTGCGGTAAATCATGCTCACGTAGAGCAATGTCAATTTCCATGCCTGGTGCTAAATGGTCACCTAAGACTTCAATCACTTCACCTACGGCATTATTGCGTTTTGATGGGCGATGCAGAACATTGACCACCACCATTTGTCCGTGGCGTGCACCAAGCTTGCTTTCGGGTTCAATCAAAATATCTTGCTTAATACGCGCATCGTCTGGAACAATATAAGCGATACCATGTTCAACATAGAAACGGCCAACAATACCGGCTTTACGCGGTTCAATGACTTCAATTATTTTAATTTCTTGTCGGCCTTTGCGATCGGTACGATCCACTAAAATAGCGCTAACAATATCACCATGGAATACCCGTTGCATTTCATGAGATGAAATATAAAAATCTTTGCCTGGCTTCTCACCTTTAGCAATGTCAGGTATAAAAAAGCCAAAACCATCACGATGACCGGTAACTTTACCCGTGATCAAACTATTTTTGGCAGGAATGACATATTGCTTAAGTTTATTAAAAACAAGCTGACCTGCATTTTCCATAGCACGCAAACGTCGTTTTACGCCAACATGATGCGTTTCATCATGATAATTCAAAGCTTTGCATATCGCTTTAAAATTAAGTGGCACAGCAGAGTTTTCTATTACTGATAATAGTAATTCTCGACTCGCCACTGGATTGTCGTATTTTTGTGCTTCGCGTTTTTGATGAGGATCTTTCAGGGGATAAACTCGATTAATGTGTTAATACAGCAATTATATACCTATACCCGTTACCATTCAAAGCGTTGGTTTTAAGTGGTAATTAAAAACGCTGTCGATAGACATTAATTTTATCGAATGATGATGCTTTTTTAAAATTTAATAACGCAATATAAATCGTTTAGCCCCATGTTAATTATGGGATTTACTAGCTAAAGCTATTAAGAGAGTAATGCGATAAAAAATGTCATCACATGAAAAACAGCTTAAAATTTACCTTCTTTGGCTGAATTAACAACATGCTCCGGCATTTTATTTGCCAACGCTGATAATATTTTTGCAATTTGCTGATGAATTTTTTTATCATCGGTAACTGAGTGATGAAGTTGTGTATATAACTCTGGGTAGTCTAATGGACTACCATAGCCTTGTGCATAAATATCCGCTAAACGGATCTGTGCTTTTAAATTATTTACTGCCGCGGCTTCTTTGAGATAAAACATTGCTTTTTCTACATCAACCTGCATAAATTTACCGGTATGGTAGTAACGCCCCAGTTGTTCAAGTGCCTCAGGCAAAGCTTGGTCTGCAGCATTTTTCATAAAGTGAAGTCCAAGCGGCACATCTTTTTTAACACAGACACCATACGCTAGCATATCCCCCCAAAGAAATTGGTACGAAGGGTATTCTGATTTAGTGGCTCGTGCTTCAATGTCTTGTACAAGCTGACATTCGTCGAGCACAACTTGCCCCAAATGTTTATTCTCTTTAATCAAACCCAAAAGCTGGTTATCTGTATAAATTTGCACTGCTTCAAGTTTTTGACCATAGCAGGTATTACTTATAAAAAATAACAACGCTAAAATTACTAATAAAAATCGCATAAATGACAATCCAAAAATTCAAAAAAATATATAAGCATTAACTTATTATCGGCTGAACATAAAAAAGGTTAAGTAATAAAGACTGACATTTTTTTGTTGCCAACATCCTCTCTTATCAACGATTAAAGATTAAGCAATATTAATACCATTATCTCAACTACCTTAGCGTTTAAAAGTGATGTTTTAGTAAATATAGCGATTAACAAAGGGGACCTGACTAAGCCCTTGCACAATAGCTCTGAAAAGAACACAATTAAAACGGTTTCATAAAACAAGAAATGATTATGTCAGAATTAGAGATTGAGCAACTAATCGCCAACTCAAAAGCTAATGAAAACATTGCACTAAAGCTATTTGAAATAGAAAAAGAAGTACTTGAAAGTAAATCTTGTGAAGAACTTATCCAACGTTTGTTGAACTCCATACAACAAAAATTTGATATCACTGAGATTACTTTACTTTTGGTTGAACCAACACCGATCAGCTATTTATTCAATGAACGATTGCAATCGAATTGGCAACAACGACATAGTAACAAAATATCTTTAGAGCAGCTAAAAGCTTTTCATCATGACAGTAAACCTTTCCTAACGAATGATTTAGATAATTTACCTGCTGTTATACCTCCTGAATTACTTATAGAAGCACAATCTATTGCGCTTATTCCCTTAATACTAGAAGGGCAACTTTTTGGTAGCCTATTGTTTTCTGATAGAGATAAAAGTCGCTTTAGTAATATACTCGGCACCTTTCATTTAGAGCAACTCGCTACTAAAGTAAGTTTGTGCTTATCCAATGTGCTCATTCGAGAGCAACTTGAATACATGGCACATTATGATCGCTTAACCGGTGTTGCCAACCGTCGTTTAATGGAAATTTTTATTGCTGAGGAGTTAGTACGACAGCAAAGGTATGGCGTTCCCTTTTCACTATTATTTGTTGATTGTGATGATTTCAAACAAGTTAATGACCGATACGGTCATGATTGTGGTGATAGAGTACTGGCTTATATAGCGACAAATTTACAAGGATTAATAAGAGAAAATGACCGCTGTTTTCGTTTCGCAGGCGATGAATTTGTTGTGGTATTGGCAAGCCAAAAATACCAAGAAGCAGAACTAGCAGCAAAACGTTTAAGCGAGTTTTTTATTAAAAACCCTATGCCTTATCAACAAGCAATTTTACCCGTTACAATAACCTGTGGGGTAGCAGCAAGTGATGGTAAACGTTCTATGGACGAACTGCTAAAAGAGGCGGATACCCATTTATATCAACTAAAGAATAATAGAAAACAGCTGCTAGTTTAACGAGTATATTATTTATGATTGTTGAAATTGAAATTTCAGGATTATTAAAAGGGCATTATGTGGTTGATATCGCCAAACAACGAGGCGCATACAGCTTAACAACCCCTGGCCATATAAAAAATATCAAGGTTATAGGTAATTTGCGTAGCAGGGGCGTCGAAAGTTTATTAATTGATACCAGCAAAACACTCACCTTCGATGCCGATAATAATATTGTTGGTCGTATAAAAGAGACGCCCTTACCAGCAAGTAATAAATCCCCCATTATCTTAGAGATAAACAAAGCGAAAAAACTCTTTAATCAATCAAAAGAGATTCAACGGCAAGTATTTTCAGATGCTCAACAAGGACGAAATATAAACCTAACACCCGTTATTGAAATAACGAATAAAACCATTGATACCGTATTTAAAAATGCGGATGCCTTAGCCTGTGTGATCAATATCAGGAAAAAAGATGAGTACTTACTCGAGCATTCAGTATCGGTTTCTGTATTAATGACGATTTTTGCGCGCTTTTTAAAAATAGACAAAAAAATAATTCAGTTACTTTCAGTTGGTGCTTTTTTACATGATGTCGGTAAAATTAATATCCCAGATAGCATTTTAAATAAACCGGGTAAGTTAACAGAAGCTGAATTTACCATTATGAAAAGCCACGTAAACCATTCGATAAAAATAATAGAGTCGACGCCGGGTATTTCCGAATTGAGTCTTGAAGTTGCTGCACTCCACCATGAGAAGCTCGACGGCACTGGCTACCCTTATAACATCCCTAAAGAAAAAATCACGAAATATGGTCGGATGATTGCCATTTGTGACATTTTTGATGCCCTAACCGCCAACCGTTGTTATAAAGAGGGTTATAGCCATATAAAAGCATTTAGTATTTTACGAAGTTTGGCGCAAAAAGAGCATTTAGATCAGCGTTTAGTCGACTTATTTATCAAGTGTATGGGTATTTATCCTGTTGGTTCATTAGTCGAATTGAGTTCCAATAAACTGGCTATTGTCGAAAGCAGAAATGATGGCGATCCAATCAATCCTAATGTGCGTTCATTCTATAATTCTCTAGATGGCCGTTACGTAATGGCTGAAGATATAAATTTATCCGACAATGAAGACTTTATTGTTCGAGGGGTAAGAGCCGATGATTTTGATCTAGATATGAACAAAATCATCGAATTTCTTTTAATGGAAGGGTAAAGGTCTTAAACCTTAAACTTCGATGTTGCCTTCTGTAATTGAATGGCATTTTTATCAACTAAATGAGCCACATTACCAATCTCTTCGATCGCCGTTTGAGTCGCTCCAAAACTGTTATACATCTGCTCTATATTATTAACAACGGTCTCAGCAACGCAAGATTGCTCTTCTGTTGCCGTAGCAATTTGGCTGTTCATTGAACTAATATGACCGATTTGTTCTTTTATATTTGTTAAAGATTTATCAACGGCAAGTGATATTTCCTCATTGGTATTTGCTTTTTCTCGCGCTAATCCCATGGTACTTACCGACTGGTCAGCCGCTGAAATGAGCTTATCTAGTAAACCACGAATCTCAGTAGTAGATAACGCTGTTCTTGAAGCTAAACTTCTAACTTCATCGGCAACTACAGCAAAGCCTCGGCCTTGCTCGCCCGCTCGAGCCGCTTCAATGGCAGCATTTAACGCTAATAAATTTGTCTGTTCGGCGATTCCATTAATAACATCAAGAATTTTATTCATGTTCTGTGAGTCTTTAGCGAGCCTATCAACCACATCAGCTGCATTACCAATTTCGTGGACTAATTCACCTGAGATAAGTAAAGAACGCTGAACATTCTCCATGCCTCGATTAACTTCTGCTTCTCCAGAACCTGCAGCATTTGCGGCTTCTGCGGCAGACTTAGCAATATCAGTAACACTAAATTGCATTTCAACCATAGATTGTTTTGTTATTTCAGCCACTTCTGCTTGGCTTTGTACATTAGCATCAACATCACGTACCTTTTCAGCCAATTGTTCAGCACTTTTGGTAAGGGGTGGCACAACATCAATGACATCTGAAACAATACCTCTTAGCAATTGAGTAAAAGCATTAAAGTTCTTAACAACACTGCCTAATTCATCCTGACTCATGACTTCAATCTGGTTGGTTAAATCACCATCACCTTCTGCCAGTTCTTTTAAAGAAGCATCAATATTTAATACTGAATGACTAATTGAACGTGCGATGACGATACTCAATAGTGACATCATAACCAAAAGTAAAATACCTACTAAAATACTTAAATCTCTTGAGTCACTAGAGTTAGCCACTGTTTCTTCAACCAAGGTATTAAATACTTTAGCCGCCTTTTCTTTTTCCTGGGCTAAGCGGTCAGTAACCTTTTGGTAAATATCTGCTTTATTATCAATACTGGTCTTTGTTGAGGCCAATTGAAAATCGATTTCTTCCTTGATAAATCCTACTGAAATATTTCGCGCGATGTCATTATACTCGTTGCTTAATGAGACCAGAGTAGAAGTATCGGAAAATGCGGGTTCAAGTGAATCAATACGCGTTAAATTACCGGTTAACACCGTAACGAACTGACTAGCTTGATCAACTAACTCTTCATCACCAAAAGAGACACTCTGGTTGTAGAGCTCATCTACACGTTGCCAAGTACTGACATTTTCACTGGTTAAGTTAACCAAATGAATCGTAGTATTTTGAATTTTTTGTAATAATATTTGGTTTTTAGAGATGGCAGTAATGTTAATAAGTAAATTAATAACAAAGCTCAAAATTGCAATCGCTAGTATTGCTAATATTTTATGAAATATAGGTAATTCTTTAAAAAACTTCATATTTATCCTAATCGTAAATGGCGTACGATGCACCGTACATTGTTAAAATACTCAAATAATAAGCCCTTCGGGCCTTCAAAAATTTTTAACTACTTTTACATTAGCATTTTCTTAAGTTGAGCTTACATGAAACTCAATGACTAGACTCCGTTCTACACAATGCTCTAAATCTGCTAGAAGTGCTTATCAAGCATACACTCCACAAGAAAGTCTGTTGTTATTCAATCGCTAGGCTAAGTTCAACTTATTATAAATCATAAGGTGATTAGCTGGATACGTTTTTAGTAATCTCATGATAAATGGCTGTAGCCACCTATTACTTTACCAGCATTAACGCGAGTAAACACCAAAGATTAATTCACCTTTTTTAATAAAACTGAAAATAAGGCACAGTGAAGGTACTATTCATTTACTCTCGTGGAGCACTTTAGAGAACTTCTTCTGTTGACTATGAGTAAGTATATTTATTAAAAGTTAAGTTTATAGTTCTAATAAAATCAAGAAAACAATAAATGTTTCTTATACTTGTACGAATAGAAGAGCAAGTGTCGTGAGCTAAATAAAAAGAATAAGGGATTATATTTACGAAGTGATGAATAATGAGTCGCGAAAAATCAGCCTTAACTTTTCACGACTCCTCATATTATTTTCTAAAGTTAATTCCTGACTGGGCTGAAAAATAAGCAAATAGGGTGTAAACCGCTGTTGCTTGCTTTAAGTCTTCAGGGTTCACCTTGTCCAAGGTATCGTTCTCTGTGTGGTGATAATCAAAGTACTTGGTACCATCAGGTGCAAAATTCATGCTTGGCATACCCGCAGCGCTCATCACACTCATATCTGATTGTGCTTGTGCATTATTATCGTTTGATAATTCAACGCCTAATGGCGCAAGATGCTTAGCAAGGTCGTTAATTGCCGTTAATGACTCTTTACCAACACCCGAAGTCATTTTATAAATTTGACCAACACCAAAGTCCCATTCAGCGCCAATGATATGATTATCCATATTTTTTTCATGGACCTCCATATATTTTTTTGCACCTAATAAACCTACTTCTTCAGCTGCAAAAAGAATGACGCGTATAGTGCGCTTTGGACGTATAGGTAATTGAGCAATATGGTGAGCAGAGGCAAGCATCATAGCAACACCCATACCATCATCTAATGCACCCGTACCGACATCCCAGCTGTCAAGGTGGGCTCCAATTGAGACAATTTCATCAGGAAATTCGCTACCGGTTATTTCACCAATGACATTGGCAGAAACAGCTGTTATCTTAGCATCTGTATGGTTGGTTAATTTTAGATAAAAGCTAACCGGTTTATTACGCTTTAATTGATTAACAAGTAAGTCTGCGTCAGGATTTGAAAGCGCAGCCGCAGGAATTTTTTTCACGCCAGCCTCATAACGCATAATGCCGGTATGAGCTATACGGTTATTGTCTGTACCTACAGAACGCATAATTAATGCTGATGCCCCTTTTTTAGCGGCTACAACTGCCCCACCCACACGCGTACCTACGGCTGGACCATAGCCGTTACCGTCGATATGCTCTTCCATTTGATAAGAAACAAATGCAATTTTTCCATCTAAACTGTTATCTGGTGCCGCGATTAAGTCAGCTAAGGTTTCAAAATGTGCAACATTTCCAATCAACCCTTCTTCACTGGTAGCAATACTGCCACCAAGAGCAATGGCGACGACCTTATGAGGATAAGGCGAGATTATTTTCGCTTGTGCTTCACCACGTTGCCAAAAAGTACCCGTGACTTCTTCTGTCCACACTTTATCAAAGCCTAAAGCGTTCATTTTAGCTTGCGCCCAAATGACAGCTTTTCTATCACCTTCTGAACCCATTAATCGATGCCCCACTTCCGTGGTTAAAGATTCTAAGACTTGATAGGACAAATTAGATTGCAGAGCGGTATTTTTTAATTGTGTCAGTTGCTTAGTTTCTGATTCAGTCAGTGTTGCCGCTGAACTTGATAAAGCTAACAAAGTACTACTGAAAACAAGCGTTTTTATTACAGATTGAAAAGGCACTTTAAGCATTATATTCCCTTTTATAGATATTATTGATTGTAGAATTAATTCAGTATCAAGAATCTTGCGCCGACATGCAAATAGGTTCGCCTTAAAAAAGTGGCAAACTATCTTTATTAAAACCATTGAGCCCTAATTAAGCGAATACTGAACTTTTAAAAGATTTATAGCTCAATACTACAGCGCTAAATATAAAGTAAACAAGGAGGATTGCATTTGAATAAATTAAGCAAAGGACTGACCTTCTCAATTATCTTGCATATAGCTGTACTGATCATTTTTACACAAGGGTTATCAACAGTTCCACTTAGCGCAGTAAAAAATAACGATTCGGTTAACCCTATTATTCAAGCTCGCCTATATTTTCCTTTACGGTTAAGGAAAAAAGCGATTCTTACTTCCAGCAAGGAACCGCTAGCCATTAAAGAAACCATGCCAACAGATGAAAAAAAAGAAGTAATGAATGGTTAGAAAAAACCAATAATAGGAAGATACAGCCTGCAAAGTTATCTAAACAGCCAATTGATAAAAACGTGTTGGAGAGTAAAACATCAAGTAAAAAAATGAGTCAAACGTCACTGGAGAAGCTTAAGCAACGTTTAGATAACCAAGCCCGTGAAAACGCTGCAAACAACAGCTTAACTAAATACCTAACCGAGAAGAGTACCGTTGGCCAATCCATCACAACGTATGATCAGTTAGCCCCAGCGAAAGCAAAAATTAAAGAGGTAGATTGTAATAGCAGTAAATTTAATAGTGCGCTAAAAGCGATGTCAACCTTGCTTGGCGGCAGTATCAGGTGTAATAGCATGCCTAATTTAAAAAACTTTTTAAATAAAAGAATGGCCGTAGCTGAAAAAAAAGCACAAAAAAGCCAGTGATATTTCGCTGGCTTTTTGTTAATCGCAATGTAACTAAAGAGAATTAGATTGAGAAAGAAGATCCACAACCACAGGTTGATGAAGCGTTTGGGTTATGTACTAAAAATCTACTACCTTCTAAACCTTCAATATAGTCAACTTCGCCGTCAACTAAATATTGTAAACTCATAGGATCAATAACCATAGTGACGCCTTTTTTCACAATAGTCATGTCACCGTCATTTACTTTTTCATCAAAAGTAAATCCATATGAAAACCCTGAGCAACCACCACCTGTTACATAAACACGTAATTTCAATTCCGGATTTTCTTCTTCTGTGATCAAAGATAATACTTTATTTGCGGCGGCATCGGAAAATTTTATTGGTAATTCGGGAGTTGACATATTGCTCTACTTACAAAGATGTTACGGGAGTGTCTCGCGTGTATTATCTTAAACTTGACTAATTTAGTCAAGTATTGTCTGAGATAGTAAAATTTATCAGCAAGAAGAAAAATTTCATCTTAAATATATACAAAAAATGCGCTATATAATTAAATATAGCGCATTAATTAAACCACTAACGGGTCAGTAGCTAACGGTCAATTAGTGAGTTATTTTTCTACGGTAAATAAGACCAAACATAGCAAGTAACATTAATACAAATGTTTGTGGCTCTGGCACTGCAATAGTATCTTTAGGAGGAGCAAAAGAAGCTACACCTTCAATAATGTCGTTAGCACAGGTCATTGCCCAGCGAAAGGCAATTTGATTAGCTGTCGCTAATGCAGTATTGGCAACATCAAACGAAAAACTAACTTTACCATAACCAACATTTCCTATTTTATAAGAACGACCGCCAACAGACCAATCTGAAGATGTAATAGTTGTACCATCATTACCAGACCGAACAGCTTGATTGTAACGGGCATTTCGATGTTCATCTGATGAAACGATTAAGTTGTTGTTAGAAAACCCTGTTCTCAAGTCACCTGTACCTGATTTATTATTACGTGAACTGCCAAGGTCATAAACATAGTTCCAGTTTGTACCCGTATTAGTATCCGTTTTAGAATATCTATCACCCGTGTTTGGCAGAGCACCGTCTGGATTCCAAGGAGATGTTCCGCTGTTATTAAGGTCTTTGTCCGCGGCCATAAACAAATCACCTAACTCAATATCATTATCGCCAATGTTATTGTAAAATGATGTGAAAATATTAACATTTAGTATTGTTCCAACTCGAGAAACCACCATCTTATCAATGTCATATCTATACTTACTACCATTAATATCGCCATCGTAACCTGCACCAATATATTTATCCATGATCGTTTCCGCCGGGATATCCACAGCAAACCCGTTAATACTTGATACTGAAAGTGCAGCGATTGCAATCCATTTTAAACATTTCATATTTTAAACCTACTTCTAAATACTGGCATAAATAACATGTGTAATAAAAACACAAGACTATGTATAAATTTTATTTACTTATTGACCCCACACAACTCAATATTCAAGCCAAGATTAAAAAGCCCTTTATTTTTAAGTGCATAGGATTATATTATTTGATATATCGGTTATTTTACCTAAAAGTGTAAAAAATATCGACAACTATTAACGGTACAACTTAAACAATTAAAGATCTGCTAGATATTCATAATGACTCCTAGTATCCTTAGCAATTGATTTTCATAAGAGAAATAATTAAATGGCCTCTTTGGTAAAAACGACTTTAGCCTTACTCTCCGGCACAATTTTATTGCTGAGTTCGCATGCTCTGGCTTTGCCCGATCAAAACGCAGATAAACCTTATGAAGATGCCCTAGCAAGCTTTTACCTTTCTGAACTCAATGCGGCAATTATTCATTTAAAGAATGCCTTAAAAAATGATCCTGAACATTTACCTTCTATGGTGTTACTCGCCGAAGTATATATTGCTATGGGTGATGGCGCTTCGGCAGAAAATCAACTAGAAAACGCTCAAGAAAAGAATGCTGATGAAAGTAAAATACTGCCGTTAATGCTTGAAGCTTATCTTTTACAGCAAAAATATAAAAAAGTAATTAATGCGCCAATGGCTTCTATAACTCAAAAACAACAACTGAGTAAAGTTGCCGTATTGCAAGGACGTGCTTTTATAGCGATGAATAACTTAGCGCAAGCAAAAGTTTTATTCCAAGAAGCTTTAGAGTATATGCCTAGTAGTATCAAAGCCCAATTAGGCATAGCACAAGTAGAACTGCTTAATGGAAATATGCTCCAAGCAAGAGCCTATATTGATAAAGCACTCTCTTTATCGCCAACAAACAGTGTCGCTTTGACAATGCTTGCTAATATAGAACAGCAAGCTGGCAATCGGATTGAATCGTTAAAAATAATTTCACAAGTTATTGAGCTAAACAATAAAGATTTTCCTGCGTTACTTACACGAGCCAGTTTATATATTGAACTGGGTGATTTTCAACTTGCTTTAAACGACCTTGGTATAATCATCACAGAAATCCCCAATGAGCCGAAAGCAAATTATTTAAAGATAATTGCAAACAGTGCCTTAGGTAATACTGAAGAAGTTAATAAAACAACCGCTCATATCAATACCGTATTAATGGGATTACCCGAAGATATAATGAAACAGAATCCCGTGTATCTTTATTTAGCGGGTGTGATTAGTTTTCAGCAACAAGAAAACTTAAAGGCTCAAGATTTTTTGCAAAAATATATCGCTATTATTAGTGACGATATAAGAGCGTTAAAGTTAGCCGCTCAAATTGAACTCGCATTAAATAATCCCTTTCGTGCAAAAACATTATTAGTAAAATCTAAGCTAGTAGCCCCTGACGACGTTGAAACATGGTCGCTTCTTGGTCAGACCTATACCGTATTAGGAGAACTACAACTTGCTGAAGATTACCTCAAAGATGTTATTGACAGTGATAAAGAAAATCCCCAACCTTTATTTGAGTTAGCAAAGTTAGAAATTTTAACAGGAAAGTTCCCACAAGCTATTACTCACCTTCAATTAGCAAAATCAATAGATGCTAATATAAGTTTTATTGTGCTGCTCGCAGAGGCCTTCCAACAAAACAATCAGTTTGAACAGGCACTAGAGCAATTAGACCTTGCGTTAATTTTACAAAGTGATGATAGCGTTTTGCACTTAAAAAAAGGTATTTTATTAGGTCAATTAGAACAGCACCTACTAGCAAAAGAATCACTAGAACAATCACTAAAGTTAAACCCTAACAACCTTAGGACACTTGTCCATTTATCAAGAATCGATGTTATAGAACAACAGCCAGAAAAAGCGATAGCAAAAATAAATAAGAAAATCGTTGAACTAACAGAACCCAATTCATTTTTACTGATTGAGCTAGGTAATATACATCGCCTAACCAACAATAATAATGAAGCGTTATCAGCCTACAAAAAAGCCTACAGTGTTGATAATACTAACCCCAATGCATTAATAAATATTATTGAAATACAAGTCATGCTTGGCCAATTGAAAGAAGCGATAACCTTAACCAGTGAGTTTTTAAACAAAAACAACAAAGCAGGAAGTATTTATCTAGCACTGGCTAATTTATACATGGCAGATAAAGAATACCAAAAAGCGTTTAGTACTTTCGAATTGGCGGTTAAAAATAGTAATGATAAATCAAATGTTTATAATATTTTTGCTGATGCACAATTGTCACGATCAGATTTTGAAGGCGCTACACTCAGCTTAAAACGATCTATTTCATGGAATGCTGAAAATCTTGACTCCCATTTAAAGTTGTTTGATATTTATCTGCAACAAAAAAACGAAACGTTAGCGCTCGATATTTTAAAGCGTATAGCCAAAAAAAGTACTAATATTATATTTTTAAACAACCTTGAGGGTAACTTATACTTACAATTAGGAAAACTAGCCGAAGCAGAAAAAATATTTCTAGCTTCCTTGAAAAAAAGTCAAAACCGACCCGCCGTTTATGGTTTATATCGTGTATACAAACAACAAGAACAATTTTCAAAGGCGCTTGATTTATTGACCCTTTGGGTTAAAGAAAATCCAAGAGACATTACCTCTCAAATAGCAATCGCGGATACACTAGTCGCAACAAATCAACTGCAGAGTGCTGCTAAAAAATACCAAGATTTAATTGAGGTGTTTTCTGAACTGCCAATTTTGTTGAATAATGCCGCACAAGTATTCATTAAACTGGAGCAGTTCCCTCAGGCATTAACGTATGCAAAAAAAGCAGACAAGATATTACCTGATAATGTCGCAATAATGGATACACTTGCTTGGTCTTATACCCTAAATAAACAAGCAGATTTGGCACTACCTATATTTAGACAAGTTATTGTTAAAGATTTCAACAATGCTGAAATAAAGTATCACTTAGCTGTTACTTTATATCAATTAGATCGCAAGGGTGAAGCAAAGAAATATCTAAAGGCTGCGTTAGAAAATGAAAGTACACTTCCTAACAGAGCTGCTGCTATAGCACTTATGGAAAAGCTTACTGAGGAATAGCGTGAATAATTAAAAAACACTTGTCATTATTGAGTGTTTTTTAATAAATCATTCCAGATATAGCTCTGGTCTATTCGCTGATATTTTTGCCATCTATTTTTTGGTAAAATAGCAGCTAACGCTAATTTTTCGGGTAAAAAGTTTGCAGGAAGAGTGAACTCACCTTCAACAATTTGAAAGTATTGAAAACTAAAAGATAAATCTTTCTTTGTAGATACCGATATATTACTTAACTTTAATTCGCTTGGCTTATTATCTAAGCTCCCCAATAAAGTAAAATCGACATAGCCTTTAGCAAAACGCTTACGTACTTGCTGTTGCATTAAAACAATTTGAAAACGAAAATGATGTGGACTGGCTGTTGGGTGGATCATCATTCGATCAATCGCCAATCCATCAGCGGTTTTTTCTGGTGCCATCACTTTTTCATAAAAAGCTAATTCTTTTTTTACTTCATAATGCTCAGACTCCATGCTTTTTAAAAGCTCTTGGGAGTGCTGATTAGCCATACGTTCAACTTCTAACTCTACTTCAAGGGTATTAATCTGACTATTTTGCTGAACATTCTTTTCATAAAGTTTACTCAATCGCGTTTGCTGTTGTGCTAACGTTTTAACTTGATAACCATGATAAAAATTCCCAACACGATAGCCACTGTAAAGACAGATAACAATCACGAGAAGAAGTAAAAGGGCGGAACGAAATGCGCCTAAACGCACAACAACCGTATTTAGATTTATTTTTGCTAACCAATTCATTTGAAAAGTATTATGATATCCAACGAGTTAATAAATATTTTTAGGCTCAAACAATAAAAGGTGCACCCTTTCATTATTATGATATCGCTCTCTTTACTTAGAAAACGTTTAGCCTTACCGAGAACTTCCTGGCAACTTTGTTTGTTAGCCGCTTTAGGTGGCACTGCATCAGCACTTTTAGTTGTGCTATTCTCCTACAGCATTGAGACAGTTCAAAGCTTTTATTTAGTCCAAAAAGATAATTATACCAGCTTAGATGCTTTAAGTCGTTTCCATTTGCCTATCGTAGGCGGATTAGTCATTTTATTTTTTGCTTGGCTAACCGGCTACCAGTATTTACGCACCGGCATTCCTTTTGTATTACATCGCCTAAAAGTAGCTAATGGCATTATTCCATTTCGCAATACGTTAAATCAATTTTTCGGCAGTGTGATTGCATTAGCCTCAGGCTTCTCAGTTGGAAAAGAAGGACCTGCTATACATTTAGGAGCCGCTTGTAGCAGTTATTTAGGTAACAAGTTAAATCTACCTTTTAATACCATACGCACACTTTGTGCATGTGGCATTGCCGCAGGTATTTCCGCTTGTTTTAATACCCCCATTGCCGCTGTTATATTTGTTATGGAAGTTATTTTACGCGAATACAAAGTGCATATTTTTATTCCTGTAATGATCGCTTCTATTACGGGGTCAATGATCACCCGAAGCCTTTTGGGGCCTGCCCATGAATTTGGATATTTTAGTAAAATATCCCTAAGTTTTCATCATTACCCTGTTTTGATTATATTAGGGTTAATACTTGGGTTATTAGCCTATGGCTTTAACCGATACTTAGTCCTTATTATAAAATATTCGAGCTCGATTCATATTGTGCCACGCATTATGTTAGCAGCATTAATTACTGGCATACTTGGCTTCTTTGTACCCTTTGCTATGGGCACAGACTTAAGTGTAATAACGTTTGCCTTAGAAAATAATATTCCTTTACAATTATTACTTGGGGTTTTATTCGCTAAAATCTTGATGACCATTACCGCTTTAGGCCTAGGTATTCCTGGTGGTATTATCGGTCCTATTATTGGTATTGGTGCTATTGTAGGCACCTGTGTTTCAGTATTAGCTACGGGTTATCTACCCGGAGAAAATTTTGCTGGTGATTATGCCTTAATGGGTATGGCGGGGTTCTTAGCAGCAACACTAAACGCTCCCCTTGCCGCATTATTAACGGTAGTCGAGTTGTCAAATCAGTTAGAGGTTGTTGTGCCAGCAATGATAGTTATCACCACTGCCTGTGTCTTTTCAGGGCAGTTTTTCAACAACCGATCGGTATTTGTTATGCAACTTGAGCAGCAGGGTCTCAAATATCGAAAATCTCCCATCGAGAAATCATTGCAACGTATCGGTGTATTAGGCGTTTTACAGGAAAATATTAGCGTTTATCAACAAGAATGTTCTTTGGAAGTTTTCAGGGCATTGAAGAATGTTGAATTGTTAAATCATGTTATTATTGAAGTAGCACCTGAAACAGAAAGTCTTAGTCCTTACTCAACATTTTCATGGTTAAAAATAAAACACGAGCCAGGCACTAAGCGCGTTGAAATAGTACAATTACAGCTACTACCTTTGCAAAGCCAATCAACTTTAGCTGAAGCCTATTTAGCCCTGATTGAACAGCGAGATGGTGGTGTTTATATTTATGATAATGATCCTAATGAGATCTTAGGTATTATTACTTTTGAACAGATCAGAAGTTATTTATTAGAAGGAAAAACAACAGTATGACAACTCTTTTATGGTTAAAAGCTTGCCATGTTTTTTTTATGGTCGCTTGGTTTGCTGGTGTTTTTTATTTACCACGCCTGTTTGTTAATCATGCTGAAACCTCTAGTATTGAAGTCGCCGAGCATTTAAAGGGGATGGAAAAACGTTTGTTATATTTTGTAACACCTTTCGCTGTGTTAACCGTGTCTTTAGGCATAGCCTTGATTTATTATTACGGGTACGCTTGGTTTATTGCTTCAAAATGGTTGCACTTAAAAATAACTTTAGTGATTTTACTGCTCGCTTACCATGGTTATTGTTTTAAGTTAGTTAAAGATTTTAAAGAAGATAAAAATGTACGTTCAGGAAAATTTTATCGAATTTTTAATGAATTTCCCGTCCTTATATTGCTCGCCATATTATATTTGGTGTATTTAAAACCTTTCTAATGGCTTATCTTTGCTCATATTCTGGTTTATAGCCCATAAGAAGCTTTCATTAATTAATTTGAACGCTTTGATTTAGACACACAGAAATTGAATAACAGCGATAATCTATTCTCAACATTTCTGAATTGTGCTATATTCCTGCATCAAAAATAGTCGCAGTCTTATAATTTTAGGTAACTTTTTATGATGAAGTTTGAAGGAAGTCATATCCTTTCTGTCTCGCAGCTTAATCGCGATGCTATCTCTCGTATTTTAGAAGTTTCATCACTAATGGCCCCTTATGCTATGCGTAAGAAGCGTTGTCATGTGTTGGATGGCGCAATTCTCAACAATCTTTTCTTCGAGCCCAGTACCCGTACTCGGGTCAGTTTTGGTGCGGCTTTTAACCTTCTCGGTGGTGCTGTTCGTGAGACCGTTGGACAAGAAAATTCATCGTTGAGTAAAGGTGAATCTCTCTTTGACACGGCACGTGTTATTAGCGGCTACTCTGATATTATTGCGATGCGACATCCCACGATGTATTCAGTTGAAGAGTTTTCAAAAGGCAGTAGTGTACCGGTTATTAACGGCGGAGATGGAGCTAATGAACACCCAACACAAGCCTTACTTGATTTGTTTACCATGCAATCTGAAATGGCGCCACATAACAAAACTTTAGACGGTTTAAATATTGTCTTAATGGGTGATCTCAAACACGGGAGAACCGTACATTCATTATCAAAATTACTCAGCTTATATAAAAACATGAAAGTAACGATGATATCTCCTGACGCACTTAACATGCCCGACAGTATAATCTCATCCTTAACCAATGCCGGACATCAAGTTGTGGTTACCGATAAAATTGACCATAATTTATCGTGCGATATCATCTATCAAACGCGCATTCAGCAAGAGCGCTTTGCCAGTAAAGACGAAGCTAATTTGTACCGTGGTCATTTCAGCTTAAATAGAGAAGTTTATCAGCAGTTTTGCCAGCAACATACTGTGATAATGCATCCCTTACCACGCGATTCTCGCCCTGAAGCAAACGAGCTTGATAGTGATTTAAATGATTTAGACAACCTAGCTATTTTTAGACAAGCCCAAAATGGTGTACTGGTACGTATGGCATTATTTGCCTTAACACTGGGTGTTGAAAATAAGCTCAGCCAATTTGAAAAACCAGTGACTTGGTACACCAACAAATAAATAATTCTTAAGTATATAAGCGACAACAGTTTATTTAATGTTAGTCGTATTATAATTAACAAAGTAGGCAATTTATGAACCATTCAGAACAACTTTTTAACAGCGCAAAACAAATTATTCCCGGTGGCGTAAACTCGCCTGTTCGTGCATTTAATGGTGTTGGCGGTACGCCTTGTTTTATTAAACGCGCTGAAGGTGCATATATTTATGACGCCGATGATAAAGCTTATATTGATTATGTCGGTTCTTGGGGACCAATGATTTTAGGCCATAACCACCCGGCTATTTTAGCAGCAGTTATTGAAACTGCTCAAAATGGCTTAAGTTTTGGCGCACCTACCGAGCTAGAAATCACTATGGCAGAGAAGGTACGTGAACTAGTACCGTCAATGGAACGCATTCGAATGACCAGCTCAGGTACAGAAGCTACCATGAGCGCAATTCGGTTAGCTCGTGGCTACACTGGACGTGATAAAATCTTAAAGTTTGAAGGTTGCTACCATGGTCATGCTGATTCGCTATTAGTAAAAGCAGGCTCAGGTGCACTAACCATGGGGGTGCCAAATTCACCTGGTATTCCTGCTGATGTTGCCAAGCACACATTAACCGTTAGTTTTAATAATATTGACGAAGTTAGACAAATCTTTGCTAAATATAAAGATGAAATCGCCTGTATTATTGTCGAACCTGTTGCTGGAAACATGAACTGTGTTCTTCCGGTAGAAGGTTTCCTTGAAGGTCTACGTGACGTTTGTGATGAACATAAAAGTGTATTGATTTTTGATGAAGTAATGACCGGCTTTCGTATTGCATTAGGTGGGGCTCAAGCACATTACAATATTGTTCCTGATTTAACGACGTTAGGTAAAGTTATTGGTGGTGGTATGCCTGTCGGTGCGTTTGGCGGTAAAAAAGAGATTATGGATTATATTGCACCTATTGGCCCTGTTTACCACGCAGGTACCTTATCGGGTAACCCTATCGCTATGGCTGCCGGTTTAGCGGCATTAAATGAATTAAGCATCGGTGATAAACACGAGCAATTGAGTGCATCAACTGAAAAGCTTGCTATGGGTTTAAAAGCAGCAGCCGAGCGCAATGGCGTGTCATTAAGCATTAACTATGCTGGTGCAATGTTTGGTTTTTTCTTTACTGATTCACCAGAGCCTGTCACTACTTTTGAACAAGCAACCGCTTGCGATACAGATAAGTTCAGACGTTTCTTCCACTTAATGCTAGAAAACGGCATCTACTTGGCACCTTCAGCTTATGAAGCTGGCTTTTTATCTATGGCTCATACCGATAAAGAGATTGAATTAACGTTAGCCGCTGCTGATAAGTGCTTTGCTCAACTATAATGTAAAAATTAGCGTGGTTTAGCGACTAAACCACGCCCGTTGACGCACAAGGATGCTCATTTTTTAACAAGACCATCCTTAAAATAAAAAGGGATAGCCGATGGCTATCCCTTTTTATTAACGGTGACGCTAATTTACTTTAACGGCCAGTAATTCATTTTCAAGCCAATGATAAGCTTGTTGCCAACCTAATTCTAAACCTGAAAATACCGGATATTTCCATTGATCAAATGAACGACTTGCCTGCAGTTTCTTCGTCACTAAGACACTTTTTTCAGAATAGCAAACAAAGGCAAGCGCTTTTAAACCTTCATAAGATGCGACTGAAAGTTTCGCCTCATAAGTATAGGTGTAGTTATTAATGCGGTTGATTAACAAGGCAAAATCCCCTTCTACGTTCTCATGCACAAATTCATGGCATTCCTCAACCATTTCAAGTGTCATTTCGACGCCTTCATCAGCGGTTACTTCAATAATATTATTTGCAAATATATTATAAAAGCCAAAACTTAAACGATGCTTCATATCAGATCCAGCGTATTAATTTTATACGTGATATCAATCCCTTATGATTAACAAGCAATCCTATGAGCCAGCTAATTTTTTATACAATAGTATCTGTATAATAAACATGCAAGAAAAGGCATGATAAAAAAACAAGATACATTAGTAAACCTGTCATGCTAATCAGTAAAAAGTTGTTCGAACCAAGATAACTTTTTCTTCTTTTCTGTCAGCTTTTTTCCTAAACAATGCGGCTCTATTAAAAGACCTGTCGTTATTGCCGGATAACTAATCATTTCAGCACACTCGATACTGACGGCGATACCACTGGAAGATTCAAAATTAGTTAATGCAATATTTTCAGGCATTAAACGACTTTTGTTAACCACACCGTTTTTATTCATAAACTGTGCAAATAGCACTAAAGCGCCGCTACTGCCTGTTAGGTTGGTCGGTTTGTTGTCGTCACGACCTAGCCAAGTCGTCACTAAGTTTTGGTTATCATAACCAATAAACCAACTGTCTCTTTGATCATTGGTGGTACCCGTTTTCCCTGCTACTGCTGCCCCATCTAAACGCCAAGTAAGCGACTTAGCCGTTCCCACTTCGGTTACTTGTGATAAAGCATGGTCAAGTAAATACATAGCTTGAGTTGAGAACAACTGCTCGTCTGGCGCTTCAAATTGCCATAAAGTTTCGCCCTGTGCCGAGATAATACGGTCAATCGCATGACTATTACTCTTAAATCCTTGATTGGCTATAGATAAATAAAGCTGATTAATTTCATATGGTGATAAACTTAAAGAGCCCAATAACATACTAGGGCGAGTGACGATATCTTCGGGATAACCTAGCAAGTGAAAGATATTGGCAATATTTTCTAAGCCGAGTTGCATACCTAAATTCACTGTTGGCACGTTTAACGACCTAACTAAAGCATCATGTAGGCTTACCTTGCCTTCAAATTTTCCATTATAATTATTTGGACGCCATTCTTTGCCCCCATCGCTGATAAGTACAATAGGTTCGTCGTTCAATAAGGTTGCAAAGTTATATTGTTGATAACGCTCTAGAGCGGCCAAGTATATTGCGGGTTTTACTAATGAACCGATGGGACGTTTAGCATCTAATGCTCGGTTAAATCCGGCATAACCCGCTTTTTTATCGCCAACTAAGGCTTTTACTTCACCTGACTTGATATCGGTAACCACCATGGCAAGTTGTAAGGACTCGCCTTTGTTTAGTATTGTTAGCTCAGGGATATGCTTAGCTATCGTTTGTTCTGCATTCATTTGTGCTGTTATTGAAAAGCCTGTAAAAACTCGAACACCCGCTTGTTGTTGGAACGCTGAAAGCTTTTCAGAAAGTTCTTTTTTGACCAATTGTAAATAAGCAGGAAACTTTTTATTGGCTAAACGGCGAGTTTTACGAATAGATAAAGGTGATACGACTGCCGCTTGATAGTTTTTTTGTGAGATCAGTTCATTTTGATACATCAACCGTAAAACAAGATCTCGTCGCTTTTTAGCATTTTTAGGATGACGCCAAGGATCATAATAACTAGGCCCCTTGACCTGCCCAACAAGCATGGCCATTTGTTCAATCGTTAAAGATTGGATCGGCTGACCAAAATAAAATTTAGCTGCTAAGCCAAAACCATAAATACCATTAGCATAGTGTTGTCCTAAATAGACTTCATTTATATAGGCTTCAAGTAGCTGATCTTTGCTATATCTAAGCTCCAAAATAATCGACATAACCGCTTCGTTAACTTTACGCCAGAGTGTTTTATCACGGGTTAAAAACATATTTTTAACCAGTTGCTGTGTTAAGGTACTCCCTCCCTGAACCGTTCTCCCTGCTTGAATATTAGCCACTAAAGCTCGAAAAATTCCTAATGGGGAAACACCCGCATGAAAATAGAAATCACGGTCTTCAACTAATAGTAAGGTATCAATAAGTTGCTCTGGTACTCTTTGTAGTGAGACTATCACCCTATCTTCTTTGTTTTCAGGAACTAATCGTCCCAGTGAGTAAGGTTCAAATGAAAAACTTTCAATAGCTCCTTGCTCATTAAACAAAGAAAGTATTTTGTTACCGGCAATATTAATAGTGAAACGCTCTACGTGCGTATTACCGTTGCCAAAATCAAAAGCGCGACGATAAACAATCAGCGTCGTCTTTGATAAAGCAAATTCTCC
Source organism: Colwellia sp. BRX8-5 (assembly GCF_014077325.1). Taxonomy (NCBI): domain Bacteria; kingdom Pseudomonadati; phylum Pseudomonadota; class Gammaproteobacteria; order Alteromonadales; family Colwelliaceae; genus Colwellia; species Colwellia sp. BRX8-5. The sequence continues at coordinate 75,076 of NZ_JACGVR010000002.1, forward strand.
CGGGTTGAGCGCCTGTTGCTTTCTCTGATAACCAGACAAAAGTAAATTTTGCTTTAGTTGAGCAAGTGAAGCATTATCGCCAACTTTGAAACTGTCAACTTTGCCATAAACTTGCACGGGAATGTTCCACCGTTGCCCCTCAAATTTATCTTTCACTTTACTGTCGAGGTAAACCGCATAAAAGCTAAATAAAAATATAAAGGTGATGAACAATTTCAAAGCAGTATGCCAGCACCAACTTACCCGAGAGGCTCTGGTAGAACTCTTTTCTTTGGTTTCTTTTTTCACATTATTAGTCATTTTAAATAGTATTTTCATCCGTTAATAAAGCTAATGCTTCATTACATATATTTTTTAACGCGGTTAGTCGCCTTTGCATTAGCGGGATCATTCGGCCAAAAGTGCTTAGGGTATTTTGCTTTCATCTCTTTTTGTACTTCCTTGTAGCTTCCTTGCCAAAAAGCAATGAGATCTTGTGTCACTTGAATAGGTCTCTTTGCCGGCGATAGCAGCTCAATAATCAAGGAAACATCGCTGTTATGTTGATCATCGCCAACCTTAGGGGTAACACTCACGCCATAAAGCTCTTGCATAGGCATTGAAACAATTGGCGCTTGCTCGACACTATATCGAATTGGGCAACGTCTTCCTGTTGGGCCAACAAAATACTCAGGGGCAATACGAGCGAAGGTTTTTTGCTGGTTATAATCAAGTAACGATAGTAATGCCGATGATAAATTTACTTTATCTAGCTGGTTTTTATTTTTAATCGCACCAATAAAAGGAACTAACCATAACGCTAAGTGTTGTAATAAATCACTTTCCTCAACATTAGGAAAATTTAAATGCGGCTGAGTTTGATTAACCCAACGCCAACGACTGAGTAATTTTTGATCAGCTTCGCGCCAATGAAGATAGGACAGACCATTTCGCTCAATTTGTTGTTGCCATAAAGTAGCTAGTGCTTCATCACTTATTTGTTCATTACTGGGCTTTTCTGACAAGACAATAGCACCAAATACTGTTTGCTGCTTAGCACTTATACGTTGGGTTTTCGAATCGTAATTAAGTTGTTTTATTTTTTTTTCAGCGATAATTCCCAAATTAATAAGCTTTTTAATATCAACCGGTGCAGCAAGTCTTACTTGTAATTTTTGTTGGTATTCAGCTAAATTAGCAGCCACAATATAATCTTCACTCGCCAGCGCATCTTGCTCATTGATCATAAGACCTTTACCATTTTCAGCTAAAAAATGGCCGTATTGTGCCCGTTGTTTAGCAATACGCTCGGGATAAGCTAAAGCAAGTAATAATCCGGTTAATTCCACTGGTAAGCTTGATAAATTCGATACTGAAACTTCATTAATTCTTTGTAAGTGTTTTTTTGTTTGTAGGAAAAATGACTGATATTTTTTGCTGTTTGATTGCTGAATTAACTCACTCAAACGGTGACGTAAGTCACAATCGGTAAATGCACGTTCACCACGAAATATATCTCGGTCTTCAAGCAATGACGCTAACAATGCGGCGAGGTTTGTTAATCCTAAGTATTGATGTTTTTTTTCTAATGCTGAGGCTCTCACAATCATTTTAGCAAAACGTGGATGACAAGCAAAACCAGCAACATTTTTGCCAAGTGGAGTTAAGTTTCTTTTATCGTCAAGTATCTGCAGCTTTTGTAATTCTTGCCATGCTTGAGTTTCGAGTAGTTTTGCCGGAAGTTCTATCAGAGGTAGTTCATTAAATTGCTTAACACCCCAGCGTGCAACCTCTATAACCATAGGAAGTAAGTCAGCTTGTTGAATTTCACTGGCACTTTGTTCGTTCCTGCGCTGAAAATCTTCGTCGCTGTAAAGTCGAATACATTTACCTGCCATCATTCGACCCGCACGTCCCATACGCTGTATTGCAGAGGCCTTAGAAATATTACGCTGCTGTAACTGATTTGTCAGCGTTTGCCGGTCGTAGATGGCGACTTTTTCTAAACCACAGTCTATAACTAAATCAATTCCTTCAATAGTTAAACTCGTTTCTGCAATATTAGTTGCTAGAACAATTTTATGAAGCCCTTGCTCGGTAGGCGAAATTGCCTGTTGTTGCTCCGCAAGCGTTAAGTTGCCATATAATGGACATAATAAAAAATGCTTGGGTAATAACTCACCTAACTTTTCAGCAAGAAAACGAATGTCAGCGATACCGGGTAAAAAAACCAATATTGAACCTTGGTGCGAGTTTATTGCATTCTTACAAATATTAACCGCGTGTTCACGCCATAATCGGCTATTTTTTACTGGCGAATAACTAACATCAATAGGGAAACTTCGACCTTCACTAGCAAGAGAAACGGCGTCGGGTAATTGCTTGAGTAATTCAGCAGTCGCTAACGTTGCTGACATTAATAATATTTTTAAATCGTCTCGTAACCCTTGTTGTGTATCTCGTGCTAATGCAAAAGCTAAATCTGCATGAAGTGACCTTTCATGAAACTCATCAAAGATCACTAAAGCACAATTTTCAAGCTCAGGGTCATGCTGAATAATTTGGGTGAATATACCTTCAGTGATGACCTCCAATTGAGTATTTTCAGATACCCTACTTTCATTTTTCAACCGATAACCGACTGTTTTCCCGACCGGCTGACCTATCTGCTTCGCTAAAAAACAAGCAACTGTTTTAGCCGCTAAACGACGAGGTTGAAGTAAGTATATTTTTTTACCTTTAAATTGGCCAAGTGCTAATAGCCATAACGGTAGGCCTGTTGATTTACCCGCGCCTGGCGGAGCAGATAGTACAAGAGTTTGATGCTGAGTTAATGCATCAAGAAATTCCGCTTTGATGTTTTCTATGGGTAATGGAGAAACAGACATTTTAATTTTATGAAATAGGGTCGGGTAACAAGCTGATGGTCACTCTATCACAAACGTTTCAAGCCATATTGTTATATTTCGTTCGCCAGCCTAAAACAGGTAAATAACCGCTAAGAATGTAAATATATAAATGCCTAAAAAAAAGCACAATAATGTTCATTATTGTGCTTTATATCGATTAACACGTCACATTAAAAATTACTTAATTAACTCAGCGATCGTGGCAATACCTAAGCCAGTCCCTCCGGCACTAAACAGGCTAGTGCTACTGCCATTATAAGCCGTCGCTAAATCGAAATGTAACCAACCTGCTCCTTCATTGTCGACAAATCTAGATAAAAATCCCGCAGCATTACTTGCACCGCCAGCACCGCCACCCGGTACAGGTCGACTGTTTGCCGTATCTGCAAATTCAGATGGACATTTATCTTGATGCCAAACGGCTAAAGGAAATTGCCATATTGGCTCATTCACTTGCTCTGCGGCTTTTTTCGCTTGCTCTGCAGCTTGGTTGTCTAAAGTAAATAAAGCATTGTATTCACCACCAGTAGCCATTACCGCCGCACCTGTTAGTGTTGCTGCGTCAATAATAAGAGGCGCCTTAGTTTCGCTTGCTGCTAATAAACCGTCAGCCAGTACTATGCGACCTTCAGCGTCGGTGTTAGCGACTTCCATCGTTACACCGTTTTTATAAGTTAAAATATCGCCCAACTTATAAGCATCGTTACTGACCATATTTTCAGCACAACATAAAAATAACTTAACGCGTTTATTTAGACCTTGTCTAATGGCTAATGCCATAGCTCCCGCAACCACTGCAGCACCGCCCATATCACATTTCATGTCAAACATTCCTGCGTTTGACTTTAAGCTGTAACCGCCACTGTCAAAAGTGATACCTTTACCGACTAAACAAGCAGATACAGCCGCATCAGGATCGCCTGTTGGGTTAAAATCAACTTCTAATAAACACGGCGGATTAATACTGCCTTTACCAACATTATAAATGCCCACCCAGCCTTGCTGTTGCAATTCATCGCCAGAGATAATATTGCTGGTGACATAAGCAGGTGCTTGAGCATTAATATAATCTGCTGCTAACTCAGCCAATTTAAGCGGATATAGCTCAGAAGGTGTTTGATTAATTAAATCACGGCTCCAGGCAAAAACAGCTAATTTGTCGTTCAAACTGTTGATACATTCGCTGCTACCGGTAAATTCAACGTTAGTTAATTTTCCGACACAAGTAAAACCGAGTGCAAAACTCCATTGAGTATTAGCTTGCCAGTTATCACCAGATAAACGTGCATGCTTAACGCCAAGTTTCTCAATGCTACGTGCTGCTTTTTGAATCTGTCTTAAGGGGCTACCACTTGAATCTTTCAAACAGATATGAAGTTCGTTATCAACATACTGAACAAGGTTGTCACTTTGCCAATTATTACTACTACTTTGCTTTGATAAATGAATATTTGTTACTTGGGTCATAAACTATCCTGAAGATCATAAATTAATACGACTTAGTTTATACTCATCATCAAGCAAAGCCGATATTTTTTGAAAAGTAGTTATTTAATTAATGTAAACCTAGCCAAACCTCAGCTTTAAACGAGGGCGTTCAGCAGGGAAAATGGATTATTTAACGGTATAATACTGCGATTTTCTTGTTGTACTTTTTAACGACAGCACCAAAACATCTAAGAAATATTTTATCAAAACGGCTAACTTTGCAATAATTTTAGCGAGTATTGTTGGCCAATTAAGTACCACTAACAAAAGTTAGCGGTTTGTCAGTACATAACGTAACATTAATAAAACTTATCATTTATTTTTCCAATGAACATAAATCTTAAAAAAGCGATTTTAATCAAACGTTATAAACGTTTCCTTGCAGATATCATATTAGAAGATGGCACTGAAACAACACTTCATGTCGCCAATACAGGTGCTATGACCGGTTGTGCTACAGAAAAAGATACTGTCTGGTATAGTACTTCCGATAATAAAAAACGTAAGTATCCTTACAGTTGGGAAATCACTCAAACACAGAATGATCATTTTATATGTGTAAATACCCTACGTGCCAACCAATTAGTTGAAGAAGCACTGACTAATAGAACAATTAGTGAACTGCACAACTATAAAACGTTAAAACGAGAAGTAAAATACGGTGATGAAAATAGTAAAATCGACTTCTTACTTACTGACGAAAACGATGTGTTAACTTATATAGAAGTTAAAAGTGTTACCCTGCTAGGTGATGGCTCTATAAGTAAGCAAGGCTACTTTCCTGATGCAGTCACGCTTCGTGGCCAGAAGCATTTACGTGAACTCATGCAAATGAAACAACAAGGTCATCGAGCTATTTTGTTATTTGCTGTACTTCATAGTGGGATTGAAAGCGTTATGGCCGCACAGCATATTGACGCTAAATATGCAGAACTTCTATCACAGGCTAAGGAGCAGGGTGTTGAGGTTATTGCTTACAAAGTAAGCTTTAAGCAAGATATCAGCAACATTCAAATGACTTTGGTCGACGCCTTGCCGGTAAAATTAGCGGAAAATGTAACGGATTAACCAAAAAAAAGAGTTAAATACATTGACTCACCCTAACAAAAATTGTTAAAAAAGCTTGCTCAAAAATAAATTGTTAAAAAATAGTATACAAAAATATTTCCACTTTTCCGAACGAACCCATAACCGTTTGATTTAAAAGAAGAATAATTATTTTTTAAGTTAATTGTAACGAAAGCCTTGAATTATGATTCGTGCAACGCAATATAGACTGGGTATTTCAGGTCTATTTATTATTGGCAATTGCAACCACGGGTGTAGCTTTTAATGAAAGAGCAACAACTTCGCCATGTAGGTCGATGTAGCATTTAGGAGAATAAGCATGCCAGCCAAAAAAGTACTAGGTATTTTAGCATTAGCGGGCGTATCGCCGTACGCAGAGAAAGCCAACGAAGAGTACATGAACGCTGCTCAATTAGAGCATTTCAAGAAAATTCTTGATGCTTGGCGAGTGCAGCTTCGCGAAGAAGTTGACCGCACAGTTATGCATATGCAAGACGAAGCAGCAAACTTCCCTGATCCGGTTGACCGAGCAGCTCAAGAAGAAGAGTTCAGTTTAGAGCTACGCACACGAGATCGTGAACGTAAACTCATTAAAAAAATTGAAAAAACATTACAATTGATTGAAGAAGATGAATTTGGCTTCTGTGATTCATGTGGTATTGAAATTGGCATTCGTCGTCTAGAAGCGCGCCCAACTGCTGATTTATGTATTGAATGTAAAACACTTGCTGAGATTAAAGAACGCCAATTAGCAGGTTAGTTGCTTGATTAAATGATATTACGTTAACGTATTCATTATATGAATCACGACAAAATTAATATTACGCGGCCACAATATTTGAGTAAATCTACGACTCAATATCGTGGCCGTTTTGCTCCATCCCCTTCGGGCTTCCTTCATTTTGGCTCTTTAATCGCCGCACTCGCCAGCTATTTACATGCAAAAAATCAGCAAGGTTTATGGTTAGTTCGTATTGAAGATATAGACCCACCCCGTGAAATGCTCGGCGCCAGTGCTGCAATTTTAACAACACTGGATGCTTATGGACTCCACTGGGACGAACCTGTTTTATATCAAAGTCAGCAAAGCGATTTATATCGTGACGTTTTAAAACAATTAGCAGAGCAAAAACTCACTTACCACTGCCAATGTACACGCGCTGAAATCAAGGCCCAGGGCGGGGTTTATCAAGGTCAGTGCAGAAATAAAAATCATCCGCAAACAAATAGTGCTACGCGGTTATGTAATCTCCACGGTATTTATCACTATCATGATTTAATACAAGGTGATTATTTTTGTCCGCAACAGCTTGCCAAAGAAGACTTTATTTTAGCCAGAAAAGATGGGCTATTTGCTTATCAACTTGCTGTTGTGGTCGATGATATTTATCAAAATATTAGCCATGTTATTCGAGGCTGTGATTTACTTGATCCGACAGTAAGGCAGTTAAGTTTTTATCAACAATTAGGTTATCAAGCGCCACAATTTGGCCATATTCCATTAGCCGTTGATGCTACTGGTTTTAAACTCAGTAAACAAAACAAAGCTCCTGCCATTGATAATAACAATCCAACCCCCTCCTTAATCGCAGCCCTTAATTTTCTAGGGCAACATCCACCCAAAGACCTTTATGCTTATTCTGCCACGCAAATAATAGAGTGGGCGATAGAAAACTGGTCTACAGATGCGATCCCTAAGCAGCAAGAAATAGCATTTTGTCAGTAATATTCAAGTAAAACGGGTGTTTGTTGAATTTTCAAACGTTTTATATTCTCTTTTATTGCCCCGTGATATATTATTGTAGCCAATAAAAAAGTGAAACGTAGCATTACAAGATGTTTCAACTTCCCACATTATCCAATCAAGGCCAGTATTATCAAAAGTGTTATCAACTTGTGTAAAAGAGTATTAGGTAAAGCCTCAAAAAAAATGGCTAAAAGCTCAACTAAAATTCAGCCGACCTCAGGCTCTACTGTTTTAACACGCGACCAGCATAATGTTTCTCGTAAGAAAATGAGCAACAACGCTTTAAAAGTGCTTTACCGCTTAAATAGTGGTGGCTATGACGCCTATTTAGTCGGTGGTGGTGTACGTGATTTATTATTGGGTTTAGAGCCAAAAGACTTTGATATAGCGACCAATGCGACTCCTGAACAAATTAAAGATTTATTTCGCAATTGTCGATTAATAGGTCGCCGTTTCCGGTTAGCTCATATTGTTTTTGGCCGTGAAATTATTGAAGTAGCAACATTCCGTGGCCACCATGAAAATGCGCCAGAGAAAGAGCAAAGTTGCCAAAAGACTTCAAAACAAAGTGAAGACGGCATGTTACTGCGTGATAATATTTATGGCTCTATCGAAGAAGATGCTGAACGTCGTGACTTTACCATTAACGCACTTTACTACAGTGCAAAAGATTTTAAAGTTCATGATTTTGCTAACGGTATTGGCGACATTAACGCTAAATTAATCCGTTTGATTGGTGATCCTGAAACACGATATCGTGAAGATCCGGTTCGTATGCTACGTGCAATTAGATTTGCAACTAAGCTAGATATGACCATTAGCCCAGAAACAGAAGCGCCAATTGCTGAATTAGCTCCTTTAATGGCAAACATACCTCCGGCAAGAATGTTCGAAGAATTTTTAAAGTTATTTATTGCCGGCAAAGCGCAACTTACTTTTCAGCAGTTAAGAAAGTATGATTTATTTCGCTATTTTTTCCCAGCAACTGACCAAATGCTAAGTAAAGGCAATCATCCACATATTGAACGTTTTATCGTTCAAGCACTGGAAAATACCGATAGCCGCATTAATAATGAACAACGCGTCACCCCAGCATTCTTATTTGCCGCTATGCTTTGGTATCCACTGCAAAGTCATGTTGAGCGTTTACGTAGTGCACAACCACAGCTGTCACCCCAAGATGTATTTTTTGCTGCTTTAAGCGAAATAATGTCTGAACAACAGCGCAGTATAGGTATCCCTAAACGTTTTCAGGCAGTAATGAAAGACATATGGATCCTGCAAGATAAGCTAAGTCGTAGAGATGGTAAACGTGCTTATAAGGCGTTAGAACATCAGAAATTCCGTGCGGGATATGATTTTCTTTTACTGAGAGCCCAAATAGAAGCAACACCTGAAAACCCAGCATTAGAAGAGTTAGCAAAGTGGTGGACTGACTTTCAAGTGAATGACCACAACACGCAAGAATTGATGATAAAAAGTATTGCCCAATCACGAACTAGCAGCCGAAGAAGTCCTAGAAAACGTCGAGTTGTTCGCGAAGACAAATCGAGCAGTACTGATTAATGGCGTTAGTCTATGTAGGATTAGGCAGTAACTTGTCTAATCCTCAAAAACAAATAGAACTTGCAGTTGCGTCCTTAACACAAATAAAAAACACCACACTCGACGGTGTTTCTTCGCTGTATTTTAGCCGCCCAATGGGACCACAAGACCAACCTGATTATATGAATGCTGTTGCCTTGTTAAGAACTGACCTAAATCCTTTAGATTTACTCAACGAATTACAAGCCATCGAAAATAATGCCGGTCGTGTTCGAAAAGATAATCGCTGGGGAGCACGTATTCTCGATTTAGATATGCTTTTATTCGATAATGAAACCATTAACCACGAACGCTTAACCGTGCCTCATTATGGCTTAGAGCTTCGTGAGTTTGTCTTGCTACCACTTGCAGAGTTATCACCTAAGCTAACACTCCCCAATGGCAAGCCTGTTTTAGCATTAAGCCAAGCAATTTCGACAAACGGGTTAAAAATTCATAGCAAGTTGCGCTAATTTAACAATTATGCGAAAGTACGCCCACTCAAATACGCTCTCTGAGTATTTACTCAAACCTTAAAAATTTTGGACTAAATATGGCTAAGATAACCACATCAACTTTGCTAAAAATGAAACAGCAAGGTGAAAAAATTTCTACCATCACCGCATATGATGCAAGTTTTGCAAAACTATTCGATCAAGCGGGTATTCACGCTATTTTAATTGGCGACTCATTGGGTATGGTTTTACAAGGCCAAGATGACACATTACCTGTTGATATAGACCATATGGCTTATCATACACAATCGGTAAAGCGTGGTGTTACTGACACCCTCATCATTAGTGATATGCCTTTTATGACATATGCCACTAAAGAGCAAGCTTTCACTAACGCGGCAAAACTTATGCAAGCCGGTGCAAGCATGGTAAAGATGGAAGGTGGTGAATGGCTAGTTGATACAATTAAAGGCCTAGTAGAGCGCGGTATTCCAGTCTGTGCTCACTTGGGCTTAACACCACAATCTGTTAATGTATTTGGTGGGTTTAAAGTACAAGGCCGTGAAAAATCACAAGCAGATAAAATGATCGCCGACGCTAAGTTACTTGAAGCGGCTGGCGCGCAATTGTTAGTTTTAGAATGTATACCTTGTGATTTAGGTAAAGCGATTTCTACTGCTGTTTCAATCCCAACTATTGGTATTGGTGCAGGTAAAGATACCGATGGTCAAATCTTGGTGATGCACGATGCTTTGGGTATTTCCTGTAGCTATATGCCGAAGTTTTCACGTAATTTTTTGATCGATACTGGTGACATTAAAAAAGCCATTGAGTTATACATTAGCGAAGTCTCCGATGGAAATTTCCCTGGTGACGAACATATTTTTGTTAAATAGATTGTAAAATACCCTATATGAAAATAGTAAATGAGATTATCGAATTACGCCAACAAGTCACTAAATGGCGTAAACAAGGTTTAAAAATAGCGTTTGTCCCTACCATGGGCAATTTACACGCTGGGCATATAGCTTTAGTAACAGAGGCTCATCGTCACGCCGACAAAGTGGTTGCCAGTATATTTGTTAATCCTATGCAATTTGGCGCCAATGAAGATATTGACAATTACCCGCGCACGCTCGACAACGATCAACAGCAATTAGTCTCTGCTAATACTGATTTACTCTTTATTCCATCAGCTCAAATGATTTATCCTAAAGGGCTAGATAAGCAGACTTATGTTGATGTACCCAATGTATCTGTTGGTTACTGTGGAGAAAGCCGCCCAGGACACTTTCGTGGTGTTGCGACGGTTGTGTGTAAACTGTTTAATTTAGTACAACCAGACATCGCGTGTTTTGGGTTAAAAGACTATCAGCAAGTCCAAGTGATAAAAACTATGGTTGAAGACCTTTCAATGGCTATTGATATAATTGCTGTCGATACGGTTCGCGAAAAAAGTGGCTTAGCAATGAGTTCGAGAAACGGTTATTTAACGCCGGAACAACTTGCAATCGCACCAGCACTTGCAAAAAGCATTCAATGGCTAGCACAGCAAATAAAGTCTGATCACGACTTTAGTGGTCTGATCAAACAAGCCACACATTTGATTAATAATGCCGGTATGAAGACTGACTATATTGATATTTGTCATGCAAGAACACTGCAACCCGCCAATAAAGATGATAAAGAATTAGTGATCCTCGCCGCTGCCCATTGTGGTAAAGCAAGGTTAATCGATAATTTACAAGTTTTCCTGTAATAATTATTTACTGCTCGTATTAATCAATAAAGATCAAAAAAGCCGAATGTTATTTTCATAACGTTCGGCTTTTTAGTATTTACTGTGCTAAAACGCGACAAAAATTTATTCGTATGAGCGTTCTAACCATTGAATTTGCGATTGCAATTCTAAAATTTCTTTTTGCGCTTCAATTAAGGCTTGTTGAACCGATGAAATGTCAGCGTGATTGTGTTCAGATACTTCTACTGGAGTTTTTCTCATGTCGTATTCCATAATTATTACCACCACAAAATGTAATCGTGCATGAATTATTACACAACAACTTTCATAAAGAAAATAACATTTATAGATCTAAATGAAACTTTATAGAACAAAAATTCATTAAAAATATATATATCCTTACTTAACAGTGAGTTAGATAATGTTTTTTAGAAAGATAAATAATAAAACGAAAGAAATAACTTACACAACGAAAGTATAAGTAAAACATTTCAAGCAGAATTACAAAATATAAGCTAAGTTAAAGACAACAAATCAGGTAGAAAGGTTTCACTTTCTTGAGCCAATTCAAGTTGCTCGACTAGCACATCATTAAGAATTTCATTGGAGGTTAATGGATTCGCCAATACAACACGAAAAACCACAGTTTTACGACCTTGATAACGCTGCACTTCAATACGCGTGCGTGAAACAAATGATTTACCATTTTCACGTTGACGTTTTTGAATAAATTTAGTCAGGTCATCGAGTAAATAATTAATCTTATCTTGTTGTTCTGCTGAACTATTTGCTAATAAGTTTTGCACCGCTTTTGGATTGTAGCGATAGGTTAATAAACATAACTCTGGTTCAGTTATTAACTCAAAGTCAGCATGCTGATTAATGCGTTCTGCAAAATACCGTGCTCTGTCAATTCCTTGGTTAATCAACATTTCATAACCAGGTCGACTGATAATATGTAAGCTTGCATAAACCAACATCGCCATACCGGGTCTTGAACCCTCCAAGGTATGTGAGCCTAAATCTTTTGAACCTTTACGTAAAATATATTCTGCATGGTGTTCAATAGAAGCCACAGAAGCCGGATTTTTAAACACCACCAGGCCTGCCCCCATAGGCACATACATTTGCTTGTGAGCATCGATAGTTACTGAATCAGCGCGTTCGATACCCTTAAGCAGTGGACGATATTTATTTGATAATAACGTCGCACCACCCCATGCAGCATCGACATGAAAGTGTGTTTGAAACTCTTCAGCAATATCAGCCATTTTATCTAATGGATCAATGTTACCTGTTTCTGTCGTACCAGCAACGCCAACAATACTTAATACGCGGATGTTTCTTTGTTTCAACTCAAGACATTTTTCACGCAATTTCTGGCAATCAATGCGGTTATTGCCATCGGTAGGAATTGATATCACGCTGTCCTGACCAATCCCTAGGATATCAGCAGACTTCTTTAATGAATAATGGCCACGGTCAGACACTAAAATCACTAAGCCATCATATTTATAATGTTTTAATGCGTTAAATAAGCCTTCTCGTGCAATACCTTTGAAATCACCATCAGCTTTCAACAAATTATTACGCGCGACCCAAAAGGCCGTTAAATTGGCGACAGTGCCACCAGAACAGAAGGCACCTAATGAATGGTTAGCACTGTGCATCCATTGCTCATAAAAATGGTCATTATCTTTATAAACCAAACGATGCATCATACCTAACACTTGACGTTCAAGTGGGGTAAATGCTTTTGATGTTTCAATTTTGACTAAATTCTGATTTAAACCCACCATCAATTTAGAAAGCGGTAAAATAAAGTAAGGTAAAGCTGAAGTCATATGACCAATAAAACTTGGGCTTGATGTATGCACTGATTGTGCAACAACTTTATCTAAAATATGACGAGTATGATCAGAAACAAAACTAGGTTCTTCGGGAATTGCAGAGCTAGCGAAATCTTTTTCAATTTCGCTTAAGGCACGTTCTTTAGCAGCAATATGATTACCTAAAAAACCAGCAAGATTTTCTGATATTTCTTTTTCGATTAGCCCCAACGTCGAATCAGGTGCTTCCGGAATTGTAAAAATACTGTGTAAAGACTCTTGAGTCGCTTTTGCTGTGCGCTTATTCGTCGTCATACCTTGCCGCTGTAACCATGTTGGTAAGTAAACATAAAACGGCACTTTAATAAAAAATGACTGAAATGTCTTGTACTTTATTTTTATCTACCAGAGAAAAGTCCAGCAATAAAGTCACTACATAATGGTTGCTGCGTAAACTAGCGCTAATTCTACAAGTGCTAAAGTACTCAACGCCATCATTAATACATTCTTTTTAATTAAATTATTCATCTTCAATATCCTTTTTGATTGAGTATTATTACTCATTAATCAAAAAGTAATCAAGATCTAAGCCATATACGTTAAAGAGTTGATTTTTAATGAAAATAAAATTTAATTTCAAATCATTATTTACTGCTCATTAAATAAATTAGCGAGTTTCACTAACTTATTGTCAATTTTGCTAAGCAGCATAGTTAATAAAATTAAATAAAAGGTAGATATTCACGATTGAGCAATAACTGCCAGCAAGGTTGACCACTCGCTTTATATTTTGCTTCAAATGGCGTTAAAGGCTCTTCATTAGTAATCGCACTAATATCACCTAAAATACCCGCTACATCGGCAGCAAATTGAAACTCTTCTAAGTATAATCGCCAGTTACTGCGCAGAATAATTTGTTCACCAATATTAATAATTTGTGGGAATACCGCACTACCATGCCAACGCCTTTGAATATGTTTAGATTTAGGCCAAGGATTGGGATACAAAATATAATGTTTATTTACTGGCCAATTCGCTTGGTCAACTAAACGATAAAAATCATTCAAATTTGCTCTAACTAAATGGAAATTCTCAATTTTAGAGCCATCGTCATGGAGAAGTTCATCAACATTACGATTAATGCGATGCGCTGACTTATCTACACCAATCACTAAAGCCTGCGGATTTTGTTTGGCTAAAATACGTGTACTTTGCCCAACACCACAGCACGAGTCTAAAATAATATCCCCTTGATGGGCCTTCACTAAAACATCCATTTCGGCAAACGCTTGCTCGGTATGTGCTTGAAAAGGCTTTTGTGAGCGGTGCTGTAAATGTTTTTCAACAATTTCTTCAAGTTTTTCATGAATGCCAGGTTGATTAGTGATGATAACTCTTGAATCACCCGTCACGCTGACATCCTCTTTATCGATATTGATAGTCATTAGCTACGTAGCCCTATTCCTTTGGTGATAAGTGTCATGGCAATCGCATATAAGGTAATAATAAATGCCCCTAATACAGAGAATGCTAATGTTAGACTCACATCACTGATGCCTAAAAATCCGTACCTAAAAGCATTGACCATATAAACGATAGGATTTAATTGTGAAACACCTTGCCAAAAATCAGGGAGTAAACTGATTGAATAAAATACACCACCAAGATACGTTAATGGCGTTAAAATAAACGTTGGTATAATGGATATATCATCGAAACTACCAGCGAAAATAGCGTTAATCAAACCGCCTAAGGCAAACGTGGCTGACGTTAAACTAACCGTGGCAATAATCACCCAAATATTATGAATTTGAATATCAACAAACAATAAAGAGACTAAAGTCACTATCGTACCCACCAACATACCACGTGCCATACCGCCACCGACATAACCGGCAACAATCACCCAATTTGGTACCGGTGCAACCAGCATTTCTTCAACATTACGTTGCCATTTAGCACTAAAAAATGACGAGGCGACATTTGAATATGAATTGGTAATGACACTCATCATGATTAAGCCAGGCACAATGAACGACATATAATCAAACCCGCCCATTTGTCCAATGCGCGAACCAATAAGTTCACCAAAAATAACAAAGTATAAGCTAATGGTAATAGCCGGAGGGACCAATGTTTGTACCCATATACGCGTAAAACGATTGATTTCTTTATATAAGATGCTTTTCAGAGCAATAAAATTACTTTTTGATGACATACTATTTATTCTCCTGTTTAACTTTTTGCCCACTACCCACGAGACTGACGAATAACTCTTCTAGGCGATTACTTTTATTGCGCATACTACGAACATTAATATTTTGTCCGTTAAGCTGGCTAAAAATATCATTAATAAGTTGCGACTTTTTCACATCAACTTCTAAGGTGTGGTCGTCAATCAACCGACAAGTGAAGGCATCAAGCTCTGGCGCATTAGTTACGGAGTCGATATCAAAGACGATTGTTTCTTGGTCTAATTTTGACAGCAAAGATTTCATATCAGTATCTTCAACGATCACACCTGAGTCAATAATGGCAATATTTCGACAAAGCATTTCAGCTTCTTCCAAATAATGGGTCGTTAAAATGATCGTAATACCCTGCTTGTTTAATTCACGTAAGAAAATCCACATTGAGCGACGAAGTTCAATATCAACACCAGCAGTAGGTTCATCAAGAATAAGTACCTGCGGTTCATGCATTAGCGCTCTTGCAATCATCAGGCGACGTTTCATTCCTCCTGAAAGCATACGACCTGCATCGTTACGCTTGTCCCATAGATCGAGTTTTTTCAGGTACTTTTCAGCGCGTTTAAATGCTAAAGAACGTTCAACACCATAGTAACCGGCTTGATTAACTAAAATAGTTAACAAGGTTTCGAATTGATTAAAGTTAAACTCTTGTGGGACTAGACCTAAATAGCTCTTGGCTTGTTCAAGTTCTTTATCGATATCATGGCCAAAAACCTTAACACTACCTGCGGTTTTATTAACCAAAGAGGTGATGATACCTATGGTTGTCGACTTACCTGCGCCATTAGGACCAAGTAAAGCAAAAAAATCACCTTGTTTAACCGTAAGATCGATACCTTTAAGTGCAGTAAAACCACCTTTATAAACTTTTTTTAAGCCAGAAATTTCTAGTGCGTTATCCATGGTTCAACCTTTTGTTTTTTGATGTGCAATAGGTGAGGTCAAATTTACTTTTTTCAACCGCTAAGCGATCATTTAAATACGGTAAAAGTGACAAAATAGTCGACCAACAGCATTGCCAATTAATTGTATACAATTTAAAGTGATTGTACGCAAATTAAGGAAATATTATGCCTAAAATAAAAATAACTCGTTGGCTATGCTCAACCGCATTGACCACTGCTATTGCAGTATCATTAGCTGCTTGTCAAAACATCACCACAGAAAATACCACAAATACTAACATTAACCTTAAAAAATCAACGCCGTTAACCGTTGAACGTATTTACAAAGAGGGTGAATTTAGCTCAGATTATATTTCTCGCCTACGTTGGTTAGCCGACGGTAGTGGTTACACCATCGTTGAAAAATCAGCAAAAACAAAAACAGATGAAAAAGGCAAAGAAGTCAGCATAGGTCGTGACATCGTTGTTTATAACCCTGAAACCTTACAGCGTTCGGTATTGATTTCGGCACAACAACTGACACCTAAAGGCACTGAAAAGCCATTAGATATAGATAATTACACTTGGTCAGACGACCGTCAAAAATTGCTTATTTATACTAATAGTAAAAAAGTATGGCGTTCAAACAGTCGAGGTGATTATTGGTTATTAGATATAAAAACCAATAAATTAATGCAACTTGGTGGCAAAAATCCCTTAGCAAGCTCATTAATGTTTGCAAAATTTTCACCTAATGCAAGTAAAGTCGCTTACGTGGTTGCAGACAATATTTATGTAGAAAACTTAGCAAATAATAAGGTGTCTCAATTAACATTTGACGCTGGCGATGGAAAAATCAATGGTTTATTTGACTGGGTTTACGAAGAAGAGTTTACCATTAAGGATGGTTTTCGCTGGAGCCCTGACGGTGAAAAAATTGCCTACTGGCAGTTAGACACCAGTGGTAGTAAAGACTTCATTATGATTAATAATACTGACGAACTTTACCCGACCATCACAAAATTCCCTTACCCTAAAGTGGGTGAAACAAATGCATTACCAAAAGTTGGCGTAGTAAATTTAGCGACAACAAAAACTATCTGGGCCAATCTACCCAACAACTCACGCAACATGTATATTCCACGCATGAATTGGTCAGGTAACAGTCAACAAATATTGGTACAGCATGTCAACCGCAAACAAGACACTAATATTCTTTATTTAGCTAACGCTAATACCGGTGATGTCACAACTGTGATGACAGAGCAAGAAGAGACCTTTCTTGATTTCTTTGACGATGCTCGCTGGTTAAACCAAGGCAACAGCTTTTTATGGACTAGTGAACGCAGTGGTTGGCGCCATATTTTCAACATAACACGTGACGGAAAAACCGCTTTAAACTTAACGGAAGGTGACTTTGATGTAATAAGCATTCAAACCATCGACGAAGAAAACGGTTGGTTGTACTACATAGCTTCACCTGAAAATGTTGCACAGCGTTACTTATATCGCAGCAAGCTTGATGGAAGTTTAAGTAATCAACGGGTCACTCCTGAAGAATTTGCTGGTACTAACAGTTACCAAATGTCGGCAGACGGGCAATGGGCGATTCATTCACACTCGACATTTAGCCAACCAACGCAGAAACGTTTAGTGAAAATTGAAGGTCATCAAACCAAACACATGATGATGGACAACAAGGTATTAATCGATAAATTAGCTGAGTTGCCAAAAACAGATCATGAGTTTTTTCAAGTAAAAGCACAAGATGGTGTCGTTTTAGACGGTTATATTATTCGCCCTGCGGATTTTGATCCTAAGAAAAAATATCCTATCATTTTTTATGTTTATGGAGAGTCTTGGGGACAAACGGTTACTGATAGCTGGCGTGGCAGTGCAGCTATGTGGGATCAAATGTTAACTGAACAGGGTTACATAATAGCCTCTATTGATAATCGCGGTACACGCACACCAAAAGGCAGAGAGTGGCGCAAATCAATTTACGGCGCAGTCGGTGTACTTTCTTCACGTGACCAATCTGATGCATTAACAGCAATGGCAAATCGTTGGGACTATATTGATACTGACCATGTTGCTATTTGGGGGCATTCTGGCGGTGGTTCGATGACCTTAAATATGATGTTCCGTTACCCTGAGCAATATCATGTAGGTATTTCTTTAGCACCTGTGCCTGATCAACGTTTATACGATTCTATTTACCAAGAACGCTATTCGGGTTTATTAGCTGACTTTGCCGAAGGTTACAAGCAAGGTTCACCTATTACCCATGCTAAAAACTTGCAAGGTAAGTTACTGCTTATTCATGGCACAGGCGACGATAATGTTCATTACCAAGGCTCTGAACGCCTAATTAATGAATTAGTTAAGCACAACCGTCAGTTTGACTTCATGTCTTACCCGAATCGAAGCCATGGCTTGTACGAAGGCAGTGGCACAACGTTACACATTAAAACCATGATGACTAATTACTTCAATACACACTTAAAGCTGTAGCGGTTAAAATAAAAAAATTATCTGATAAAAAAACAAGGCCTCTTAATGAATGTTAAGAGGCCTTAATATAGGTAAGTCTTGCTAAAAAATATAAGCATTAGCGGTGTTATACAACAAATAATATGATAATAAATAGTAAAACCACAGCAAATAAAGTTACAAAAACCTACCTTTTTTAAGTAATGATTCAAGATCTTTATAAGATAAAGGCTTACTAAATAAATAGCCTTGTAGCTCATCACAATGATGTTTTTGCAAGAATTTTTGCTGTTCTATTAATTCTATACCTTCTGCAATAGTCGACATATTTAAACTCTGAGCCATAGATATAATCGCTAAAACAATTTTATTTGCATCATCACTGTCATTAATATCTTTAATGAATGAGCGATCGATTTTAATGCGATCAATAGGAAAACTTTTTAAGTAACTTAAAGACGAATAACCGGTACCAAAATCATCAATCGACAAGTTAATATTCAATTTTTTTAATTGAGACAATATATTTTCGGTATTCCCCATATTGTCGATGAGACAGCTCTCCGTTAATTCTAATTCTAAATACTGCGCATTAAAGCCAGTATCATTAAGAATTTTTTCAATGTTTTTTATTAATAACTCCTCATTAAATTGAATCGCAGAGACATTAACGCCCAACTTTATTGGTATACCATAGGTTAATTGACATATTTTAATTTGCTGACAGGCCGTTGTTAATATCCACTCTCCTATTTCATTAATCAGCCCCGTTGATTCGGCAATGGGTATAAATTCAGTTGGCGGTATATAACCTTTTACGGGGTGAAGCCAACGAGCAAGGGCCTCTACACCAACTATCTCACTTGTTTGAGCATTAACTTGTGGTTGATAATAAACTTCAATTTCGTTTTTCTCTAACGCGTGTGCTAAATCATTTTCGAAGTGATGTCGCTCTAAAGTTTCTTGATTAATGTGTTTATGATAAAAGCAAACGCCTCTGCCAGATCTTTCTTTAGCCCTTTGCATTGCTGAAGTTGCACAATTAATCAGGGTTTCTGCGGATAAGCCATCGTGTGGGTAAGTACTAACACCAATACTGATCGGCAAAGTAAACGATTCATTTTGAATAGATAATATTTTAGATAAATTAACATTAATGTTATTACACATAAGCTTAATATCGTCTTCTTTATGACGACCTAACCCAGTAACAATAAATTCTGTTCCTGTGTGTCGAGCTATCACCTGCTGCTCATCAATAAAGTACTGTATTCGTTTGGTGATTAATTTTAATAAGTTATTGCCTTCACTAAAGCCAACCAGATCATTTACTGCGTTAAATTTACCTATATTGATAATAATGACCGGGAAAGGCTTCTTTTCAAGCTGTGCTGATAAAATCAGCTCATTTATAATTAAATTTACTTTTTCAGCGTTAGGTAGTTGTGTTGCGTTATCCGTATATATTTTTTGATTGAGTTGTAGCAAATTATTTTTATAAAATTTCACTTTAAAAAACAATAAATACAAAATAATTAACAAAAGTAAGCCAATGGGCAACAGCGGATCTAGCCATAGGTTATAGACGAGCAAGCTCCCTGTTGCGATAACAAAGGTAGCAATAATTAGTCCGGCTAGACTTGTTAAGACAAAAGCAGAGTTCAATAAAGATAAACAGAGAATCGCGAGTAAAACGATTATCGCTGCAAAAGCATACTGACCAAGGTTTGGTATTAAAGTAATCGTTGCATCTGAGAGTAGAGCATTAACAATATGTCCATTAATTTCAACACCAGAAAGTCGTTGGTGAGACATAGATGTCGGTGTAGTAAAGCGCTCTCCAAGTCCTGATGCGGTAACTCCAATCAATATAACTTTATGGTTAAATATAGTGTTGTCAACATCACCACTGAGCACATCGCTATAAGATAAAGTGGGGATATCTATGCTATTAAAAGCGATATTTATTGGTTTTTGTCTTGTCCAAAAGTTTCCTTTTGAAACTTTATCGGGAGCAATAAATTTATTAGGCTGCATAATTTGAGCAAGAGATAATGCAAAACTAGGCCATTTAGCCTGCTGCCAACCGGCATATAAATAGACTTTGCGCATAACACCATCGGTGTCTAATTCAAAATCATTGTGACCTAATACTACCTTGTTTGTTAAAAAAATCGTCGATGGCAAAAGCTCATGAGCGCTAGCATTTTCTTCAAAATTAGGGGATAAAGGCAAAACAATATTAGCCGTATTGGCGATAGCTTTAGCAAATGTGACATCTGATGTTGGCTCGGCTAGGTCCGGATCGACAAATAAGATATCAAAACCAATAGCGGCAGGTTTTGCAGACGCTAATTTATCGACTAGTTGAGCGTGAACTTTACGTGGCCAAGGCCAACGGCCTATTGTTTGAATACTTTTATCATCGATAGCAATAATAACAGCATGATTTTCTTTAACTTGCTTTTGCTTAAGCACAACATCATAAAACAAGGTGTTTAACACATTTTCTGGCGTATAAAAAAATATGAAAAGGAAGCTAATGAGCAGCATTGCCATTAAATTTTTGTCTTTAAATAGTAGCCTAAACATAATGCTAATCATGACCTATTACAAAAGAATAAAAAGCGCTAAAAAAGCAAACGATATAAGCGCGTTATCATCATTATTACTGATAGTCTTCACGTCGCTCCACTCTCCATGAACATTTAATTTTTTATTGATAACACGCGAACGTATATAGATATCTCTGTCGTTGGGTATAGGTATTGAAAGCGTTTTTACTACCGATTCAAGAACCTGGGTATTAGCCATAAAATCAGACTCATCAGCAACCTGTATCTGTACTGACTCATCGACCTTAAGTGCTGACCAATCAACGACTAACTGATCAGTTTTATGCTGATAACTCCATTGCACAGGAGATAATAATGCCTGCCATAAAAAATCATTGCCCTTCGAAAAAGGTCCTCGACCTTTATGATCAACGCCAGCCACCCGCCAATAGTATTTCCCAAAAGGAAGTGTATTAGGAATAATAAATGAGCTTTCAGACAAATTTGTTAAAATAATAACATTGTCAAAATTACTATCCGAGGCGATTTGTAAAAGCGAACCTGATAATTCTTTCGCATAAGCCCAAGTAAGTTCACGAGTACCAGCATCAAAAAAGCTATCTACTTCACTAATGGCTGGAGGTAATGGCTTATTATTAACAGAAAATGAAGTACTTCGAGCGAACCCTTCTATATTTGAAAGACTAAGCGCACTAACTCTAATAAAGTAATCGCCATCTACGATTTTTGCGAGCGTAGCAACTGTTTGAGATTGATGTTGCTGCCAAACAATATCTGTAAAAGTATTATTAGATGAAATTTGCACTTTGTATGCTATTGCATCCTTAACATTTTCCCAGTCAAAATTTACCTCCTCACCTTCAAAGCGGTTTTTTGTGCTGATAAAACGTGGGGCATTCAATAGCATTATCGGTTTACTAGGAACCTGTCCTTTCGCTACTTTACTGGCAAACCCTTTCGCTATATATTCACTTTGCATTTGTGCGTTAACTTCGACCTCGCCCTCTAATACCTCAATAAGTGAATTATGATCTTGCGAGGAATGTGCAACTCTATAAACCGTGCCTCGCACTGAGCTTATGGCTGAAGCTGTAGATATATCTAAACGAGACCCTGGTCCCTTTGATTTTTTTGCCTGTGTTTCAACTTTACCTTGGTGAAGTTTTAGTTGCGTATCCGCCATTCCTGTTTTGCCATAACTTATTAAAGACTCAAAAGACAATTTACTTTTTTCAAGAAGAGTAAGCACAGAGCCATCAACAAGCGTGAGGCTGACACTAGAATTAGCATCAACAGTTAATATATCACCAAAGCTCAATATTGAGCCGAGTTTAGTGACTTGCGTTTCACCTTGTTTAAAGAAGGTACTTTTGCCCGAAATAGCCGTTATTGTCGCATAGGTTGGATAGCTTTTTATCCACGACATAGGTACTTCTATTAAGGTATTGGGCTGTAATTTTTTAGGATATGTGATTCCATTAAGTTTTTGAAGTTTTTGATAAAAAGCTGTTTCTTCAAGATATTCTTGGCTGATACTCCATAAGCTATCGCCTTCTACAACGGTATAAACCCATTTTTTTTCAGCCGCTTGTATAGTAAGAGGCAAAAAAACAACGAGTATAATATAGTAGAAAAACATCCGTTTAAAATTCACCATTAGTCCTTTATTAATCGTTTAGAATTTATTAAGAGCATTATTTATACCACAAAATTGTCTTTAATAAATATGCTTATGGCTTACTAAGTGACGATTTAATGACTAATTTGATTCCTATGCTTCATAAATGCGTTAAATCAAATTTATTACCTTCCAATTTTAACCATAATCAGAAGTCGATGGTAATCTAGTGATGATTTTCAGTCACTCTACGACTCATCATTTTGTTGCTACAAATGTAATGAAAATGTTGCAATATAATCAACAAGTATTATGATCAATACTCACTCTATTAAAAATTAAAGGAATAATAATGAGAAGAATCACCATGCTGCTATTGGTACTTATGCTTAGTTTTACTAGTAAAGCTAACGACTTATCATCAAGGGCATCGATTGAAAAATTAATGGAATTAACTGAAGTTTCAAAAATGATAGAGAGTATGCAAAGTCAAGTTACGCTAATGTTTGAAGGTATGTCGAAAAAAATGAATATTTCGAACAAAGAGAAAGTTCATTTTGATAAATATATGGATAAAGTAAATGCCCTTCTTCATGAGAAAATGAATTGGCATAGCTTTAAAGAGCCAATGATAGACATTTACAGCCGCAATTTTACCGAAGCAGAAATACAAGGGTTAATAACATTTTATCGTTCAGATATTGGCAGAAGTATGACGAAAAAAATGCCTTTAATTATTCAAGACTCAATCATACTTTCACAACAGTTAATGCAAGATTTTATACCCGAAGTCCAATCTTTAGCCAAAGAACTTAGCGCGAGTATCGAACAATCTCGCCAAAAAGAGCAAACAAACAAGTAGTTCAAAGGTATTGGCAACAGTAGTATTGTCAATACCTTATTTATAAATCAAGGCTAATTCACACAGTATTAAAACTCAAAATACTCACTAAACACTTTATATAATTCTGTACCTTGATTCACACTCGCCGAGGCAAAATGTAAAATAGGAATGACTTTTTTATCCAGTGAAATATAGTGCAATGGATCGCCGTCACCATAATTATCCATGCGTAAAATTCTCGCCAGCGGTTCACCTGCAGCTAATGGTTGACCAAATTCAGCCAAGTAATCGACCATCCCTCCCATTGGCGAATAAAAGGCTTTGTAGTTTTTTAAATAACATCCATAACGTGTCATCGTTTTAGGTCGGTATTCAGTGGTGTTGATGACGTTTTTATGCTGTAAATAATTCATAATACTTTTAGCATCTTCTAAGGCTACATCAAGATCAATCTGTTCTTGCGAGCCTAATTCAACGGTAAAGCTTTCTTTGTTAATAGACGCTGAACTAATCGAAAACTCGATACCTAATTCAGCAAAAGCGTCTTGTAATGACCACCAAGGGCAGAAGGTTGCTTCATCTAAGGCACCATCAAAGTCATTAGGAATTAATAATGTATGTGGAATATCAAAGTACTGAGCGCTTTCTTGCGCATATTCAGGGCAGTATAAATGTTTACTTGAAATAGGCCCGGTATGTAAGTCTAAAACGTAGTCAGCTTGATGAGCCAAGCGCTGTAATTGATAAGCAATGCGTTGTCCGGTCGTTAGCCCATAAATATTATGGTTAAGTTTTTCTTCAATACTTTCAATCATTAGCTTTTTAAAATTGGCTTCAATAACTTGATTTTTTTTGCCAATACATTCACGAACAAACGGCTTGATGATGCTTTCATCAAAGTGATACATCCGATTCCAATTCACTCCGGTGATAGGATCAAATCTGCCAAGGGTATATTCACCATTTTTATGATTACACCCCACAGGGTTGGCATAAGGTACTAAGGTAATATCGCCATTTATTTTTGTGTTTTTCAATAATTCTAATAGTTGAAAAATAACCGCATTACCTTGCACTTCAGCGCCATGCATATTCGCTTGAATATAAACACTGGGTGCATCAGTACGTCCTTTTATACGATAAACAGGAACGGTAAGTGCTGCGCCGCTCGCCATTTCACCAACATGCATAACTTCTTTTTTTATTTCATTCATTTTGTTCACTTTATCTTAAACATTAAGCTGAAGTATTTATCGCTATCTTAAATACCAATCCGCTGGTTGTGCTGCTCTGACTTCAACCAACGTCCCTTGACTAAACACGTATTCAGCAGCGATATGGTGACAAAGAAAAAATGGCATACTTTCAGTAAAACCGTAAGCACCGCAATAGCCAAATACCAGTTGATCGCCAACAGATACGTCATCAGGCAAAGGCAACTTACCCAATTTGTCCATACTGGTACATAGCGGACCATGAATATCAAACAACTGTTTTTCGCGTGTAGACTCTCGTAGTAAATTGACAGGAAAAGGCTGTTCGGTTATCGCCGGTCTTAACAAATGATTAATACCTGCGGCTAAGACTAACTGCTCTTGACCATAATTCATTTTTCTATCAACAACGGGGACCACATAATAACCACACTCAGCAACCGCAAAACGGCCCAATTCTAACCATAACTCTTCGGCACCTGCCTGCTGCTTTATGATCGCCAGATCAGCAATAATTTTCTGCCAAGAAAGTGTTTTGCCTTGCTGTAAATAATCAATACCTAAACCGCCACCTAAATCTAAGATTTTTAATGGCATACCTATGTCATCAGCTAAACCTTTTAATGGTGCAACCATTTGTGACCACAGCGAGAACATTTTTTCATTACTGAGCATATTGCCCCATTGAAAAATATGTAAACCACACAACTCAATACCAGGAAAGTTAACGACTTTAATGCTTTGCCACTGCTCTATCGACAAACCAAATGGTGTTAGGCAATTTCCCCCTAAAGGGTTTTTTTCACCCTCTGGCCATTGCAACTGAACCCGCAACAGCACTCTTGGCTTAACATCATGCTCAATAGCTGCTTCATTTAACCAAGTTAATTGATTCAAACTTTCAGCAACAAAAATATTAACCCCTTGTTTAATGAACGACGTTATTTGTGCTTTTGATTTTGCCGGACCGGTATTTAAGATACGTTCGGGTGTAATACCTTGCTTTAAGACTTGATTTAATTCGCCACTGCTCGCCACATCAAAATTAAAACCCGCATCGTCTAAGGTTTTAATGATGTTAGATAACGGGTTCGCTTTTACCGCAAACCATAACTTAATGACGTCTTGGCGTTGTAGTTCGGCTAAATGGGCTTTAAGCGCATCAAGATGATAAACAAAGTAACCTTCTTGCTGGCTACTTTCAGGTTGTTGCTTTGTTAACTCAGCGCTTAATTCAAGCGCCGAAGGAGAATCAAAACAATAGGTAGTATTTACTAACTCAGACATGATATTCCTGCTTTACCTTAGAGGGCTTAACGTAAAATAGACTCGAGCTCTAACGAGGCATTACTTTTTTCATCGCGATATTTAACGATTAATGCACAAGCCATATTTAAACCGTGCGTTTTCGCCCACGCCCCTGAAACCGGACGTGTTCCTGGCACCACTACAGCACGTTCAGGAATATCAGCACCTTTTTCAAGCATCACTTCATTCACACAATCGTAAACAGGCACTGACGCTGAAAGTGAGACACCTGGCGCTAAAACAGCCCCTTTTTTAACAACAATACCTTCGACAATGACCACACCAGCACTTAGAAAGGCACCATCTTCGATAATAACAGGGCTTGCACCAACCGGTTCTAAAACACCACCAATTTGAACAGCGGCAGAAACATGAACATTTTTACCTATTTGGGCGCACGAGCCAATTAATGCATGGCTATCAATCATAGTACCTGTATCAACAAAAGCCCCAACATTAATGTAAGCGGGTGGCATAATAATGACACCAGGAGCAACATGCGCACCACGGCGAACTGAAGAACCACCCGGTACTAATCGCACTTTATCGTCAGCGGTAAACTCACGCGCAGGTAAATTATGTTTATCGACAAACCCCTTATAAATGCCATCAAAAGCAATGTTTTCGCCCGCTTTAAATGCTGATAATATAGCTTCTTTTACGGCTACATTGGCCTGCCAATTTCCTGCTTCATCTTGATTTGCCGCACGAACAGTACCTGCTTCTAATTGTGTTAATGTTTCTTGCCAATTCATTTTAAATTCTCATGTTAATACTTAAAGGGATCACTTAGCTTGAGTTTCAAGCCATTGATTAATTAATTTATCTGATGCTAACAGCGAGTTGCAGTCGTTAAGTTCTAAATGGGTTAACGGCGCACGTAAAAAGGGAGTGTTGATCATTTTATTTTGGTGCATTAATACTTTTACGGGTATGGGACTTGCCACCTGAAAAAGCTCATCGACCGCATTTTGCCAAAGTGGAAATAAACCTTGAGTCTCACCAGCTAGTGATAGCTCGACGTATTGATGAGTCGCTGCCGGCCAGACATTACTACAAACCGAAACTAACCCTTTTACACCTGCTTGTGCTAAGTAAGGCATCATGGCGTCTTCACCACTATATAGGGCTATATCTGGACAATACTGGCGATAGGCGAGTACCTGATTTAAATCGCCACTGGCTTCTTTTAACGCCCAACAATGCTGATGATTTTGCACCGCCTGTAAAGTTTCAATAGCAATAGAAACACCGCTACGAGAGGGGACGTTATATAACATACAGGGGAAGTTGGCGGCATCAAGTAAAGCACTAAACCATTGCGTTTGACCTATCACACCCGGCTTTGCGTAAATGGGACTACCAAGTAAGTAGGCTGAAATAGGTAATTTATTACAAGCTGTTATCCAATTAATTTGCTCGGTTAACTGATAACCGCCAACAGCAACCATTAAAGGTGCGCTTAGTGATAATTGGCAAACGAATTCAACAATCTTAACTTGCTCTTGCGATGTTAAGGCCAGGCCCTCTCCTGTACTACCTAGCAAGACAATACCATTACCGGCGTCAGACTGACTAATAGCTAATTGTTTGAGGCTTGGAAAATCGATTTGACCATCATCAAGTAATGGCGTAATTAATGCGGTCCATAAAATAGTATGATGAAGCGTTGGGTTAGCTGTTAAGCTAATTTTTTTTGATAGTTTTATTTGATTCATTTCTCTCGAACTCTGTTCGTTCGGAGAACTTTTAGGCGTTTGTAATAACCAAGATAACAATCACTTATGTGAAGAGCATTAGGCTTTACAAAGGCCAGAAGCTCCCCACCAAGTTGGTGACAATTGTTAGGATTCAACCCAAACAACCGATAAGTAAATTATCAAAAAATTACTTACCTCGGCATTAATCCCCCTCGTTACCAATCATTAGAGCTTGATCTCTTTATGATAACTACCTGGTTAATGCTCCTCTTCTGGCCCTTTATCATAAGTTTCGCTTGTTTGAAAAAACAAAACTTTATTGAATTCAGGACAACAACATTAGAACATTTATTCTAATGTTGAGTCAATAGTGCTCTAAATGAAGATAATACGGATATATTATATCTTATGAAACAATGATCGCTTGTTCAATTTGTGCCAAGCGGTCTTGCCCCCAACAAATAACATTTTGAAATCGAAAACAAGGCGCTCCCCATAACCCCATGCCATCTAAAGTACTTTGGTTGGTATCAGACCATTGTTGCCAGTCATGTTCATTATTATATTCTAACGCTTGTAGATAATTGATTTTATGCTGCTGACATAAAGATTCGATTACCGATTTATTTGATAAGTCTAAACCGTCAACATAAATGGCCTTAAACGCAGACTTAATAAAATCGAGTTCTTTATTTTGTTGTTCTGCATACGAAAAAATTTGAAAAGCATTAAAAATACCTTGCCCTAAAGGATCTGCAATACCGGTAAAAGGAATATTAAGTTTTTTAGCTTCACGACTGGCATCAAAAACAGCATAACGTTCTTTATTTTCTGTCGTGGTTAACCCCCGCATAATCAAAGGTAATAACGGCTTTATCTTTAAAGGGATCTGATAATGCTGACTTAACTTTTCTGCTTGTAATAAACCAATGTAAGAATAAGGGCTTCGTAATGAAATAAAGGCTTCTAATATTTTCGTGTCAGCGATGTCAGCGATGTCAGCTGCATTATCTTTCACTTGTTGCTCAGCAAAGACTAATTTATTTTTTTGATAAACAGCAACACTGTCATCTTTTGCTAAACCAAAGTCAGCCAAACGTTTTTCTAGATGCTCAAGCCTATCAATACCAACAAACCATTGCCCCGCAATAAAAATAGACGAAGGTAAGTAATGCCCTTGTTTAACTAAACGTATTAAATTTTTAATTTGATAATTTATTACCGGTGTAGAAGCATGATAGTAGTAATCAAAATCATTCGACCAAGTCTGTTGAAAGAGTTGCCAAGCATTATCGAGTGTTTTAGGTCGCAACTGCCACATTTGCTGACCAGTAAAGAGTGATTCTTGAGTCGGTCGTTGCGTTATTTTTTTCAATTGATATTGATCAGCAATAAAGTTGGCATCTTTTATTGCCCAAGTGCGCATTAATTTGGGATCGATAGTTACCCCTGGAACACTTTCATAGACTAAGAACAATTTAAATTGAATATTGAAACGTTGCTCTAGCTCTGGTAACACTTGAATCAGCATAAAGCTATAAGGGTCATTAAGTGCTAAGTAAACTTCAGCGACAGGTGTTTTTCTAAACCAGTTAGGGACGGTAAAATAGCGAAATTTTAATAACCATGCACGCTTATCACTGCGTATTAGTTTCACTTTAAACCAAGTAAAAAATTTAGTAAAAATAACCCACTCCCTGAATTTTATATGGTGATTTGCAAATTTATTATTCGCCTTTCTGACATGATAATAATATTCACGTAGAATAGCGGCTATTATAAACATATCTTTTCGTTAAGCGTATAAAATACCGTTAATTAATTTAGGGTATAAGTTATATATTTATGAATGCCATAACCCAATTATTTGAGAATAACTTTGTTAGATAACATCAATCAATTATTGCTGCGTAATCCCGATTTACTAAAAGCAAAAGCGCCATTATTTATCAACTTACCTATTGACGATTTTTTTGAAGAATACCATGCACTTCACCCTCAAGCAGTGATGACATGTTATAACACGAATTATCAATCACATTTACAAGCCAAACGATTAGACCTCACTCAAATGACTGCGGTATTTAATGTCTATTATCAAAGTAAGACTGCCCACGACTTAGTGATTATTCAGTTTCCTAAAAGTAAGGCCGAGTTAACTTTTATGCTCGCGATGATAAAAGACTCGATAGCAAATGAATGTTTAGTTTTGGTTGTCGGTGAGAATAAAAGCGGTATTAAGTCATTAGCAAAGTTGACCGAACAACAGCTTGGCGATTGTGCAAAAATTGATGCTGCTCGCCATTGCTTATTATTCGCAAGCAATATACTTGCGACGCAAGAGTCTTTTATCTTAGACAACTGGCTAAAGCCATATTCTTTTATGATTAAAGACACAAGTGTAGATGTGGTTGCCTTGCCTGGTGTATTCAGTCAAAACGGCCTCGACATTGGCACTCAGGTATTGTTGGAAAATTTACCAAAGAAAATTACCGGCGAGCTACTCGATTTTGGCTGTGGTGCCGGAGTCATAGCCAGTTACTTGGGTAAAGTTTTTCCTGAGATTAAGTTACACTTACTTGATGTCAGTGCCTTAGCATTATATTCAGCGCAAGCAACATTGAAATTAAATAATTTAACTGGTCACGTTTTTCCATCAGATAGCTTGTCAGATGTAAAAGGTAAGTACGATTACGTTATTTCAAATCCACCCTTTCATCAGGGCCTTAAAACCAATTATCAAGCAACAGAGACATTCCTTTCAAAAATAAAACCCCATTTAAAACCGAAAGGACAAGTCACTGTGGTGGCAAATAGTTTTCTCCGTTATCAACCCATCATGGAAGAGGCGATTGGAAGAACACAAGTTTTAGCTAAGCAAAAGGGCTTTTCTCTTTATCATTGTTCAATTTAATTGCTCAATATAAAATTTAAGTTACTATAAATATATGGAAAAAATGAAACGCATTCACTCATTAAAGAAAAAACTGATGATTATGATCATCGGTTTCATTGTATTGTTTGTTACTCTTTCTTCTTTTATCATCGCTAATTCATTTATTGAAGATACAAAAGAAGACGCAGCGACTAATACAAAATATTGGGCCGAGCTTATCGCTAATGCCAGCAGCACCAATCTTGTTAATGATAAAACGCTGTTAACTGATCATTATTTATCCATGCTTAAATCTGTCCCTTATATTAATCACGTTCATATTTATAAAGTATCCCCTGAGCCTGAAGGCATAGTGTTTTTTGCGAACTATAATAAAAGTATGAGCTCACCTATACTTGAAAAAACAGATAGAATAATGGAGTTATCTTCGGTAAAGATAAGTACTTATATTATAGAGCTTATGGTACCCATTACCCAGCAAGATAAAAAAGTTGGCTACGTTTATATACAAGTTGGTACTGACTATATTAAACGTATAACAAACAACATGTTCTTGCGTTATAGCGTCATTATTTTCATGCTTATTTTAGTGACGCTTTTAATAACAATAATACTCAACCGCTTTATTACCATTCCTATGTCAGATATGGCAAATAAAGTACAAGATATTTCGAAACATAAACAGTTCAATTTACGCATTGAACAAATGCCTTTTAAAGAGCTCGATATTCTAGCGCGCAACATAAACATCGTACTCAATAGAGCTGAAACACAACTTGCTAAACTCTCCGATGCCAAGCAACTCACTTATCAGCAAAACAAAGATCTTGAAAATAAAGTCAATAAACGTACCCAAGCCTTGAAGGATTCCAATAATGAATTACTTTCAACATTAGAAAAATTGCATCAGTTTCAAGGGCAACTTGTTGAAAGTGAGAAAATGGCTTCGTTAGGCGATATGGTTGCCGGTGTTGCTCATGAAGTAAATACACCGATAGGTTTAGGCGTTACAGCTTCAACATTATTATCGGATCGCTTATTAGAAATAAAAAAAGCTTTTGATGATAAAACCTTAAAATCAAGTCAATTGAAAAAGTTTCTTGTTGAAGGTGAAGAAAATACCGCAATTATTTACCGTAACTTGAAGCGCGCTGCAGAATTAATTGCCAGTTTCAAAAAAGTTGCTGTTGACCAATCAAGTGAAGAAGCACGAACATTCAATATCAAAAATTTGTTTGACGACATATTATTAACGTTAGCCCCACAAATTAAAAAGTTACCTTTTATTATTAATGTGGACTGTCCAAGCGAACTCGTCATAAAAAGCAAACCCGGTCCTATCAATCAAATAATTATTAATTTAATACAAAATTCTATTAATCATGGCTTTGATGACAGAGACCATGGTGTAATTACCATACAGACTAGTATTTCTAGCGATATGCTTACTATTGACTATCAGGACGACGGTAGGGGTATTGAGCCTTCTATTATGAATAAAATTTTTGAGCCTTTCACCACCACAAAAAGGGGTTCGGGTGGCAGTGGCTTGGGCTTACATCTGGTGTATAATTTAGTCACACAAGCACTAGGTGGAAAAATATCCTTTATTAGTGAAATTGAAAAAGGGGTTAATTTCAAAATTATTATCCCAACACAAGTCATTAAAGAAGATTAAAGCTGTGCTGATAAATATTTGTTGAATAAGAAGAAACTAACAAACTTGATTGTTTTTTAGTTAGTGGTTCTATACCATACTAATAATTGTATAAATAATTAACAAAATAAGCATTAGTAACATAGCGTTAATATAATTTTCAGCTATAACTAACATACCGTAAACATTATTGCTAAATACATAAAGAATGGAAAAAAAAACATGCAAAAACCTCACATACTTATCGTAGAAGACGAAGATGTTACACGCTTTAACCTACGTAACTTGTTTGAAGCAGAAGGCTATCAAGTATCAGAGGCTACAGACGGTGAGAGCATGGATACTCAATTACAAAAAAACACCATTAATTTAGTCATCATGGATATTAACCTTCCGGGTAAAAATGGCTTATTATTGGCAAGAGAATTAACCAGCAACAACGAGCTAGGGTTAATATTTCTTACCGGTCGTGATAGTGATATAGATAAGATACTTGGTTTAGAAATTGGTGCTGATGACTATTTAACAAAACCATTTAATCCACGTGAATTAACAATTCGAGCTCGAAACATTCTTAACCGAATTGGTCAGACAAAGAATGAAATTGAAAAAGCAGTGATCACTTTCAATAAATGGTCACTCGATGGTAATTCAAGAAAAATGACCGCACCTGACGGGCAAGTTTTATCTATACCTCGCGGCGAATATCGCGCTCTACGTTTATTAATTGAAAACACGGGCCAAATTGTTACTCGCCAGCAATTGATTAAAGAAATGACCGGGCGTGACCTTCGCTCAAATGACCGTACCGTTGATGTAACGATTAGGCGTTTACGCAAACATTTTGAATCGGTACCTGACGCTGCTGAATTAATTAATACCATTCACGGTGAAGGATATCGTTTTATTGGCTCTGTAGATTAAGCGCGCTTTAACAATAAATAATTAAAAAAGGGGAAGCAATAATTGCTTCCCCTTTTTTAATTGTCTTAAATCATGGTTATTTTGAGTCTAACCATACTTTAAAAGCAGTAACGGCATTTTTATTTATCTCATTCAACTCAGAGATAAAGGCTGATTTTTCTGGCCATTGCCCGGGTAATTTTTCAATTGCCACCAACTTAGCATGAGCGGTTAACAAACCAACACTGCCAGTTGCACCTTTCATTTTATGGCAACGTTCTTGCCATAATACTTGTGACTCTTGTGCAATCGAATCGATAATGTCTTCAATATAGGTCTTTGATTGCTCAATATATAAGTCCAACATCTGTTGCACAATATCTTGTCCTAAGCTATCCAAGTATCCATCTAATAAATTAACATCTAACTGTTCGGTATAATTCACAAAACCTACCTTAAATTATAATTATCGTGGCGTAATTTTCTTCATTGTAACAATATCAACGCCGATGTCATTAAACAAATGCCTTTCATCTAGATTACTTCAAAGTCATTTTAAAAGCATAAAACCATATGAATACAGAGCGTTTCAATAAGTTATCTTGCTCAGTAACTTAAAAAAGAACTGTCGCTATATCTACAAGGAAATATACGTTAGAATACGCGCCCTTAATAAGTTTGTTATGTACTGAAGTTTCAAAAAGCCCTTTACATAGCGTGTTAGAAATACTGGAGTAGAAATGTCCACATTAATGCCTGATATCGCCAACCACACCACAGCTCAAACCGAAGGTACCCTAGATTGGGTTGGAATGAGTAATATAGAAATGCCGATGATGGTTGCTTCGCAAGGTGAGAATGAGCGAATGGTTTCTACTTTTATTGACGCGTTTGTAAACTTAAAAGAACCACAAGCAAAAGGCATTCATATGTCTCGCTTGTATTTACTGCTTGATGAACTTTCAACCAGTAATACTTTAGACTTTCAAAGCTTGGTCACTTTACTCAGTGGTTTTATCAGTAGTCACCACGATCTTAGCGATAATGCTAAAGTGCAGTTCCGCTTCGACTATCACTTAAGAAGAAAATCATTAATCAGTGGTAAGCAAGGCTGGAAAGCATACCCAGTAACATTAACCGGTCGCTTAAATAAAGGTAAACTCGATATAGAGCTAGCAGTTGATGTTAGATATTCATCAACTTGTCCTTGTTCTGCCGCCCTTGCTCGACAGTTAATCCAAAAAGCTTTTAAAGAGAAGTTTAATGGCCAAGAAGCCGATTTAGACTCAATTCATGAGTGGCTGGGTACAACTGAAGGTATTGTTGCTACACCTCATAGTCAACGCTCAGTTGCTGAATTAAAAGTAAAGTTAAATGCCAACATTAGTGAATTCCCTATTACTGCATTAGTCGATATTATTGAAGGCTGTTTAAAGACACCCGTTCAAGCCGCAGTAAAAAGAGAAGATGAACAAGAATTTGCGCTACTGAATGGTCAAAACTTAATGTTTTGTGAAGACGCCGCTCGTCGTTTACAACACGCAATGAATAATACTGCTGGATATGACGACTTTTGGCTACGTATCAACCACCTTGAATCTTTACATGCCCACGATGCGGTAAGTATTACGACTAAAGGCATTGAGGGTGGCTACCAACCCTAAGCTATTGATATTCAATTACAAAAAGTAAGTTAGTATTAAAGCCAGTAATTACTGGCTTTTTTATTGATGAATTTTCACCGTATTCTCCACCATCTTGTACATACATCAATGAATAAAAGATGAATAACAGCTAAAATTAGCATATCTCGTCATATCTCGTCATAAAAATAAAAATGTAATTAAATTACAACAAAGTAAACAAAAATCATTCTCAACTCGCTAAAAGCTATTGATAACAGCTTAAAAAATAGGCGATTAAATCAACAAAACCAACCTACACAAGCAATAACCAATAAAAACATATAGTTACACTAATGTACAAAAACTACGAGCAAATACTCTATTTTGATTGACCTTTTATCGATAAGTGTTTAATGTGAAGGGTTCCACCTGAGTGAAAACAGAGTATTTATGCATTATTTGTATAACTTTATTCCTTTAACATGTTCTCTGTGCTCAAGTGGTTATTTCCTGAGGAGAAAATAACATCATGCTTTACGATCACAGCGTTCAAAAAGACAACTGCGGATTCGGCTTAATTGCTCACCAACAAGGTGAAGCAAGTCATAAACTAGTAAAAACGGCAATTCATGCCCTTGATCGCATGCAACATCGTGGCGGTATTGCTGCTGATGGTAAAACAGGTGACGGTTGTGGCTTGTTGATGCAAAAACCTGATACCTTCTTTCGAGCTATTGCCGAAGAAAACAACTGGAAGCTTGGCAAAAAATACGCTGTAGGTATGATTTTCCTCAATCCTGACCCTATTCAAGCCGCTTTAAGTAAAAAGATTCTTGAAGAAGAGTTAGCGCGTGAAACCCTAACACTTATTGGCTGGCGCATAGTGCCTACTGATACTTCTATGCTAGGTGAGACCGCTGTCAATAACATGCCGCAAATAGAGCAGGTTTTTGTTGATGCTCCTCCGGGCTGGAGAAATCGAGATTTAGAACGCCGTTTATTTATGGCACGTCGTCGTGCAGAAAAACGCATTGAAGATAGCGTTTTTTATGTGGCAAGTTTGTCGTGCTTGGTAACTATCTATAAAGGCTTAATGATGCCGGTAGACTTACCTAACTTTTATTTAGACCTTGCTGATATTCGCATGCAAACGGCCATTTGTGTTTTTCATCAACGTTTTTCAACCAATACTTCTCCACAATGGCATTTAGCACAGCCTTTTCGTTATTTGGCTCATAACGGTGAAATTAATACAATTAAAGGTAACCGACAGTGGAGTCGTGCCCGTACCCACATCTTTAAATCACCTTTATTACCCGATCTTCAAGATGCTGCGCCTTTTGTTAATGAAAGTGGTTCTGACTCATCATCACTAGATAACATGCTTGAATTATTCCTTGCTGGCGGTATGGATTTATACCGAGGTATGCGTTTGTTAATGCCACCTGCTTGGCAAAATAGTCCGTTAATGGATGAAGACTTAAAAGCGTTTTACGAATTTAATTCTATGCATATGGAACCATGGGACGGCCCAGCCGGCGTTGTAGTTACCAATGGTCGCCATGTTGCCTGTAATTTAGACAGAAACGGCTTACGTCCTGCTCGTTATGTTATTACTCGTGATGGCTTTATCACCCTTGCCTCTGAAGTAGGTATTTGGGATTACGGTGAAGATGAAGTGGTCGAAAAAGGTCGTGTTGGCCCAGGTGAAATGCTTGCCATTGATACTTACACCGGCAAAATATTCACTTCTACCGATATTGATGAAGAACTAAAAGTTCGCCACCCTTACCGTGAATGGTTGGATAAAAACATCCGCCGTTTAGTGCCCTTTCATCAACTCGATGCCGAACTTATTGGTAAGCGTATTTTTGATGATAAAGGCCTATCGCAATACCATAAAATGTTTAATTACAGTTACGAAGAAATTCATCAAATTGTAAAAACATTGGCTGAAAATGGCATGGAAGCAACGGGTTCTATGGGCGATGACACCCCTATGGCAGTACTTTCAAGCCAACCTCGTACAATTTATGATTATTTCCGCCAGCAATTTGCTCAGGTAACAAATCCCCCCATAGATCCATTACGTGAACGCTATGTTATGTCGCTGGGTACCTGCATTGGTCGTGAACATAATGTTTTTAACGAAACAACAGGCCATGCCGACAGAATTTTGTTTGCAACACCTATCTTAATGTATACCGGATTAAAGCAGCTACGTGAACTTGCCCCAGAGCATTACCGCAGCGACACTCTGAACTTAAATTACCGCACAGAAGAAGGTTTAGAAGCGGCTATTA
This sequence comes from Colwellia sp. BRX8-5, assembly GCF_014077325.1. NCBI lineage: Bacteria > Pseudomonadati > Pseudomonadota > Gammaproteobacteria > Alteromonadales > Colwelliaceae > Colwellia > Colwellia sp. BRX8-5. The sequence goes on from NZ_JACGVR010000002.1 coordinate 112,149, forward strand.
TTCGTTTATGTGATGAAGCCGAAACATTAGTTCGTGATAAAAACACCGTTATTTTAATACTTTCAGACCGTCAAATTGATAAAGGGTTTTTACCTATACCTGCAGCGATGGCAGTTGGCGCAGTACAACAACGCTTAGTTGAAACACAATTACGTTGTGACTCAAATATAATTGTTGAAACGGCATCGGCAAGAGATTCACATCACTTTGCTGTGTTACTAGGTTTAGGCGCTACCGCTGTTTATCCTTACCTTGCTTTTGAGACAATTGAGCAATTAGTTGAACAAGGACAAATTGAGTTAACGGCGCGTCAAGCTGTAATGAACTATCGTGATGGCATTAATAAAGGCTTGTTGAAAATATTATCTAAGATGGGTATTTCAACAATCGCCAGCTACCGTTGTGCAGGTTTGTTTGAAGTGATTGGTTTGCATCAAAATATCATGCAAATATGCTTCCCTGATTTACCAAGTCGTATTCAAGGCGCTGATTTTTCAGACATAGAACAAGACAATATTAATCTTGCTCGTAAAGCCTTTTTAGCTCATCAAAAAGTCAATCACGGCGGCTTACTTAAGTATGTACATGGCGGTGAATACCACGCTTATAACCCTGATGTCGTAACTTACTTACAAAAAGCAGTTCAATCTGGCGATTATGCAGATTACCGCCTGTTTGCCGATCAAGTAAATAATCGCCCAGTGGCAACGTTACGTGATTTATTGGGCTTTAAAGAAGATACCCAAGCCATAGATATCAGCAAAGTAGAACCTGATACTGAAATGTTTAAACGCTTTGATAGTGCCGCTATGTCTATTGGTGCATTAAGCCCTGAAGCTCATGAAGCATTGGCAATTGCCATGAATCGTTTAGGCGGTTATTCAAATTCAGGTGAAGGAGGTGAAGACGAACGCCGCTTTGGTACCGTAAAAAATTCACGTATCAAACAAATTGCTTCTGGCCGATTTGGGGTGACACCGCATTACTTAGTTAATGCCGATGTACTACAAATAAAAGTCGCTCAAGGTGCAAAACCCGGCGAAGGTGGTCAATTACCCGGTGATAAGGTTTCACCGTTAATTGCTAAGTTGCGCTTTTCAGTACCCGGTGTGACCTTGATTTCTCCACCACCACATCATGATATTTATTCAATTGAAGATTTAGCTCAGCTTATTTTCGATTTAAAACAAGTTAACCCTAAAGCGGTTATTTCAGTAAAACTGGTTTCAGGACCTGGTGTTGGCACTATTGCTTCTGGTGTTGCTAAAGCTTACGCCGATTTTATTACCATTTCAGGTTACGACGGCGGTACTGCAGCTAGTCCATTGAGTTCGGTTAAGTATGCCGGTTGTCCATGGGAGTTAGGTTTAGCCGAAGCACACCAGTCATTAGTGACTAACGGTTTGCGTCATAAAGTACGTTTACAAGTTGACGGCGGATTAAAAACTGGTATCGATATTGTTAAAGCGGCAATTTTAGGCGCAGAAAGCTTTGGTTTTGGTACCGCGCCTATGGTCACTCTGGGCTGTAAATTCTTACGTATCTGTCATTTAAATAATTGTGCTACAGGTGTTGCAACACAAGACGATGTTTTACGTGAAAAATTCTTTAAAGGTTTACCTGAGCAAGTAATGAACTACTTTAAGTTTATTGCCCAAGAGGTACGTGAAATTTTAGCCCGTTTAGGAGTCGAAAGCTTAACAGCGATAATTGGTCGAACCGACCTACTCGTTCAATTGACAGGTTTAACAGCTAAGCAGCAAAAATTAGATTTATCACCTATTATTGCGCCTGTTGTAGCAGGTGCTGATACGGCTCTTTATCAAACAGAAGGAAATGAGCCCTTTGACAAAGGCGTATTAAATAAAGAAATATTGGCGGCTTGTACTGATGCTGTTTCGCATAGCGCAGGCGGTGAGTTCCGCTTTTCTATACAAAACACTGATCGTTCTGTCGGTGCATCATTATCGGGTGAAATTGCTCGTCATCATGGTGACCAAGGGATGGCGTCATCTCCTATTAAAATTTATCTTAATGGCACAGCTGGCCAAAGTTTTGGTGTTTGGAATGCCGGTGGCTTAGAAATGACCCTGACCGGTGATGCCAATGATTACGTTGGTAAAGGAATGACTGGCGGTAAGCTAACCATCAAGCCACCTAAAGGTGTTGAGTATTTAAGTCATAAAACCATGATTATGGGTAATACTTGTTTATATGGCGCAACCGGTGGCAGACTTTATGGCTGTGGCCGTGCGGGTGAGCGCTTTGCGGTGCGTAACTCGGGTGCTCATGCTGTAATTGAAGGCACTGGTGATCATGCTTGTGAATACATGACGGGTGGCATAGTGACCATTCTTGGGCAAGTTGGTGTAAACTTTGGTGCCGGTATGACAGGTGGTTTTGCTTATGTGTTTGATGAATCAGGTGATTTAGATGTCCGCTTAAATAGCGAATCTATCGAATTATTACCAATAAGTGATCTGACTATTCATCAAGAACATTTACGCGGTATTATTAACCAACATTTTGATGAAACAGGTAGTGCACGCGCTCAAGAAATATTAGCTGACTTTGATGCTTACGCACCACGATTTAAATTAGTTAAACCTACGGCAACCGATGTTAAAACCTTATTAGGTCATCGTAGTCGTTCATCTGCTGAACTTCGCGTTCAAGCACAGTAGTCGTGTCGAGAATGCGAATTAAGGGAAAACAGTATGAGTAAAAATGTTTATCAGTTTATCGATGTTAAACGCATCGATCCGCCTAAAAAAGCGATTGAACAACGTAAAATAAATTTTGTTGAAATCTATCAGCCATTGAGTACTGACCAAAGTGCTGGCCAAGCAGATCGTTGTTTAGATTGTGGTAATCCTTATTGTGAGTGGCAATGCCCTGTTCACAATTATATTCCACAATGGTTAGAGTTGGTTACCGAAGGTAAGATCTTTGAAGCTGCTGACTTATGTCATCAAACAAATAGCTTACCAGAAATGTGTGGCCGTGTTTGTCCACAAGATAGACTCTGTGAGTCTGCCTGTACATTAAACGAAGATTTTGGTGCGGTTACTATTGGTAATATCGAAAAATATATTACCGACACTGCCTTTGCACAAGGGTGGAAACCTGACTTATCAGACGTAGTAAAAGTGAACAAACGTGTTGCTGTTATTGGTGCTGGCCCTGCAGGTTTATCTTGTGCTGACGTACTAACACGTAATGGTATCGACGCTGTTGTTTACGACAAACATGCTCAAATAGGTGGCTTGCTCACTTTTGGTATTCCATCATTCAAACTAGAAAAAGATGTTATTCAAACGCGTCGTGAAATCTTTGAAGGCATGGGCATTGAATTTAGATTAAATGTCAATGTCGGTGTTGATATTACCATTGATTCATTAAGTGAAGAGTACGACGCGGTATTTTTAGCGCTCGGTACCTACACAGATATGACAGGTGGCTTTGAACACGAAGGCGCTGCTGGTGTTTATACCGCACTCGATTTCTTAATCGGTAATACACAAAACTTAATGAAAATTACTGAAAATGCTAAACCTTTTATTAGTTTTGAAAATAAGAAAGTCATTGTCCTCGGTGGTGGTGATACGGCAATGGATTGTGTACGTACCTCAATTCGTCAAAGTGCTACCGAAGTAACCTGTGCTTATCGTCGTGACGAAGCCAATATGCCGGGTTCACCACGTGAGGTTCAAAATGCTAAAGAAGAAGGTGTTAACTTTCAATTTAACATACAACCTCTTGATATTGCTGTTGATAAAGAAGGTAATGCCTGTGGTGTTAAATTTGTAAAAACTCAACTAGGCGCTGCGGATGCGAAAGGCAGAAGAAGCCCTGAACCGATAGCGGGTAGTGAGTTTATTATGGAAGCTGACGCCGTCGTTATTGCTTTTGGTTTCTTACCTAGTCCACCACAATGGATGAAAGATGCCGGTGTTGAAATAGATAAACGTGGTCTGGTGTTAGCCGCTGATAATAGCGAATTTGCTTTACAAACCACTAAACAAAATATTTTTGCCGGTGGTGATATGGTGCTAGGTTCAGACCTTGTTGTTACAGCTGTTGATCAGGGCCGCAAAGCAGCAATAGGTATTTTAGACTTTGTGCTAAGTTAACCTATATCTAGCGTTTATTTTAAAAAGCAGCTTAGGCTGCTTTTTTTTATGCCTAAATTTAATAATATAACCACCCATTCAAATAAAATGAGCTATATTAATAAAAATAAAAATCTTGGTTAAGGTTTATAAATAGTATTGCTACCGAGTATATTACGGATACTTAAAATATATATGATCAAATTATTTAACAATTATCTCACCATTTTAATAATAACTTTTTTCCTTTTATTGGTACCGTTTAATGGCAAAGCTGAAGTCATTGAAGTTGTTACCGAGCTTCTAGAGCCTTATCAAATTAAAAACCCGGATGGTAGCTTAGGTGGTTTTTCTACCGATGTCGTTGAAGCTTTATTTAAAATAACTGAAGACCATCCTAAGATTCAGGTAATGCCTTGGGCAAGGGCATACGACGTTGCACTTCATAACCCTAATGTTTTAATTTACTCTATTGCACATACAAAGCTTAGAAATAAAAAATTTCATTGGATCGGTGCCCTTAAAGAAGAGCGCTTATATTTTTGGGGATTAAAAAAACATTACCCTAAAACTAACTATAAAGTCTCCGCATTAAAAAACCGTAAGATCGCTGTTTCTAGAAATTCTAATTCAGCACAATATTTAATCGCTCAAGACTTCTCCAATATTTACCAACTTGCTAACGAGCGACAAACCATGAATATGCTATTTATTGATAGAGTTGACCTAATACTTGCCACACAAATCACCATAGAAACCAGAGCTAAAAATCTGGGCTATGATTTTAATGAGTTACAAAGGTTAAACGAAGTAGCCGCTTTAAATAACAAACTCAGTATTGCCTTTAGTCTTGATACGTCACCAACATTGATAAAAAAATACCAAACGGCATTTCAACAACTAGTAACCACAGGTCAACTTGCAAAAATTAAAGAAAAATGGAAATTAGATTAACCCTAGTATAAATAAAAATTCATTCTTTAAGCGTATAAAATATAGTAGCTACCTGATTACGCGTTTGGCATAATTACCTTAATTTTTAGATTCAGTAAACGGATAACAATATGATCCATAGTATGACGGCTTTTTCTCGCTTTGAAGTGAAAGGTGATTGGGGTAATGCAGTTTGGGAAATTCGATCTGTAAATCAACGATTTTTGGAAACTTACTTCCGTTTACCAGAACAATTTCGTAGCATTGAACCGGCATTGCGCGAGCGATTTCGTAAACAATTAAATCGTGGCAAAGTAGAGTGCAGCTTGCGTTTCAATGCTAACCCATCAGCAAAAAACAATTTATCACTTAATAAAGGCTTAGCTGAACAACTGTTACAGCACGCAGGTTGGATAAACGAACAAACACTTAATAGTCAATTAAATCCTTTAGAAATTATGCGCTGGCCTGGTGTCATGGAAGCTGAAGAAGCCGATATGACCAACATTCAAAAAGAAATTTTGGAAGGATTTGAACAAGCGCTAAAAGACTTTATTGATGCTCGGGCAAGTGAGGGAGAAAACTTAAAAGTATTAATTGAACAACGCCTTGAAGGTATTGTTGAGCAGTCAGACAAAGTAAAAGCATTTATGCCTGAAATCATTGCATGGCAGCGTAAGCGGATCACCGATAAATTCACCGACGCCAAAATTGAGCTTGATTCAAGCCGAGTTGAACAAGAGCTAGTGTTACTTGCGCAAAAAATGGATGTTGACGAAGAAATTGATCGCCTATTTAGCCATGTAAAAGAGACAAGAAGCATCCTAACAAAAGGTGGTGCACAAGGTCGTCGCCTAGATTTTATGATGCAAGAATTTAATCGTGAAGCGAATACCTTAGGATCTAAATCGATTAATGTTGATATCACCAATGCAGCTGTCGAACTAAAAGTACTTATCGAGCAAATGCGTGAGCAGATCGCGAATATCGAATAGGTATTAAGTAGGTTTGATTCTTTTAAAAGCCATAGCAAACTATGGCTTTTTTTATGACTGATAAAACAACTTAACATAGTAAATATAGACATAGCTTGGTATAACATTAGCAAAGACTTTTGTCAGGAAACTTTAAAAATGATCACACTATCCGCCAACCAATGCCGCATTATTGGTGTAATGCTTGAGAAAGAAATCACAACACCTGAGCAATATCCACTCTCATTAAATGGTATTACCCTAGGCTGTAATCAAAAAAGTAACCGTGAGCCGGTAACGAATTTTTCTGAAAGTGATGTGCAAAACTTAGTCGATGAATTGGTAGAAATGAATCAATTAATGGTAGATAGAAAAGCTTCGGTAAGGGTAAATAAATATTTTCATCGTTTTTGTGATACTGAGTTTGGTCATTTAAAATTTACACGCCAGCAAAAAGCCATTATTTGTGTGTTATTACTAAGAGGGCCGCAAACCCCGGGAGAGTTAAGAACTCGTACCAATCGTTTAGCTGACTTTACCGATGTCAGTGAAGTTGAAACGACTTTGCATCAATTGCAAAATTTAAACAGTAAGATATTAGTCAAAAAGCTAGCGCGAGAGCCTGGCAAACGTGATTCTCGCTACGTTCATTTACTTTCTGATACCCATGAAAATCAATTAGCTGATACTAACATTGTCGATATAGACGATAGTTCATCTGAAAATCAGCCTCGTCTGGAGCAAAGAGTAGCAGATCTAGAAAGGCAAGTTACCGTATTGAGCGAACAAGTATCATGCCTAACAGCATTACTTGAAAATAAGTAATTAACGATTTAATGTGCATGAAAATCTGCAGTAAAGAACATACACTGCAGATAATTCCATTATGCATGTTCTACAATCGATACTTGCTTAATTGTCTCGCTTAATTCATTAAGGTCGAGAACGACAACATCTGCCAAATTTTCATAGCTTGCTGTTATACCATAATTGATAAGACAAGACATGGTGTTAGCATTTCGCGCCGCTTGCAAGTCATATAAATAATCACCGACATACAATAAATTTTCAGGGGCTATCTGCCAAAGCTCGGCTAAATGTAGTAACGCATCAGGAGCTGGTTTGGCTTTGTGATCTTCTCGGGTCAGTAATATCTCAATATCGATATTATTGTTTTTTACTTTTATCGTCGCTGCTTGTCGACAATTTCTGGTAACAATCGCACAAGGTAAAGACAACTCAGCTAATAAAGTTAAAATTTGGTCGGTTCCCGCCAACTTATTTGCTGTCCTAGCATCATTTATTTCATATTCTACTATCACCTCATGAGCTTCAACTTGATGATGTTCTGGTAAAGCATCAATAAAATCTAATAAATCGATGCCTTTTGGACACCCCAAGGAAGCTCTTATACTGTCAAAATCTAAAGATGAAGAGACCAAGGTGTTGTCGAGATCAAATATCACCCCTAATGGTTTATGTGCTAACAATACTGTATTACTCCTCGTTATCGGACAAACGAATTAAGTGTAATAATAACATTCGCTTTGATTAGCAATTTATTACACCAAGTTATAATTAAACTGTGCAGTAATACGTGGCTATAGCGAATTCAGATCAGACTCGTCGATTAGCCTTAGAAAATTGATGTCTCGTTAAAACCTAATCAATAAACTGTTGTGAGGGTATGCTTTTATCTCCTCACAACACTCCCCCCAATAACAATGGCTAAATGATAGACTCTTGCCAACGGTGTTTAATATGCTCTGCAACTCGAAATGCATTGGCATAAATGGTAAACGTGTAGGGAACACTACCGCCTGTGGGCATAAATGAGCCATCAGTAACATATAAATTATTGACTTCATGGGCTTGACAGTATTTATTCAATACCGATGTTTTGGGGTCATTACCGAACCGGCAACCTCCTGCCATTAAGTTTGTTGGCGGGTAGCTGCTAACAGAGCTAGTAATATTTTTTGCGCCCATACTTTCCAGCAACTTCTTGCCTTTCTCCGCTAGATACTCTCCAACCACCCTATCATGTTGGTGTGCACCAATTCTTACCTTGGCGACTGCTTGCCCCCATTTATCAGTGACTTCTGGGTCTAAACTAACAAAACAATCGTCGGTGGGTAACCAGTCATTAAAGACTTCAAAACGTAAGGTTTTATAAGTGGTAAATTCTTCTTTTAAGTTTTTCTGTAATTGCTCGCCCCACACTAACTCATTTGCATCATTGAATTGTTGCCCTTGTGCACGAGCAATAGGGTTTTGATAAAAGAGAAAGTCTATGGTGCCGCCTTTCGCTTGACCTTGTTGATTAGCACCAGAGAAGCTTTTATCGTCAATTTGATACCAGTCTTGTAAAGCACGATTTATAAAAGGGCCAACTTGCTTTAATTGAGCTTGCTTTTGCGTTGTTAAATCAGCAAATAAAAAGTCCCCTTTACCTGTACCTCCACCACTAAACACTAAATTCTTACCCACTTGTCCGCTATTGTTCGCAAGCCCTTGTGGGAATTTTTTCCCTTTGGAAGCCAGCAATAAACGTGATGTTTCAACCGCTTGACAAGCAACAACATAAATTTTTGCTGTGGCTTTTTGTTCTCGACCTTGTGAGTCGTAATAATGGATGGCAGATATTTTACCTTCATCATCACTCGCTATATGATAAACCTTAGCATTCGCTTTAATGGTTAAATTTCCCGTTGCCACGGCATGGTTTAACAAAGCAGCTCGACCACTACCTTTGGCACCGGTTGAACAACCATAGCTACTACAATACCCTGAATACTCGCAACTTTTTCGTCCCATGGCTGGAGTCGATAAGATGGCACGAGGTACTGGCAATGAGTGATAGCCAATATTTTTTGCTGCTTTGTCAATCCAGTCTGATACTTGATGATCAACTAATGGCGGGTATGGGAAATCGGTTGAGCGTGGTTCTTGATGAGGGTGTGAAACAACTTTCCCCGAGACACCAACATCTCGTTCTACTTGCGCATAAAAAGTTTCAAGCTCGTGGTAACTGATCGGCCAATCGACAATATTAGCGCCTTCAATATCACCAAAGGTTGACTTTAACTTAAAATCTACCGGCTTTAATCGATGAAAATAACCGCTCATAAAGTTAGATGAACCACCGACAACATTACCGTTCCAGAAGCTCCAGCCCGACTCACTTGTTGGCTCGCCTTGCCAATAGTTTTCTCCGTCAGCGGTTTGATATTCTTCTTCAATAACATGCTGTTCATCAGCCAGTTTGGGATTATAAGAATCACGTAAACTAATCGCTAATTCATCTTTGAAAAATTCTTTCTCGGTTAACCACGGACCTTTTTCCAGTATTAATACTTTAGCGCCAGCTTTCGCTAATGTATAAGCGACAGGTGAGGCCCCTGCACCACTACCAACTATGCAAATATCAAAACTCATGCTTTGTTACTTCCTTTAACTGTCGACCACTTTTTATTTGCTAATAAGTCTTTTGATTGAATAATGTTGTTGGCACTTTTGTCGCTGGTCACCGAACGTTTGGGTAACTCGAAATAACGTTGACCCGCTTCAGGTAATGGAAAGCCCGCTTGATGCTCTAGCCATTGCCAACCAGTACCTTTTGGATTACCGCCATAAGCAGGTGGCGATAACATAGCTTCAAAAATATAACCCAGTAGATTATTGAGCCAGTTTTCGCCCGCTCTCGAGCCACTGATCCCTCGTAACATAGTTTCTTTTTCGACTTTGCTTAACTCAGTAAAGTTTTTTTGTAATTGGTTTTGTGTATAACCATTTAACCAACCGACACCTTTAAAAATAAAGTCAATTTCACTTTTTTCAGTGGGTTGCTGATAAACAACGTTATATAAATAAATAACGACTTGTAACTCTTTGGCGCTTGGACCACTACTTGATTCTGGTAAGAGATGATCAAGCACGGCATTCAAGGTTAACCAAGGCTCTGCCTGCAAAGTCTCAAACACTTTATCTTTTTCATGTTGACTGAACGCTACCGCAGGAAGTGCAGAGATTGCCGTTGCTCCCGCCGCTGATTTTAATAATTTACGACGAGAAAACTTATGTGATAACCAAGATGGTGTTTGATAATTTTTATCAAAGAAGCTGTTGATTTTATTTAATGCTGTACCTGACATTGATTTATCCTTTTGTCTCACTGCTTTGCCATTTATTAAGAAAGGCTAACCACTGCTCTTTAGAATATTGTTCACCAACGAGTAATTCGGCAGTATCTTTTGATAAAAGCATTTTACCGCTACTTGTTGATACGTACATATGAGGATAGCCTAAAACGGGTGGTAACGATTTCATAAACGCTTCATTTTCATTACTGTCACTGACGCTTATTTTTAACAAGACAAACTCACTATGGAGCTTCTGATAAACCTCAGGGTTTTCAGCCAAAAAAACATCCATTTTTTTACACCAACTGCACCAGTTGCCACCAATTTCAATTAGCACATTACGCTGAGTTTTTTGAGCTAGCTTTATTGCCGCATTCGCATCTTTAAAGGGATCACTTTTTTCATCATAGACTTTACTGTATTTAGGTAAATCATCAGCGTTAATGGCTGAGGCGGGTGTTATTAACAAAAAAGAAGCGAAAGTAACAAGCATTAACACAACAAAGCTTTTCATAAGTAGGCTCAATATAAATTAGGATATTGTAAAGTACTGCTAACTAGACCCTAATTAGATTAACTATATTTCAAATTGTTTTCACGTGATTATGTCAAATTTGTTGCTGAACGATTATAATGCGCAACAATTATTTCACCATAGGTATATTAACATGCGTCCAAGCGGCAGAACTCCAGGTCAAATACGTCCTGTAACCATTACTCGTCAATTTACTACTCATGCTGAAGGTTCAGTATTAATTGAATTTGGCGACACCAAAGTTATTTGTACTGCCTCAGTAGAAGTCGGTGTACCACGTTTTTTAAAAGGACAAGGTAAAGGTTGGATCACAGCAGAGTATGGCATGTTACCTCGCTCTACCCACACCCGTATGCGCAGAGAAGCAGCTAACGGCAAACAAAGTGGTCGTACGTTGGAAATATCTCGTTTAATCGCTCGTGCATTGCGCGCAGCTGTCGATTTGAAAGCCCTAGGTGAAAATACCATTAGCGTCGATTGCGATGTTATACAAGCTGATGGCGGTACACGTACTGCTTCCATTACCGGTGCTTGTGTCGCATTAGTCGATGCTTTAAATTATATGCGCGCTAAAGATATTATTAAAACTAATCCATTAAAGCATATGATAGCAGCAGTTTCTGTTGGTATTTATAAAGGTGAAGCCGTTTCGGATCTTGATTACCCAGAAGATTCTGCTGCCGATACCGATATGAATGTCGTTATGACAGACACAGGCAAATTGATTGAAATTCAAGGCACAGCAGAAGAAGCGCCGTTTAGTTTTGATGAAATGCACAATATGCTAGCGTTAGCAAAAGATAGTATTAACGAATTATTTGATTTACAAAAGTTAGCCCTTAGCTAAATACTCTGATTAAAGTGGGAATAAAGATGAAAGATTATCAACGTGAATTTATTGAATTTGCTCTAGCGAAAGAAGTACTTCGCTTTGGTGAATTCACTTTGAAGTCAGGCCGTACAAGTCCATACTTTTTTAATGCGGGTTTATTTAATACCGGCGGTGATTTAGCACGCTTAGGTCGTTTTTACGCACAAGCACTCGTTGATTCTACTATCGCGTTTGATTTGCTTTTCGGTCCAGCTTATAAGGGCATACCAATTGCAACCACCACTGCAGTAGCATTAGCTGATCATCACGGTATGGACATGCCTTATTGTTTTAACCGTAAGGAAGCAAAAACTCACGGTGAAGGTGGCAGCTTAGTTGGCTCTCCTTTACAAGGTAAGATAATGTTAGTGGACGACGTTATTACTGCCGGCACTGCTATTCGTGAATCAATGGAAATTATTAAGGCCCATGGCGCTCAATTGTCTGGTGTATTAATCGCTCTTGACCGCCAAGAAAAAGGCCAAGGTGAATTATCTGCTATTCAAGAAGTTGAACGTGACTTTGGTACAGAAGTTATTGCCATTGTTACCCTAGCTGACGTGGTTACTTACCTTGAAGAGAACCTTGCTTTGCAACCTGCATTAGCGACAAGTTTAGCGAGTATTAATAAATACCGTGAGAATTACGGTATTTAGCTGACAATCATTAATATCACTTTAGCTTAATGATACAAGCACAATAAAAAGCCTCATTATTTATTAATAATGAGGCTTTTTCTTTATAGCGCAATAACTTAAGAGGTTTAGGCTTAAGAGGTTTTAGGCCGTTAATTGGAAATGAAAACTGGGTTCTTTTTCATAAGCTTGAGTAATGCCAGCATAGAGGCTTTCAATTCTTAAAGCTCGCTCATCAACAGAACTATCACGGTTAGCTATAATTTCGTCCTGAGACGCTAACGTGCGATTAACTAGTGTATCAAAATCTTCTGTTTCTTGATTTTCTTCTGCTGAAAAGACATCACGAGACTTACCTTGGACGGTTACATTTTTTGCTTCACTGGTGTCTGCTGAACTAATCGCGGCCAGCTCTGTTTGCGCTTGTAAAATAGCTCGCGACGCTGAAGCTGCAACACGGGTGTCTTGAATTGATGGATCGGCAGGTGCTAGTGCGGCGGCATAGACCTTTTGCATTTTAGTTATGGTTGCTCTTGGATCGCCATTAACCGTAGAAAGGTCTACTGAAACTTCACCACCAACAGCATATTTCTTTCCGTCTGGACCCATTTCAAAAGTATATGAAGGTGAGCCCGTTGATGCGCCACCGACAGAAGCATGTGCCAATTCATGAGCACGTACTTCTTGATCTCTTAGTTGTAGCTCATTAATAATTCTTTGTTCGGTAAAAGCTTCTCGACTGTTAGGAGCCGGTTTGCCATCAGGGGAGCTTGCTGAATTTTGACCATTTTCACTATCATCTTCAATAGCATTTTCGTTTGCTAGAAAAGTCTCAGCTGAAGATTGTTGCTCTGATGAACCACTCTCGCGATTACTATCACCGCTAATCGTTTTTGTTGCTGATTCCGCCTGCTTGCGGATGCTTTCAAAATCAAAATTTTCATTATTCTGTGCAGGGGTTCTGCCTCTTTCTCTGTCAGAAGCTACCCCTTTTTCTGCTGGAGACTGGTTTGAGGCCGCTGGTTTTGCAATAACTTCGCGGATATTATTTTCACGACGCAAGCTATCCGTTTGCGGATTAACCGCAGTAGGAATAGACAGAGTAGGCGTTTGCGGCGTGATGTTCATCGGTTATGCTCGAACGTCTAATAGCGTGCCTAAAGTTTCATCAGCTGTTTGAATAACATCGGCGGACGCTTTCGCTTGAAATTCTGCAACTTTTAAATCGACAACGGCTTTGGTAAGGTCTGGTAATTCTGCTGAACTAGCATTCTTACTAGCTGTATCTGGGCTAGGTGCATTATCAGTATTGTTTTCTTGGCCAATACCAAAATCTTCAGGACTAACAGCTAAGTTAGCCGCAATATCTGCTGCAGCTTCTGTTACATCGCCTTGCGCTTTTTGAAAGCCTTGTAGACCACTTGTTAATGCTGATTGTATTTCCATAACAAACTCCTCTATACCTATTAACAGAATAACAATGTACAAATAAGTAAATACTAAATTTACAGACTTAATTTACATATTTAATTTAAATACTTAGCTTAAGTAATCGGCTTAAGTACTCAGTTTTTGCTATTTAACCCTGCAACATCTTTGTTCAATTATCATACAATACGACTAAAAAGTAAAGGATCGATTTATCGATAAGTACCTTCAACTAAAGGGGCTAGCCAAGTCGTTAGTGTTTCGATAAACGCCTCCGGGTGAGAAATAAAAGGTGCATGTGATGCCTGTTCAAAAATAACAACATCACTGTTAGGTGATAATGCAGTAATAGCTGTAATTGCCTTGCGCGGCACTAAGCCGTCAAGCTTTCCGTATAACCGCAAGTAGGGTATCGATATTTGGGCGAGACTTTCGCGCTGATCAACGGTTGTCAATAATTGCAGCGACTCATCTAAAGTTGATTTGGTTGGCATTGGAAACTGCATAACGAGTTCTCGTAGCAATTTAATATCATGACGTAAATGAGGGCTGCCCATCGCCTGAACTTTTAAAAAGTTATTAATCGTCTTGGCGGTATCTTCTGCTAGTTGTCGATGAAATATCGCTAAAACATCTGGCTTAATGCCAAACCAGTTCTCTTGCTCAACAAAACAAGGCGAGCTAGCGACCGTGATTAATGCTTTCACTTGCTTTGGAAAATTTAATGCTATTTCACTGGCAATCAAACCACCTAACGACCAACCTATATATACCGCAGGTTTTGCTACAGATTGCGCTATTAATGATGCAACTTCAGCTAAAGTATAAGGAGATATTGAGTGTTCTAAATTGGCACCAAAACCAGGTAAATCGACAGTGATCACTTCAAAGTGCTCTTTTAATACCTCGACACTCGGTTGCCAAACGCCTGAGTTTAATCCCCAGCCATGAATAAAAACTAGCGGAAGTCCGCACCCTTGACTCGATATTTTTAAAGTTTCTGCCATGCTCATAATAGAGGGTATTACCGTTAATTTTTATTACACGAAGTTAACGACAGTTTACTTAAAGAAGGTATTAAATGGAATTTAACCACGTAAAATTTATTCAATATTTAAAACAAAAATCATTTAACTTTATTGATCGTTTAAAGTTGTTTACAACACAATTAAGTTGTTGTGACTTATGTGGTGGTCGCTGTCAAAGCCAAGCGCTTATTTGTGATTTTTGCTTGGCTGATTTACCACTTTTTGATTTAAAAAAATTACACGGTGATTTATTAACCTGGCCAGCGATAAATACTATATTACCTAAAAGAATTTTTGATCAGTTAATCTCAGTATCAGCTTACCAATGGCCCATAGACTTATGGGTCAGGCAACTAAAGTATCACGGCCGTTTTGAATTAGTCCCTTTACTGAGTGTTTTATTATTTAAACAATGGAAAAACGCCTTACCGTATGAAAATAAACCTTATACGCATTGTCCCCATCAACCCTTACTATTGTCCGTACCAATACACATGAAAAAATGGCAAACGCGAGGCTTTAATCAAGCGCATTTATTGGCAGAAGATTTTGCCCGCCTTGCACAAATGCCCTATTGTCCAGATGCATTGCAGCGTATTAGTCACGATAAAAGCCAAGCGGGTCAAACCGGTGTTATTCGCCGTAAAAATTTACGCCATGCCTTTAAACTGTCAAGCGAATATTTAGTCAATAAAAGCGATCAACAATCACGTTTACCTGAACACGTATTGCTCCTTGATGATGTGGTAACAACAGGCTCAACGTGTAATGAAATTTGTCGTTTATTGAAAGCTAATGGCGTTAAAAAAGTTACCGTATTAAGCCTTTGTTTATCTTTACCTAATAACAAAATTCAATAAAAGTTAACTTATACGGTGTTAGCTTTACACAATTTAAATCTTTTCATCTTTCAACAAATTATTAATGAGTAGTAGAAGCGTTAAATGCTTTAGCAAAAAATAAGCTGTTCGCTATTAGCTTTGAACTGCCTAACCAATAGCCACGAAAAGCTAAATTGTCAGTACTGGCAATCACTCGCCCATTACCATAATTATGGGCGACTATAGCTGAAGAATTTGCCACTCGATTGACCATGTTTTTATCAGCATAACCGCTCAATAATGGCCGTGCATTATATTTCGCCACTGAGATAAACGGCTTTGAACTATGTTGCAAAATTAATGTACTGTTGCGAAATAACGGTAAACGGTTATCCGTATAACCATAAGCTAACGGATGCGAGATATCGAGTGTTGACTCAAAAATCGCGCCAGCAATACGTTTACGCCCAGCCAGTTTTTCTTTGTCTTGGTAGCGTACATTATCCGTATCAAATAACTGGTTGATTTCATTAGTAGTAACGAAGTTCATCGCCAGTAATTCATATTCTGATAAAAATTTAGCTGCTCGTTTCTGCCCAAAAATAACACCACCACTTTTTGTCCATGCCGCTATTTTATCGACATCATCTTGTCCAAGAGAATCGTATTTGCCATCAACCATAATAATATGACTATAACCACTTAACTCAATTTTTGCTAAACGCTGCTGCTCTACAACCGTTACAGGGATTGACAGGGTATCGTCAAGATAAAATAACATCTCTGCACTCTCGTATTGAGAAACGCCTTTACCACCAAGCATTAAAACCTTTACTGGCGATAATAACCGGAAAGAGCCACTACCTATATCGATACCTTTAACGGTTAATCCCGTCGACAAGCTATTAATAGGTATATCAATTTTTTGACTACTTTGCGTGACAATATCACGCCAATTTAATTGCGTTTGTATGCCCGCAGGAATAATAATACTGCCTCGCGCAAAAT
Organism: Colwellia sp. BRX8-5; assembly: GCF_014077325.1. Lineage (NCBI taxonomy): Bacteria > Pseudomonadati > Pseudomonadota > Gammaproteobacteria > Alteromonadales > Colwelliaceae > Colwellia > Colwellia sp. BRX8-5. The sequence continues at coordinate 128,636 of NZ_JACGVR010000002.1, forward strand.
CTTTATTAACCATTTTTCCATCAAGTTTAAATCGTGACGAAAACGTTTTTGTAGCAACCTTTGCTTTAATACCTTTATTAAGTAAGTCATTGAGTAATTTGGGTGCTAAAAAATGATGCCACTCAAATGCGTAGGCATACGCCTGTTGCTCAATACCACTGTTATCCGCTATATTTGTTGGCTTCTCCCAAGCATTATCTGCCAGTTTTAGTCCCCAAGTACGACCAACCCGATAAAAGTCTATATCCATTGCCAGTGGCATTGTCCAACCCGAAACATCATAAAAGGTATTGTCTTCGAACTGAGTTTGCTGCGAAAATAACGCTTGAATAACTCGATACTGACGCTGGTCTAATGGCACATAGAAGCTATGTTCTTTAGCATAAACAACGCCAGCTAAACGAAAATCTTCAGTCAGCGGATAGACCTTAATCTGATGTTGTTTTAATTTATCAAGTAGGACGTTGAGGCGATAAGAATCATGTGTTTCATGTAATAAGTAGCCACTAAAGCTTTCTTGATCAGCCAATTTTTCTGACTCTTTATAAAAGTTTTTCTGGTAACTCAATAGCTTGGTCTTATTTTTCCATGCCCCCTCAATGGTCGAGAGTGAAGTTAATACGTGATTTTGAATACCAAACTCAAAGGTTAATAAGCCATTATCACTGTTTTGTTGCATACCTCGGCTACTTGCTTGTTCGAATAAAACACCGACTCCACCGTTAATGTCTGGGTAAGTAGAGCCTTTCCCGTAATAAAAGTCATCGAAATTTTCTTGGCTGTAATAAAGGCGATCATTTTTATCAAGTGCCTTCGCATGATAGGTTGCTAAAAGTTGTGTCATTTCTGTATTGGCACTTGGCGTTAATGGGTGAGTACGCGTTGGAATGCCTGGCTGAAAAAAGTAACTGCCATTGGCACTCATCTCATGAAAATCGCCTAATACATGAGGCTGATATTGGTGAAAATACGCTAATCTATGTTGACTTTCTTTTTGTGCGAGTAATAACCAGTCACGGTTAAGATCAAAACCAAAATGGTTGGTACGACCGGTAAGCCAACCTTGGTGATGCTCGATATGATTAGGATCCGCATTAGGTGTGCTGCCGCGATGCATATTCGCCCATTGCACAAATCTATCCATGCCATCAGGGTTAATACTTGGCTCAATAACAATCAGGGTATTTTCTAGCATTTGTTTTATATCAGTGTTTTCACTTGCCGCCAAATGATATGCCACGGCCATTGCCGCATTAGCGCCACTAATTTCATCACCGTGTACACTGTAGCCAAGCCAAATGACTAACGGTGAACTGATGTCATCGGCGCTCCCCGTGGCTGATCTTTTTGCCAATATTTTACTCAAATTAGCTAAATTATCTTTAGAAGAAATCGTCAATAGCACTTGCTGGCGTAGTTCTTGGGTCTGTCCAATATCCGTCAGTGTGATCCGCTCTGAGCTGTTTGCTAATACTTTGATGTAGTTGAGGAGTTGATCATGACGAATATGTCGCTCGCCAATGCCAAAGCCTAATGAGCTTTCTGGGGTTGGAATAGCTTGATTGTAAGTGTGATCGGCTGGTAAATAGTCGGTAACTTTTGCCGCATAACTCAATGGTGAAAAAATAAAAAAACCGACCAGCACGGCTAAAAACAATCGTGGTAACATAAAATATATCCTTGAATTCAATAACAATAAAATACCAAAATCTATCGAAACACACCAGAATAACTGTCTCTTTTTATCATATTGTTATTTCAATTAACTATAATTTCACTAGCGTATAGGTAGATAACAGCGTAAAATATTAATACCTGACTAAATTAGTCAGGTATTAATATTTTCAATCTCTAAGGTCCGTGAGAAACTTTAGAGAAATTTTGGTAACAAGTGTAAGAGAGTAATAACCGTGATGATCAATATTTCCGAAACAGCACAATCGCATTTCGCTAAATTATTAGAACAACAAGCAGAAGGCACAAGTATCCGTGTATTTGTTGTTAATCCAGGTACTGCTAGTGCAGAGTGTGGCGTGTCTTACTGCCCAGCTGACGCGATAGAACCTGAAGATATTGAAATGAAATTCGAACACTTCTCTGCTTATATTGACGGTGACAGTAAGCTGTACTTAGAAGATGCTGAAATAGATTTCACCACAGATCAAATGGGTTCACAATTAACCTTAAAAGCGCCAAATGCTAAATTAAGAAAAGTAAATGACGATGCGCCATTATTCGAACGTGTTGACTACTTCTTAAAAGCAGAAGTTAATCCACAGTTAGCTGGCCATGGTGGCGAGTGTACGTTAATGGAAATTACTGACGACGGCTTCGCTATTCTACAATTTGGTGGTGGCTGTAATGGTTGTAGTCAAATTGATGTCACTGTAAAAGATGGTATCGAAAAGCAACTTCTCGAAACAATGGCAGGCGAGATAAAAGGTGTTCGTGATATGACTGAACACGAACGTGGTGATCATTCTTACTATTAAGTTATTTGTTCGTTAACCTGACAACTATACTGACTGCTGAGTTATTCATTAATTTAAAATGATAACAATACTTGAAAAATTAGGCCAAGACCCGCAAAGAAGCTTAGTGCTTTTTACTCGCGGACTTGGTCTTTTTGCTATTGGCGCTTGCTTAATTTTTATCGGTTACTATTACCATTATTATTGGCAAATCGCCGGCATTGTTTTTTTAGCTGTTGGTCTGTTAACCTCTGCTTGGGGTTACAGTGGGATCTTTGCTAATCGTTTACTCAATATTTTTGATCGTCAGACAAATAAAAAAATTAAAGACTAATGGGTTGTTTTTCTATAACGCGATAATAATGCCAAGCTAAGCTTAATCCTCGAACCAGCAAAAACACACTAAATGCAGCCCATAACCCATGATTACCAAAGCCTTGTAATAGCCACCACATTGGAAAAAAGCAACCAAAGGTCGCAATTATCATGCTATTTCGCATCACTTTGGCTTTCATTAGACCAACAAAAACACCATCAAATAAATAACACCAACAGCCTAATACAGGTAAGATAATCATCCAATGTACATATTGTTCGGTCGAGAAAACAACCTCTGGAATATCGGTTAGTAAACCAATCAAGAAATCACCTGCTATGGCAAAGAGTGCACTATAAGTGAGCGCAAAGAGTCCTGTCCAAAATAAAGCGATTTTAACGACAAAATTACGCTGCTTAAGATTCTTTTGCCCTTGTGCTTTACCCACTAGCACTTCTGCTGCATTGGCAATGCCGTCTAATCCAAATGAGATTAACAAAACAAAGTTCATTAAAATGGCATTAGTTGCAATAACATCATCCCCTAACCTAGCCCCTTGAAAAGTAATAAAGACAAAACAAATCTCTAAGCACAGTGTTCGAATAAGAATATCTCGATTAAGTTGAAAGTAATTGGTCAGCGCTGACTTCTCAAATAACTGATCTCTGATAGCTGTAAATTTACCCACCATTTTTATTAATATACTTTTTAGGGGTTGTCGATTACCTGTCTGTTGCGCAAAGATAATATAAGCCAACCCTATAATAACACCTGAATATTCAGCAATTAACGTTGCTGATGCCACCCCTTGCACTTGCCAATCAAACACTAAGACAAACAATAGATCTAGCGACAAGTTAATTAAGTTAGTGACGATCAATATCCACATTACAGCCTTAGCTTTATGATTGCCCAACAACCATCCTAATATAACAAGATTTGATAACGCAGCAGGTAAACCCCAAATACGGATATCACAATATTGTTTAGCATAAAATTGTATTTGTTCAGATCCTCCGGCTAAACCTAAGCTCAGATCAAGATAAAAAGACTGTAACAAAATCAGTGCACCACCAATTAAGCAAGCCACTAACAAACCTCGTAGCAGAACCAATAAACTTTTTTGTGCGTTTTCTTCACCTAATGCCTGAGCGGTAAGACCTGTAGTCGACATACGTAAAAAGCCACACAACCAAGTAACAAAGGTAATAATCATTGCCCCGACTGTACTGCCACCTAGGTAATAGGCCTGGTCTAAATGTCCTAAAACAGCAGTATCAACTAAGCCTAGAAGAGGTATGGTGATATTTGAAAAGATCATCGGTAAGGCGATGAGGAATAGTTGTTTATGGTGGTTGATAGTATTAACGTTCAAAAAAGTATTCCATATAAAAATTACCTGAAAATTTACTATAAAAAGAAAGCAAAACGCGCTATTTTTATGACTGACTAAACAAGGGCTTCACTCATGAAATTTTTATTACCTGCACTATTGCTATCTTGCTTTCACTTTTCTAGCTTTGCCGCTGTAATTTTACAATATCACCATGTTAGTGACAAAACACCGGCAAGTACTAGTATTTCACCGGAACAGTTTCAAATTCATATGCAGTATTTATCTGATAACAATTTCAATGTTATCGCGCTTTCAGATTTAATGAATTCTATCAAGAAACAGCAACCTATTACTGACAAAACAGTGGCAATAACTTTTGATGATGCTTATCTTGATATTCTACTCAATGGTAAGCCTATTCTCGACAAATTTAATTATCCTTTTACGATTTTTATCAACCCTGCCATTGTTGAGCGTGGTTCGAGTAACTATCTTACTTGGCAACAACTTAAAACGATGGCTGATCAAGGCGTTATTATAGCTAACCATGGCATGGAACATGACTCTATGGCCCGTATTAGTGAAGGTTTAACCGAACAGCAATGGCTAATGAAACATACTGAACTATTATTAGAGGCTGAAAGTATTATTAAAGAAAAAACCGGACAAAGTTGGCGCTATTTTGCCTACCCTTATGGTGAGTACACTCCGGCAGTACAACAATGGGTAGCACAAAACGATTTCATTGCTTTTTCACAACAATCAGGAGCCGTAGGCTTAGCGACAGATTTAACAAGCGTGCCACGTTTTCCTGCGTCAAAACCCTATGATCAAATATCTAGTCTGCGTGATAAATTAAAATCTTTACCTTTCAACATGACTTTACGTAATGAGAATGCAAGTACTATTGTCGAGTATAACCAATCAAAATCAGTGACTTTTGATGTTGTCGTTGAAGATTTTCTTCCCGCACAATTGAACTGTTATATTTCGGGTTTAGGTCGACAAAAAATAGAATGGCAAGAAGAAAATAGCTTTACCATTAATTATAGCGCGCCCTTGCCCATTGGCCGTGTTCGCTGTAACTGTACCGCGCCAAGTATTAGTGAGCCAGGACGTTATTATTGGTACTCAAAGCCTTGGTTTGTCTTAAAAGAAGGTATGCAGTGGTATCCGCTTTAACAAATATAGCGATTTAATAAACTTGTCAGCCCATAAAGTTAAGGATGACAAGTTTCCTTTATTCAGCTAATTTTACAATCTTTGCAAAATCACTGACCAGTTTCTCGCCATCAATGGTAGGTAATACACCCAAGGCTTGTCTAGGCTTAAAAATAGCCGCGATATCTCCCTGTGGATTAATTAACACTAAAGAAGCACTGTGATCGACTAAGTAACCATTATTGTCGGCTTCATCGCCTTCAGGCTCGTTAATCGCGTACATCATGCCAAGGTTACGAGCAAACGGAAATAACACACCATGGTCACCCGTAAGCGCAATAAACTCCTCATTAAAGTAAGCTATATACTGAGCTAATTTTTCTGGCGTATCTCTACTAGGATCAACAGAAACCAACAAAATTTGTGTATCTTTACTGATCGCTTTTAAATCGTCATAAACAAAGTTTAGTTCTTGTAATGTAGTCGGGCAAACATCAGGACAAGAAGTATACCCTAGAAATACCCACGACCATTTATTGGCTAATTGTTCTTTGGTAAAGGCTTGGTTATGATGATTCGTTAATTGAAACGGCTTAACTTCCCGAACCTGCTGATAATATAAAGCATGTTCGGGCTGTGGTAATACTGTCGCTTTTTGAAAGACAAAAAAACCTACTGCACCAGCAACAAGGGCGACAATGACATACAACAACTTGTTCATATTTAATTATTTCCGTTTGTCTTATCCAATAACCATTTGACTGATTAAATGGTCTACTTTTCATCTGGAAAAATAGATAAATACCCGATATAAAATTTAGTAAGTCGTTATCCTACTACTAAATATTATATCGAAGTAGCTTTGTCCTTACCCTTAACAATGATCAGATAATTGATCAGCTTGGTATCATAGGTAACAAATAATGGTCAAGTAATAGGATAATAAACAAGCCCATTAAATGTACGATTGAAAACTTAAAAGTGTCCATTGCCGTATTCTCATCGGCATTAAACTTAAGTTTCCAGGCGTAAGCAAAAAACATCAGATTCAATGTTACTGCGCCAATTAAATATAACCAATTACTCATTCCCACTAAATAAGGTAACAAGCCAACAACAAAAAGTAACACGGTATAAAGTAAAATTTGGGTTTTTGTAAAGTTTACCCCATGGGTTACCGGCAACATGGGAATATTTACTTTTGCATATTCATCTTTACGATGTATCGCTAAAGCCCAAAAATGAGGAGGTGTCCAAGTAAAAATCAATAACACTAATAACAAAGCATTAGGGTGTATTTCATTGGTCATTGCTGTCCAACCTAACAGTGGTGGTATGGCTCCAGCTAAGCCACCTATCGTGATATTTTGAGGCGTAGCACGTTTCAAATACATAGTATAAACAAAACTGTACCCCACCAAACCTGCAAAAGTAAGCCATGCCGTTAAGGGATTAACCAAGCTATATAAAATGGCAAAACCACTGACCGCTAAAAACATAGCAAACAAAGTCGCATTTCTCGGCGTTAAACGTCCCGTAGCAACGGGCCGGTTATAAGTTCGCCCCATAATACTGTCAATTCGTTCATCAACAATGTGATTTATCGCGGCGGCGGCTGATGATAAAAAGCCAATACCGACCATTGAAGGAATAAGCACTTGCCATGGAATGGTACCCGGTACAGAAAGACACATCCCCACCAGAGCGGTTAACACTAAGAGTGCCACTACACGAGGCTTAGTGATTTCATAATAATCTCGCCAAATAGCGGTTTTAGTCTCTATAACTTCAGGTGTAGTTGCTGGCCCGTTTGGGCTTTCTGTTGATACTGATTCGCTCATAAGTATTCCTTATAATTTCCGTCGTAAACTGTAGGTTAACGTGATCAAAGACAACATTAGACATGCTGCTACCACGTTATGACTCACCGCAACTGCTAACGGTAATGAGAACCAGATATTGCTAATACCCAATAATATTTGGCAACTAAGAATAAACGCTAAGCTAATAGCTGCATTCTTAAAAAATGCAGATTGAGATTTTCGAAATACCATTAATGCTAACCAAAAAAGATAAAGCCCAGTGACAATGGCTCCTAATCGATGAACAACATGAATCGTTACACGTGAAGCATGAGATAAATGGCCAAATTCGTAACTGTCTTTTTCTGGTGGGATCAAATCAAATGAATCTTCGAAGGTCAATTGCTCTTGCCAGCCTGACTGGCAAATAGGTAATTCAGTACAAACCAAGGCAGCATAGTTTGACGATGTCCAGCCCCCTAAACCTATTTGTGCGGTTAACAGTACAATACCAATTAAGCCGTATCTGCCATATTTCTTAATGGCGAAATCACCACCTGGTACCCTAAAGTCAGCCAAGCGTAAGTATAATAAAAATAACAAACTCAAGGTTGTAAAACCACCAAGTAAATGACCCATAACGACAATCGGCATTAGTTTCATGGTTACGGTCCACATGCCCAAGGCCGCTTGGAAAATGACCACCACGAGTATCAACATCGGCAACCTTAATGGCGTACCTTGATCGCGTTGTCGGTAAGACATAAATGCTATCGCTAGAATTAATAAACCCAACGCACCAGCAAAATATCGATGGATCATTTCATTCCATGCTTTATGCGCTTCAACTTTTCTTTCTGGAAATGCTTGCTCTGCTTTAATAATTTGTTCTGCGGTTGCAGGTACATCAATTAATCCATAACAACCTGGCCAATCTGGACAACCTAAACCCGCATGCGTTAAGCGCGTATAAGCACCTAAGCTAACCACGATTAGTGCTAATAGAATACTAATTAAGACTAAGGTACGAACACGATGATTAACACGATTTTTCATCTTAACCCACCCTTGAATACTTAAGTAATTTCTTCATATCGGCTAAAATTTCTTTACCAAACATTGCTTGAGCATCATCATTTGTCGGTGGTTTATGAGATAAAACCACATTACCTAAAGGGTCAACAACTAAGACTTTGGTATCTGATAAAAAGTCATCAACTAGACTTGGAGTAGAAATGATCACCCAGCTGTTTTCAGTTAACCTTTCCGTTTGCTGAGGTGAGAGTGGATTAGGAGAAAGTGCGACGCGCTTTACTCTGGGCATTTCTCTACCCAGGGCTATGTAAGAGTTATTAACACTAAGTAACGTTTGTTCACAGTGATCATCACAATGCTGTGGCAAGCTATAAATAATTGACCAAGTTTTTTGTAAAGCGGGTTGACTCAAGCCTAACTTTTCTAAAGTCAGTTCATTCTCAACTAAAGTGCCTTTGTTCGTCACACCATAATCAAGCCAATTTTGAGTTAAGGCGAGTTTTGCTAACACGATAGGGAGGATAAAAGCGCCCAGCACCATGACCATACTACGACGAGATTTTTTCTGTGATACATCATTCATACACTTAGACCTTATTATTTTTTTTATTAGTGATTTAACGCTTGTTCACTATTTTTACCCAACTTAATTGACGCCCATATCATCAACAATAACCATGCAATCGCTAAACTGAACCATTGAAAGGCATAAGCACGATGTTTTTCAGGTGGCATAACAATTGGTTGCCAATTTTTTTCATAACCCACACTCTCTGTTTTATCTAAGTAGACGACAAAGGGCAAGAGTTGACGTGAAATTAATGTTGAAAATTTATCTAATTCTATCTGCTGAACACGCAATGGCCACTCACCTTTAACCAAGACTTGTTCCATTAACATTATGCCTTGCTCTATTTTACGTACGTGACCTGATAGTTGATACTTTCCAGTAATAGCCTGCACATCGGGAATTTCTTGACGATTTATAGAACCTACTACCCAACCTAAATTAACTAAGACCGCCTGCTCACCACTATTAAACACTTGATAAACACGATAACCTAATTGTCCTTTATTCGTTTGGTTGTCTAATAAAAAAATAGTATTATTATCAAATTCCCCAAACATAGTGATCGGTAGATCATTAATTTCATTTTTTTCTGAGAGCACTTGAGAAAGTGACAAGGCTTGTGTTTGGCTCAATTGTGTAATGGTTGCGATGCGTTGCTCTTTTTGTAAAGCACGATCACTTTGCCATAATCCGAGTTTTACTAATCCGGAAAAAACAAGTAGGGTAAATATCAACCAAGGTAGGCGAATGTTTGATATAAAATTTTTCAAACAATTAATTCCTTAAATATGCTTAAAGCGAACATAACAACATAGGAAATTTTTAAATGGCATTTGCGATAAAAATAATTATTATTGGCTGCTTAGTCTTCATGGTATTTAGCCTGTTTCAGGCACTCTTTGTCTTAAACAAAAATGACCCAAGTAAACCGTCAATGTCAAAATTTATTGGCCGACGCGTGATGATTTCAGCCTTCATTATTATACTTATGCTAGTCGCTATTTTAACAGGCGTTATTACGCCACACCCACGACCATTCTAATCAACTCGCTTAAAAATAAAAAGTAGGTGAAGCTAGCTTCACCTACAATATTTCTTAAACGTTTATATCAGTAATTTTTTATACGATATAAACAAAAACAAACAGTATCACCCAAACCACATCAACAAAATGCCAATACCAACTTGCCGCTTCAAAAGCAAAAGCATTTGTTGGGGTAAAGTGGCCTTTTAACACCCTTAAAAATACCACAATAAGCATGACGGTACCTAAGGTAACGTGCATACCATGAAAACCGGTCAGTAAGTAGAAAGTTGAACCATAGATACCACTAGTTAAGTACAATTTCATTTCTTCTGAATAGCCGTGCATATACTCGACAACTTGCAAGAATAAAAAGACAACACCTAATAATATGGTAAAACCTAACCATATTTTCAGCATTTTACGATTATCTTTTTCTAAGGCTGAATGTGCTAAATGTGCAGTAATTGAAGACGTTAATAACAAAATAGTATTAATTAACGGTAGGCCATACCAGCCCATTTGAGTTGTTTCGGTTCCATCTGGTGTGACTAATAACGGCCAACTTGCGACAAACTCAGGCCATAAAACAGCACCAGTCATGGCATTATTATCTGCGCCGCCCAACCAAGGGACTGATAACGTGCGGGCATAAAATAAGGCACCAAAGAATGCTGCAAAAAACATCACTTCAGAAAAGATAAACCAGCTCATTCCTTGACGAAATGAGTTATCCATTTGATGGCTATACTTACCTGCCATCGATTCGTTTATAACGTTACTGAACCAACCATAGAGCATGTATATAACTAAACAAATGCCGGCAAGCAATATGTAACCGCCAATGCCACCTTCGCTACTATTTAACGTAGAAACATAGTTCCCGGCGCCAACAGCAATTAAAAACAGTGCCACTGCGCCAACAATTGGCCAATGACTTTGTGATGGTACGTAATAACTTTCATATTCTTTTGTTGTCATTATTATTCCCCTAAACAAATACTGTTACACGCTAAGTGCTCAGTATAAATTGCTACGATTCCACTTTTCCGGTCACGTCATACAAAGTGTAAGACAAAGTTAGCGTTGAAATATCTTCAGGTAATTCTGGGTCAACATAAAACTGTAACGCCATTTCTACCTCTTCATTCGCTTTTAGCGGTTGCTGCGTAAAACAAAAACATTCAATTTTTTGAAAATACGCTGCCGCTAAACCGGGCGATACTGACGGAACTGCTTGGCCAATAATATCGCGGGTGGATTCATTTTTTGCATAAAATTTAACAAGTTTCATTTCACCGGGATGAACTTTTATTTCACGGACCATAGGTTCAAACTGCCAAGGTATACCTTGGGCGGTTCGACTAATAAACTGCACCGTAACAATCCTTTTTGTGTCAATCTGCTCAACATTATAGACAGCGGCGGCAGTGGTTGACGTTTTTCCATTCAAACCAGTAATATCACAAAACACATCATATAAAGGGACAAGTGCAAAACCAAAACCAAACATACCAAAAACAATCATAACCAGCTTTTTTATCACTTGATTGTTTTTCGTTATAGCAGTGCTATCTTTGTTATTTGAATTTTGCAATTCGTCACCTTTATTCATATTTTATTAACTTAATCAATTTTTGGTGGTGTTGAAAATGTATGGTACGGAGCAGGACTTGCAACAGTCCACTCTAAACCTTCAGCGCCATCCCAAGGTTTAGCCGATGCTTTCTCTCCACCTCTAATACACTTAATGACTACCGCTAAGAATATTAGTTGCGAAAGACCAAAGGCAAAACCACCAATACTGACCCACTTGTTGAAATCAGCAAACTGCAACGCATAATCTGGAATACGACGAGGCATGCCCGCTAATCCTAAAAAGTGCATAGGGAAGAATAGTAAATTAACTGAAATCAGTGAACACCAAAAATGCCATTTAGCTAACGACTCGTTATACATATGACCTGTCCATTTTGGCAACCAGAAGTATGCACCAGCATAAATCGAGAATAATGAACCGGTAACTAATACATAATGAAAATGAGCAACAACAAAGTAGGTATCATGGTATTGGAAATCAACAGGTGTTAATGCCAACATCAAACCAGAGAATCCGCCTATAGTAAATAAGATGACAAACGCGATAGAAAATAACATCGGCGTTTCAAAGCTCATTGAACCACGCCACATAGTTGCGACCCAGTTGAACACTTTAACACCCGTAGGTACGGCAATTAACATGGTGCAATACATGAAGAACAGTTCACCAAATAACGGCATACCTGTCGTGAACATGTGATGCGCCCAAACAATAAATGACAACACAGCAATCGATGCCGTTGCATAAACCATTGAGCTGTAGCCAAATAACTTCTTACGAGCAAACGCTGGGATAATTGTCGAAACAATACCAAAAGCAGGTAAAATCATGATGTAAACTTCAGGATGCCCGAAGAACCAGAAAAGATGCTGGAACAATACCGGATCACCGCCACCAGCGGCATCAAAGAAACTCGTACCAAAATAAGTGTCGGTTAACAACATAGTTACCACACCTGCGAGCACGGGCATCACCGCAATCAATAAGTACGCGGTAATAAAAAATGTCCAAACAAACAATGGCATTTTCATGTAAGTCATACCAGGCGCACGCATATTCATAATAGTAACAACAATATTAATTGCGCCCATTATTGATGAGATACCCATAATATGAACAGCAAAAACAAAAAATGCCGTACTACCATTTGAATAGGTTGTAGAAAGTGGTGCGTAGAATGTCCAACCAAAGTTAGGCGCACCTGACTCCATAAAGAATGTAGACAAAAGAATCCCAAAAGCAAAAGGTAGAATCCAGAAGCTCCAGTTATTCATACGTGGTAAGGCCATATCTGGAGCACCAATCATCATAGGTATCATCCAGTTAGCAAACCCGGTAAAGGCCGGCATAATTGCACCAAATACCATGATCAAACCATGTACGGTTGTTAGCTGATTGAAAAAATCAGGCTCCACTATTTGTAAACCGGGTTGGAATAACTCGGCTCGAATAACCATGGCTAAAGCGCCGCCGGTTAATAGCATAATAAAAGCAAACCATAGATATAACGTACCTATATCTTTATGGTTTGTCGTGTACAACCAACGTTTGATGCCTTTCATTTTATGGTCATCATGATGATCGTCGTGCGATTCTTGTTCTATAACGTCTGTAGTCATTTTATATCCTCCTACTTCGCACTAGCAGCATCAACAGCTGCAGGTTGTACTAAATCACCGGTGTTATTGCCCCAAGCATTACGCTCATAAGTAACAACTGCCGCTATTTCGGTTTTAGTTAACTGACTACCAAAAGCAGCCATAGCAGGGTTTTTCTTACTGCCATTAATAACCATATCTATATGCACAGCAATATCACCCAGTGCAATTGCACTACCTTTTAGTGCTGGAAATGCCGGAGGTAAACCCGCACCAGAAACTTGATGACAAGCAGCACAAGCTTTCATGTAAACTTGCTCACCCATAACCATCAGTTCATCTTCGCTGTACACTTTAGTTAGATCTTCTACTGGGGCTTCTTCAGCAACCATTTCAGCAACTGCTACCGGTGTTTCTGTGTCATTGCCTGATCCCTTAGCAGCACCTTTAACATCAGCGGCTTGTACGGCATCACCGGTATTGTTACCCCAAGCATTACGCTCGTAGGTCACAACTGCAGCAATTTGCTTCATACTTAACTGCTTACCATAAGCTTGCATACCTGTACCCGCTTTACCATTGAGTACAATATCAATATGCTCGGCAATACTACCCGTAGCAACTGGACTTCCTTTAAGTGCAGGAAATGCAGGAGGTAGACCAGCACCAGAAACTTGATGACAGGCAGCACAGTGGGCAATATAGGTAGTTTCACCCAAGGTCATCAATTCATCCATTGATGCGGAAGCGTTAAGAGATGCTTTCTCAGCAGCAGCGGCTTGAGCGTTGAGTTGGTGTTGTTCATCAAGCCATTTTGCATAGTCTGCTTCAGACTTTACTTCGACAACAATTGGCATAAAACCATGGTCTTTGCCACAAAGTTCAGCACACTGACCTCGGTATATCCCAGGCTTGTCAACTTTTGTCCATGCTTCATTAATAAATCCTGGGTTAGCATCTTGCTTTACAGCAAAAGCAGGTACCCACCAAGCATGAATAACGTCGTCAGAAGTGATTAAAAATCGTACTTTTTTATTAACTGGAATGACAAGGTGTTTATCAACTTCGAGTAGGTAATTTTCACCTTTGACTTTATCGCCAGCATCAACATTAAGGTGTTTACCTTCTTGTGTTTCATACTGTGATCTTGGCGTCGATAAAACGGAGTAGAACTCAATATCTTGATCAAAATATTTGTAATGCCATTTCCACTGAGAGGCGGTAACTTGAATGGTAACGTCAGAATCGTCGTTATTTTCCATTTCAATCAGTGTTTTTGTTGCTGGTACAGCCATAGCGATAAGAATGACAATGGGAATTGCTGTCCAGAGGATTTCTACTTTTGTACTTTCATGAAAATCTGCTGATTTAGCCCCTTTGGATTTTCGATGGAAAACCATTGACCAAAACATAGCACCAAAAACGACCACACCAATTGCTACACATATATACATTGCGAGCATATGTAGATCGTAAACATCTCTACTTACTTCTGTTACACCCTTGGTCAGATTTAATTGCATATCTGCCCAAGCTGAACTGGAAAGAACACTCCCCAACAACAGCCAACCTAGGTTACGTCTTTTCACACGACATCTCCTTCACCCTATAAAAGTTTAAAACTTGATACCTAGGACAAAACACATCCTTTAGTACGGATTTTTATTATTTTCTTAGCGATTTTGTTATCAACCAGTTAGCGTCGACAACATCGCCTTATATTTATATTTGTACACATTCCAAACTAGAATTACTTAAAAGTTGATCTGGGTCAATTTAAAAATCGAGCTATTTTAAAATAAAAACCAATAAAAACAATAGAGTATCAACTCTAATACAGGCAAAGGCCTAATAACAAAGGGCTGTAGCCGTAGTATTAAAAATAAACAGCTGAGTATAAATACGCGTATTGTAAAAATTGATCTTGGTTGTTTTTTAATCAGAGAAAGATAAAGTTGTTTGAATGGGCTTTAGAATGAAAATTATTCTTAGTAAAGAGAAAGGTTTGCATGAAAAGAATACGAAAGGTTAGAAAAGCAAACTTTAGCCTATTTTATACACTAAAGTTTGCGGAGCAGTTTTACATATTTAATACTATATTTGTTAGATAAATTGGCTTAGTTACCACCAAGTTTATTGGATAGGTTAACTTAATTACATCCAGTCTGCCGAGCGAATAACGCCAACAGCCAACCCTTCAATATTAAACTCTTGATCAGACAAATCGACTTTTATAGGAGAGAAGTCATCATTTTCAGCATGTAAGTAAACGATGTTACCTTCTCGTTTATAACGTTTAACCGTAACATTTTCTTCGACACGAGCAACAATTACTTGGCCATTCTGTACATCGGTCGTTTGATGAACCGCTAACAAGTCACCATCAAGTATGCCGATATTTTTCATGCTTTCGCCATTAACTCTCAATAAGTAATCAGCAGCTGGGTGGAACAAATTACCATCAACTTTGTAATGATCTTCAACATGCTCTGCAGCTAAAATAGGTTCACCTGCAGCCACTCTGCCGATTAAAGGTAAACCGGCTTCTTCCATTAACTTCTCAGTCAAACGAATGCCGCGAGAAGTACCTGGCAACATTTCTATATAGCCTTTTTTAGCCAAAGCTTTTAAATGTTCCTCTGCTGCATTTGCTGATTTAAAGCCAAAAAACTTGGCTATTTCAGCACGCGTTGGTGGCATGCCCGTATCGCTTATTTTGTCTTTGATCAGATCAAAAACTTGTTGTTGTCGGTTCGTTAGAGGGCGTAATTCGCTGATTTCATTTAGCATAGGGAGCCTGTAAATTTACACAGTTGTTACTGTGAGTATATACAGGTCGTTAGTAAAGGCAAGTTTTCTAGTCGAATTATTTTTGAAAACTCCCTGATTTTAAATAATGGATAACTTGTTCGATAACTTTTTCGTTTTTCATCATAAATGGATGGGTCGTTTCCATTTCAATGTGATCATTCATACCATCAAGTTTGGTACTAGCAACCGAAACTTTACCATCATCTTTATCAGGAATAAGTGTTGATAATATCCAATTAATACTTTGATTACCGGCAATAACACCCAAATCAAAATTAGCATTGCCAAGGTTACTAGGGACACTGAATTCGCCGGTACCTAATTGCATACCCGCATCACCATTGATGAAACTAAAACCAGGTGTATTTTTTAGTTTATCAACAACTTCACTGCCTTTGTTTGGTGGACCTAGCATCACGACTTTATGTAAATTAGGTATTTTATGCATACTTAAATATTGGCGAACTAATATACCGCCCATTGAATGGGTAACAAAGTTAACTTGGCGATTTTCACAAATTAATAGCGCTTTAGAAATCACTTTTTCAGCCAACTCTTCTATCGAATAATCTCTAGAAGGGTAGTTGATATTTATCACAAAATATCCTTCTGCTAACAATCGTTTTTCAATAGCTTTCATGGAGTTAGCCGAACGTGCAAGCCCATGCAGTAAAATTACACATTCACCATTAGCTAAAGAATCTGCTGGCTCTTCAAAAGAAGCTTGAATTTTATAGCCACGTTCAACCGAAGTATCTAAGCTTTCTTGTTCAATCATATTTTTTAAACGAGTTTCTGCATCAGTAATTTTTTTACTAAATTGTTCTTTAAGTAGCGCTAGGTCTGACTTAAGTGCTGCAATTTTTTCATTCATAGCTGCGCTCCATCATTTTTTTTTAGAATTCATTATTGATACTGTAGTCATGTTAAACAGCAGCTAAGCAATATATTTTTAGCTGCCACAAATATAAAATATAAAACAGTTTTCTCCAACAAAATTTGAAACCATTACCCTTGTAATGTCATTTTTTTCGATAAACTTCTCGCGTGGACCTTTAAATAGCCATAGAAAGCTATACGATATTAACATTTTATATTAGTTATCTGTTAGACATTGATAATCTTCAATCGATCTAACTTTACCAGTAACTACATACATTCAAGCAAAAAAATTTTAAGGACGTTTTACTTGTCTCGATTATAAATTTACAATTCAACATACCCCCCACGTAAAATGAGTTAAGTACCATTGAATGTTATTGGTTTAGGTTGCTCAAACTTTAGCGTCGCCGTTTATATTGGCAATAAACCGAGTATGCTTGAATATCAGCAATTATCTTGTCTATCGCCGCTAACCTTGGGCGAAATAGAGATGGTTAATCAAGCTTGTGGCAATGGTTGGCGGAAAGTTTTCAATGTTTATGCGAAGCTGCTTTACGCACTCGATAAAGAAAAATTCGCTTACTCAACACTTGCGCCAACTTGGCAAAAATATCGAGAGCGATTTTTGCTGCAGCAAGGCTCTCAAACGGCTTTATTATTTTCTCCGCCTCAGTTATCAACCACTAAGCAAACTCTGCATATTATTTGTGGAAAAACCTACGCCAAAAATTTGTTAGCGACAAATCAACTAAACGCTAATTTCACTTGGCTAGATGAGCAATTTGCTATTGATAAAGCTAAAAATTTAATTGTGTGTCCCTATTTTGATTATCGGCAATTGTCGAATGCTAATATTGAAAAATTAGCCTTTTTACTCAACGATATAAATAGCCAGTGAAAGCTGGCTATTCATTTATATAGTGTTAAATTAATGTATACTATATTTATTAAAGGAGAAAATAATTAGCCTCATGATTAGGCAACATACTAAACGTCACTTTAATATTGGATCACATCATTGCTATATTTTAATAAAAAAACACTTTTATTTATTACAATAATTTTAACCTTATTACCCTATGCAACGATCACCAGCACGCTTGATATTTCCTCTGCTTTTTTGCTATCACTTCCTACTATATTATTACAGGCTACCGCAGTATTCTTTGTTGTTCATAGCTATTTACAGACCAGATCACGTTCATTAAAATTGTTCTGGCAGTTTTTCTCTCTCGCTATTATCATTGATCTTATTTCGGGTGTTATCTTCGCAGGTAACTACATAAACACCCCCCCGATCCTGCAAGATTTTTTCTCTTTGTTCAGTTACTTTTTTATCTTACTGGCCATAGAAACCAACCCGCATCTCAGCGAAACGCCACTCAATAAATACATTGCGGGTCGAGTGCCAGCACTATTTTTTACAGTCACCTGTTTTTGTTATTTCGTACTGCTGCCAGAAGAGTTTTCAAAAGCGTTAGATCACAGGTTATTACCGTCATTATTATTTCATATCACCATTTCTGGCCTCATTTTTATTAGACTAATCAGCTGTGTTATTTTTTGTCATGAAAAATTTTGGCGCGCTATTTATTGGCCATTAGCCATTGCCTCATTAGCTTTGTTAGTTGATAACACTAATAGTTATTTTCTTCTTCAAGAGCAAGCCCTTTATAAAGACAATTATACGAACAGCTTAATAGCGTTAATCCCATACTGTGGTCTTATTTTTGCCGCAAGTGCATCATTAAACATTCAAAGACCGACCAAACCTATTTCAAAAGATACCTTTCCCGAATTTTACATTTTATTGCTGGTGAGTATTATTTTTAGCATTCATATCGTTGGTTTAGAAGTTGGGGCACACTACATTACAAATTCTTTCTGGCAGTCTTTTGTTATTGGTATTTGGGGCGTTATTGCTTTTATTTTAGTCATTCTTATTGCTTACAATAAAAGAAAAAACACGCTCGAATTTAAGGAAAACGCTTTCACTCAGCAACAAGAACAAAAAGAGTTAATACAGACCAACCATAAATTACTCAGCTCAATTCTTAATAGTGAAGACAAAGCCATTGTCCGAGCATCTAATAATGCTATTTTGACGACATCAACGGGCGGCGAAATATTATCGTCAAACCCTGCCGCAGTTCAATTGTTCCAAAGTTTAGAACATGAATTGAAAGGCACGAATGTCAGCACACTTTTTTCTGCAGAAGACACTATGCATTACTTTTTTGGCTTCAAAAGTAATGTATACGCCTTACAACGTAAAGATATCGGTATTTCAGTAGAGTGTGCTGCTCGACGTGCCGATGGTACTGAATTCCCAGTTCAGGTTGAATTGCAGTGGGCAGATCGCGAAGAACAACCCCTTATTGTTATTACCTTTATTAATTTAACTTCACGAAAGTTAGCTGAAAAGCAGATGTTAGATTTAAAAGATAAGTTTATTGCGAACATTTCCCATGAGTTTAGGACGCCATTGACAATTATTAATGGCATTTTAGACCAATATCTACTCAAAGCTCACAGTAAAGAAGAAGGGTTGGAACTTACTACCGCTAAGCGTAATGGTTTGCGTTTAGTTCGTATGGTTGAACAACTATTAGAACTCTCTCGCCTTACTGACAACCCTAAGCTTTCATTGTCTACTTATCGATTAAGTCAGTTAATGGCTATGCCAATTGATTCATTTTCACGCTTAGCTAAACAAAATGATTTAAGTTTTGATGCTGAAATATCTGATGATCTTTGGCTAGAATGCGACGCTCAAGGTTTTGAGAAAATCATCTTCAACTTACTTGCTAATGCGATTAAATATACACCTGCTGGCGGTAGCATCAAGGTCAGTGCTTATGTTGATCAAGATAATGTTATTTTAGAGATTACAGATACCGGCATAGGTATTAATCAAGCATCACAAAGTAAAATCTTTGAACGCTTTCAAAGAGCTGATGATGAAAAAAATCATGCTGTTTTTGGTGTAGGTATTGGTTTATCTTTAGTTAATGAATTGGTAAAAGCGCATAACTGGCGTATCAATTTAGTCAGTGAATACAATAAAGGCAGTAAGTTTTCTCTATCAATCCCTTTAGCTACCGCTGTCGAAATAGAAACTCAAGTGCCAATGAGTGTATCTCAAAGCGAAGTATCATCATTGCTGTTAGAACAAAATAATAATAAAACTAAAGCAAAAAATCATTTACATAATGTCGTGTTAGTTATTGAAGATAATCTCGATATGCAAAATCACATAAAACGTGTGGTTGAACAGCAACATCATTGTTTATTAGCAATGAGCGGCGAACAAGGACTGCTCATCGCCGAGGAATATATACCAGACCTTATCGTATGCGATATAATGCTAACGGGCATTGATGGCTTCGAAGTACTTAAACAATTAAAAGAAAATGAACTTACTTCTCATATTCCCGTTATTTTGCTTACCGCCCGTTCAGACTTAGATAGTCGACTTCACGGCCTAAATTTACAAGCAGATGAGTATTTAAGTAAACCTTTCAATCAACAGGAATTATTAATACGTATTGAAAATTTGATTGAAAATCGTAAATTACTCCAGCAGAACTATTTACATAAATTTCGTGACCATCAAAAAGAACAACAAAAAGAAAGTAGCGTAAAAAAAGTGTCGCAGTTAACTCCAAGCGAAAGTGCTATCTTATCCGTTGATGAAAAGTTTATAGAGAAGCTAGAAACCATTGTTGCTAAGATGTACTTGGAAACTGATTTAGGTATTCAAGATCTAGCCAGTAATATGGCGATGAGTGAACGCCAACTGCAGCGAAAAATGAAAGTAACACTGGGCACAACACCTAATAACTTCATTAAAGAGTTCCGTCTAGCAAAAGCACAGATATTGCTACAAAATGGTTCTAAAATTGGCAGAATAGCCTTAGATGTTGGTTTTTCTTCACAAACATATTTTGGTCGATGCTTTAAAGAGTCGTTTAACTGCACCCCAAAACAATATCAACAACAATTCATTAAAAGCTAACCACAAAGCTACTCAGGCTAACCTTGCTTAACTTGGATGTTATGCTTAAGTGTCGCTAGATCAGCGCCTTGAATCACCGCTAAGTAGCTAAAGGGTTGTATCTTAGGTTCACATAAGCCAAGCCAAGCAATCGCTGGCTCTTCGCTTGTTAATGTTAAGCCAAGTTCAATCATCACACTGACTTGATCCCACGATATTTCCATAGGTTGCTCTCTATTAAACGGATAAAAAGAATAAGCAATATTCATCGAAATTTTATCGTCGAATTGTTTTTCAAACTTACTTGCTAACCGCGCTGCTAACTCACCAGCATTGTTGTCTTTTTCATAACCAATAACAGCAAAGGTATCATCGGACCAACGAACAACTAGGTCATCGGTATTTCTGCTAAACAGTAATAAATCAGTAATGTTAATCAACTGGCTATTACTGATATTGGTCAACTCATTAACCTGAACCATTAAGACGTAAAGACGGGGTAAAGTGCTCCGCTGTACTGGTAGAATATTCTGATGAATTTGATTCATCAGCTGGCTAGTTTGCTCAATATAAATATCAAGATAGCGGCGACTTCGTACCCCAGTTACTTTATCTACCGTTGCCGACTTTTCAAGTAGAATATTGGCATGTTCAAGTTCGCTATTTTGCGATTGTAACTTTTGCGTTTTCTCTTTGACCTGCTCTTTAAGGTAAGATTTTTGTAGTTGTTCAACCAATAGTTTTCGATTCAAAAAGCGTGAATAGACTAATAACGTTAAAGCTACTGCCATGGCATACAATAAATAAGCCCACCAAGTATTCCAAGGTGCTGGTTTAACCGTAATAGCTAATGAATAACCCGGTTCACTCCAAACATTGTCGTTATTTCCAGCAATAATTTGCAGTGTATAACTACCTGCAGGTAAATTTGTATAAGTGGCTCGTCGTGATTTACCTGCAGCTATCCACTCCTCATCAAAGCCCTGTAACCTATATTTATATCGGGTTGATTCTGGATCTGAGTAATTTAAGCCTACATACTCAAATGAAATTATTTGATCACTGTAATCAAACTCTAATTCGGTTAAATTAGATAATGAGCTCCCTAGAGGCATAGGTTCATTCAACTTTAACACACTTGTTAACCGAACTTCCGGTACAGAAAGACTCCTATTAATTTTTTCAGGATTAATACTACTCATCCCTTTGCCTGCACCAAAATATATTGTGTTGTCTATTGAACGAAATACAGCAGAATGTGTATATTCGAGATCAACTAAGCCATGAGTTAAATTGAAATGCTTAAAACTTTTATCATTTATTGAGTAACGAGATATCCCTTTATTGGTACTAAACCAAATATCTTCATTAGCATCTTGGGTGATGCCATATACGGTCAAACTTTTCATACCATCTTTAGTATTAAGATGGGAAAATGAAAAGTTGTTTCTGTAACGATTTTCACGACTTAACATACTTAAGCCAGAAGATTGAGTTCCGAACCAAAGATTTTTGTTATTGTCGAGTAACATGAACCATGTGAAGTCATCTGAGATCCCTTCGGGGTTACTCTCTTTATGTAATAAATGAGTAAATATTTCGAGCTTAGGATCAAAGCGACTAAGCCCACCACCAAAAGTTCCTAACCAAATAAAGCCTTGTTCATCTTCTAGTAACTGTAAAATATGATTACCGCTCGGTCCTTTCTCTAAATTTGACTCATTTTTTATAAAACGTTTAAACGTCCCATTTTTATTTAATAAATTAATTCCTTGATGGAATGTAGATACCCAAAGGTTACCATTAACATCTTTAATTATATCAGTAATACTATTGGCCGAAATCGAGTTGAAATTTTCAGCGTCATGCCTATATCCAGTAACATTATTTGTTGCTAAATCTACTGAGTATAGCCCTGAACCTCGTGTTCCTACCCATAACGTGTTGCCATCGGCAAACAGAGTCATAATTTTATATTCTGAAAACGAATCGTTAAAAACGACGGGGGCAATTGAATTATCATGTTTAGACAACTTATAAATTCCCCCACTGTAGGTACTAAAAAACAAATTGTCTTTACCAAACTGAGTAAAGCTAGTGATATTGTTATTTTTTAAAATAGGATTAGTTTGGTTGCTGTATTGACGAAAGGTTGCCATACGAGGATCCCAACGATTAACTCCTGAAAAGGTACCTACCCACATCATTTTATTATTATCTTCAAAAAATGTAAGAACAAAATCACTACTGATACTATAGGGGTTATTGGGCGAGTTATTGTATCGACTGAAATTCTTGGTTGTATAATTATAAATAGATAAACCATTGTCCGTGGCAATCCACATATTATTTTCTGAGTCCTGATAAATTTTACTTATTGCGTTACTGCTAATTGTTGACTGACCATCAGCATTAACTTGATAGTGTATAAACTGCTCGGTATTAAGGGAGTATCTTAATAAACCACTATCAACTGTACCTATCCAAATATCCCCTTTACTATCTAGATACATACTGCTGACAAATTTATTAACGTAAGTCGCACTATTTGGATTTCCGTATTTGACGGATTTAATAAATTCACCTTGGAGATTAAATACAGAAATTCCACCACCATTTGTTCCAACCCAAATTTCTCGATTACGAGTTTCAATAATCGAGAGTACACCATTATGGGTCAGACTATTTGGGTTGCCTAATTCTTGAAGTATATGCTGAGTTGACCATTTACCTTTATCTGTACTGAGAACATTCAAACCATTTTCTGTAGCAATCCAAATTTTACCTTCACTGTCTTCAAATAAAGCATTTACGGTATCATTGGTCAGCGTGACATTTTTTGTTTTTGTAGTAAAATGAATAAAATCTTTGCTTTCTGGTCTATATAAATTTAAGCCGCCACCAAAAGTACCGACCCAAAGTTTTTGCTGTTTATCTATAAGAATACGACTTATTACATTAGAGCTTAGTGAGTTAGGCAGAGAACTATCATGATGAAAGCTAAGTGTTTGATGACCATCAAAACGATCTAAACCTTCCGATGAACCAAACCACATAAAACCATCTTCATCTTGAGCGATGGTTCTAACAAAGTTGTAGGACATTGGGTTATCAATACCAAAGTTTTTAAACAGTTTGGTTTCTTGCGCGATAACACTGAAACTAAGGATAATAGAAATTAAAAAGAGTAGTATATTTTTCACAAAACAGCTCTTATATATTGATGAAATAAATTTACAGTATGGAATAAAGGTATTAAAAAAAGCCACTCTATAAGCAGTGGCTTGAGGGTAATTAAGTTATTGTTGTTCAACCCAATTATTAACACCGATATTAGTAGAACTATTAGCGACGCTCATCCTCCAAATAACAGTATCCATTTCGACATTCATTCTCCAGATAACCGTGTCTGTTTCGACATTCATTCGCCAGATCACAGTATCCGTAGACGCGGTATTTTTCCAATCTAAAGCATTTTCAGTAAAATTCATTCTCCAGATAACCGTGTCTCCATCAAGGTTGCTTTCATCTAATTTCCAGATATATTCATCACCTAAACCTTCAACATAGAAGTTTCCATCTTCATTGATGTTTGCAGGGCCAAAGAAATGCTCATTACCTGCGATGTCTTGTGCGATATCTAATGCTTGATTAGCGCATGCTGAAGCGTTACTCGCTAATGCGTCAGCAGCATTAACCATGCCTGAACCTTGTTGAAATACGCTATAAGCGAGCTCATCGTTATTATCGAATGCGGCATGCGCACTGTCCATTAAGCGACACTTCACTTCGTCAGGAGTTAACGTGGGATCTTGGGTCAACATTAATGCCACTACACCAGAAACCACGCCAGCAGCTTGCGATGTACCTGACATTTCAAAATAACGTCCGCCGTCATGAAATTCTGGATGCTCCTGAACGATTTGAGTATCAAAAGCCATTAAACCTGTTAAGTGTCCGCCTGGCGCAACAATTTCTGGTTTAACAAAACCTTCAACTGTTGGGCCTGCCGCGCTAAAAGTAGCTACTTTGTCGTCAGCTGCATAATCAGCAGTATAATTATCAGTCATCGCACCAACGGTAATAATATAAGGTACATTGCCTGGAACGCCGATTGTCATAGGGTCTGGACCACTGTTACCGGCAGAAGCAACAACAACAATACCTGCTTGCCATGCTTTCATTACTGCTTGGTTAAGTGGGTCTTCCCAATAGTATGAACGAGCTGGCCCACTGAACGACATGTTCAATACTTTTAAATTGATTTGATCTTTAACTTGTAGCGCCCAATCTATGCCACGAATAACGTCTGCATAGGTCGCCTTGCCTTCGGCATCAAAGGCTTTAATCCCAACTAATGCAGCATTCGGCGCAACACCATACACTTTACCGTAAGCGTCGTAATCTGCATTGCCAGCAATACTGGCGACATGCGTACCGTGGCCACTTTCTTCATTACTATAATTACTGATATTGTTATTAACCGCATCATAAGTTCCCCAGAACTTATCCCGACCATATAAATCAGTAGATAAACCTGAAGATGTTCCTTCTAATTGATCAAGGCCTGTATCTAAAAAACCAATAGTTACACCATCGCCAAAATTGTAGGCCGAATGAGCAGCAGAGGCCTCAATTAAGTCATTAACGACAGACTTTGGCTGCCATTTGCGCTTGCCCCAGGCATTACCACCAGACATTTCTACATGATGATTTTGCGTAACTTGAATATCTAACTGTGCATGTAACTGAGCTAACTGTTCAATATTAAGAGAAACGGCAACAGCATTGATAATAGTTAATTGATGCGTTGGTTGAACGTTTAGCGTTACTAATTCTGTTTGCAATAATTGATAGTTATTTGAAGAAATAATGTACGATTGCTTTTGTGCATCTACATTTTTATTAATTGTTGTATGGATCAGCCAAACAGCTACGCTGATAAGACCTAAAAGTGAGAGTGGTTTTATAATGTTTTTTACAGAAATATTCAAAATTTTATCCCCTTTTCCCGTTACATCTTTTAAAAACGTCAGGGTAATTTAACTTAATGTTTGTAATTTAAATTTAAACAATTGTACATTTAAACAATTTTTAATAATTAGTTACAAAATACACATTGATTGTGAACATAAACTAAACTGGACCCAACCTGTAATAACTTATGAGTATATACATATAACTACAAATTATTACACATTACTAAAATAAAAATATCCAGCTCAAATAATGAACTGGATATCAACTAGTTAATAAGACTACTTCCTTGTATTAATAACGTATAAATCTAGAAATTAACTGTCGTTTCCGTAGAACAATTACTAGTTCCTTGGTCACAAACTTTATATGTAAACGAACCAGAAGTTCTAAAGCTGTCGGTATAAGCACCATCGTTTGCCGTTGTTGTTCTTAAAGAACCATTACGGATAATATCGACACTTGCAGTAGCTGCACCTGACCAAGTTACGTCAACTTTGTTTTTACCTTTAGCCTTGTATCCTGATGCGTCAGCAGTGATATCGCCACCTTCTACTGGAGGAGGAGTAACAACGCCACCACCACAACCATTAGCGGTTAAGTAATCGCTAGCCGCTTTTGCTTTAACGATACCGTGACCAAAGTAGTCATCGTGACCTGTTGCGCCGTTATCTTCCGCTGTTGATTTTAGTGCATCACGAATTTCTGTACCCGTACAACCGTTATGATTAGACCAAACTAGCGCAGCAATACCAGATACTGCAGGTGTTGCCATTGAAGTACCGCTCATGAAACCGTAATCGCTAGCTCCAATGTTAATATCAACTGTATTTGCTGCCAATAACGCTGCTCCATCTTCTTGAGAAGCCCCTACTGCAGGAATGCTAGTTGCGTTAGTGTCTCCCAAAGTACCATATAGCATACCAGGTTCGTTATTATATAGAACCGCACCGATACCGCCTGAAAGTTCACAGTTATTCACTTTATCATGGAAAGAAATAACGCCACGCTCTATAACACAAACCATACCGTTTGCGCCTGAATCAGTAGACTCTGCAGTACCCATGTTGTAAGTATTACCTGAAACTGCCCCTGAGTTCTCCATTGCAGAGGAAGCAAAAGCAACGCCATCAGCACTCATTGAAGCGCTAGTTGCCATACCTGCCGGGTAAGTAGATAATGTATCGACACCACCAGCTGTTACTTCAACACAAATAGTTTCGTCTGTGACAGTCGTTGCATTTTTGCCTCTACCTGAAGTAGCTGTACAGCTTGGAAATTGTGAGAAGTCTGCAATAGCGTTGTTATTGTCGTTAGCACCAATCATCATTACTGAAGAGTAACCTGCTGGGAATGAACGAACATTGTTACCATCGTTACCTGCTGCCGCTACAACTAAACCGCCAGCATCTGTAAATGCTTTAAAGGCGTTCTCTTCAGTGCTGTTTGCACCACCACCACCCAAACTCATGCTGATGATATTCGCGCCAGCGCCAGAACAAATATTTGCTGCATAAGCTAAATCAGAAGAGTATCCCCAACCTGCTTCGTTAAATACTTTAACAATATGCATATCAACGCCAGGTGCCATACCAACAACACCAAAACCGTTATCTGCAGCACCAATGGTACCGGCTACGTGAGTACCGTGTGGGCCACCGTTTTCATCCCAGTTACCTGTGCCTGAATCATTAGTACCTGTGATATTGTTCCAAATAAAATCTTGGTTAGAGCGATCTAAACCTGAATCGATAACACATACCTTCATACCTGCGCCAGCGTTAAAGTTAACTTGGTCAGCTTGAGATTGAACAACCGCATAAGGAGTAAGTTGAGTTGTAGCAGGGTTGCCTGCAGTATCACTATATACAGAAAGTGGTACACGTCGTTGATCTTCTTCGATCATTTGAATATGTGGGTTATTTAATAAACCTTTAACTTGGCTTAAGTCTTTACCAGCGAATGAAGCAGCGATAAAACCTTTGCCGTCAACTTTTAATTCGCCGCCTAATTTTTTAGCGAGAGCTTTAACAAGGCCTTTTTTACTTTCGTCTACTTTAATAATGTATCGATCATCGGCAGCTTGTGCTGAAAATGCTGCGGTAACGGCTAAAGCAATAATTGATGTCGTAAATTTAGAAGCTTTCATATGTTCTACTCTCTCTTATATATAGGGACGTTGTTTATATTATTTTTATGATCAACGTTATGTTTTATTTTATTGAGCAGTCCTTACTATCTTGATGATGACTTATTTATCTTTGTTAAATCAGTATCGTGCATCTTGCATAATTCGATAATATCAAGTTAGAAAATATTCCCTAGCAAAATAGCGACAGCTTTTCGAAAAAAAACGACAAAATAAAAATAAAACCTATTTTTTCATGTAGATAACCAAAAAAACAAAAAACAACTTGTCGCTTTACTATGAAAAACAGTCTGTGGTTTGCTAGATAAAATATCGCAAACAAGCCATTATTTTTGCAATGGGTTTTCACCCACTAAAGCAATACATAATAAAATACGTTGAAGGTAGCCTAGGCAAACGTTCAAATTAAACGTAAAAATAAACGATGGAGTTTATATCAGATGAGAAATAACAAACGCCTTGCACTCAGTGCAGTAGCCTTATCTATTCTAACCGTAACTAGCGCGGCAAGTTATGCGAGCCAAGCTAAAATTAATAAAGTAAATAAAAGCGGAATGGAATCTGCCCAATCAACAACATTAAGTTTTGCTGATTGGCGTGCACAACAAATGCTCGAAAAGCAGGATTTTACTGATCGTTTAATTGTTAAATATAAAAACAAGAAAAACGGAAAAGCAATCCCACCAGGATTAGCGAAAAAAGCAGGCTTATCGTTAAAACACGAAAAGATTTTGAAAAATGGTCATCACATTATTTCTTTTGGTAAAGAAAAGAACATTAAAGATGTGAAAACCATGATCAACCGCATGAAAAAGGACTCATCAATTGAGTTCATTGAGCCTGATTACAAACGCTTTTTAATGGCGCAAAATCAACCTTGGGGTATAGCACAAACACAATCAGACCAATTAACTGATAACGACGGCGCAAATATGACCGTGTGTATTATTGATTCTGGTTATGAACAGGCAAATCCTGATTTAAATGCTAACAATGCTTCAGGTACCAATAACTCAGGTACTGGAAATTGGTATCAAAACGGGGGATCTCACGGTACTCACGTAGCAGGTACTATTGCTGGTGTTAATAACAGTGAAGGTGTTGTTGGTATTATGCCGAACACCAATGTAAATCTGCATATTGTTAAAGTATTTAATGAAGCTGGTTGGGGTTATGTTGGCGAGTTAAGTGATGCAGTTGATACTTGTGTAAATAATGGCGCAAAAGTTATTAACATGAGTTTAGGTGGTGCAGGTTCAAGTGTTACTGAGAAAAACGCATTACAAGCCGCTGCTGATTCTGGCGTATTATTAGTTGCCGCTTCAGGTAATGATGGCAATACCACATTATCTTACCCTGCTTCTTATGACGCTGTTATGGCTGTTGGCGCACTTGATAGCAACAATCAACATGCTGAGTTTTCTCAATACACACCACAAGTTGAAATTTCTGCGCCTGGTGAAGCTGTTTTATCAACCGTTGCTGGCGATGGTCGCTTAGGTTTTATTAACTTAGGTTCAACAACTTATGCTAATGATATTGTGCCACAAACTCATTACATTGAAAGTGGTGGTAGCTTCATCGTAAGCAATGTAGATAGCAGTGCGAACGGTGTTTTAGCAAGTTGTACACTTTCAGGAAGTAGCTACAGCTGTAGTAATGTTGCTGGTAATATTTGTTTAGCAGAACGTAATGACAACCAAAAAGGCAGTAATTACCCCGAAATAAACCCAGCTAAAGCTTGTGCTGATGCAGGTGCCTCTGGTGTTATTGTTTATAGTGACAGTACTCGTCCTGGTTTACAAAATCCATTCTTAGTTGATTCTACTAACGCTGTTTCAGTGCCCAGTGTTTCGGTTAGTCGTGCGTTGGGTCAGCAATTATTGACGCAGTTAGGCAGTGCGGCAACGTTAACGGTTAACGGCTCGCAAAACTATGCTTATTACAACGGTACTTCAATGGCTACGCCTCATGTTACAGGTGTTGCAGCGATTGTTTGGAGTAATAACATTGATTGTAGCGCTGACGAAGTTCGAAGTGCATTAAAATCAACGGCTATTGATCTTGATGTTGCTGGCCGCGATGACAAGACAGGTTTTGGCTTAGTACAAGCAAAAGCAGCGTCTGATGCATTAGCTACAACTTGTGGTGGTAGCGTAACACCACCACCGCCACCAACTGGTGATGATGTATTAAGTAATGGCACAACCAAAACTGGCTTAGCTTCAAGTACTGAACTTAGCTTTACAATGGAAGTTCCAGCGGGTGCAACAGACCTAACCTTTGATATGGCTGGTGGAACAGGTGATGCTGATTTATATGTTAAATTTGGTTCAGCACCTACAAGTACTAGCTATGACTGTCGTCCTTATGCTGGTGGTAATAGTGAAAGTTGTCCTATTAGTACGGCACAAGCGGGCACTTATTATGTGAAAGTTGTTGCCTACTCAGCTTTCTCTGGTGTTAACTTAACAGGTAGCTTTACTGAACCTACAACAGGTGGCGGAGCAACGGGTGGCAGTGCATCTTTAACGGATATTAGTGTCGCTCGTCAAGCATGGACTTATTACACCATTAACGTACCAGCCGGCATGGCAACATTAGACTTCACGATGAGTGGTGGTACTGGTGATGCTGATTTATATATTCGACGTGGCGCACAGCCAACATCATCAACTTATGATTGTCGCCCATACAAAGGTGGCAATAATGAAGTTTGTTCATTTACCAGCCCTGTAGCAGACACTTGGCATATCGGTATTTACGGCTATTCAGCTGCTAGTGGTGTAAGCTTGGATGTTGTTTATAATCCTTAGAACGTCATAAATTAGCGATTATATTAATGGTAAAGACTAAAGGGGGGAGCATTATTAATGCTCCCCCTTTTATTTGCAACAACATATTAGTTAAACTAAAATTTATACTTACAGGTAATGTTGTTGTATAAATTCAATGTACTCTTGCTCATCGGTGATTTTAAAACCACTTTGTTCAAAGTCTAGACATTCATTTTTATTTGGAAAGGTAAAATAGCTAGCACTCTTTTCTTGTGGCTGAGAACAAAGTAACTCGTCATTTTCAAGTGTTTCAATAGCCGCTAATATATCGGTTGCACCTTGCTTATAAAGCTCAAGCACATGCCATAAATAAGATTTCTCTCTATTAACTAGTGTGGTAGAAGTCTTGATTATTTTTCCTGTATCTATCGAACCATCGTCAATGGTGTGCAGTGTCGTACCTATTTTATCGTCGTTATTTTTCATTGCCCAAAACGTCGCCATCACACCTTTATACTTAGGTAATATGCCAGAATGCAGATTAATAATGCCTTTGGTAGGAATATTAATAACCTTTTCTTTTAGGATGCCACCAAAGCGTATTGAAACAATAAGTTCGGGCGCCAACTCTTTCAAATCATTAATCATCTCAGGCGAATTAATTTGCTTGACGTCTCGAATCGCTGAATTTAAAAAGACGCTAAAGCCATCAAAAGTTTTATAGCTATCGTTATTACTTTTAGTCTTAGGAATTAGCGGACTTAGCAGTTGGTTAAACAAGTCTTGCTCGAAAAACTTTAGCGTCTTTAATGGTGTTGGTATCACACTGCTTTTGCCTACTTTTGCTGATAACCACAGATGAACGTCATGGTGTTTACAGACCTCTGGTAGCAGTTTATTCAGTGCAAAATTACTCGCTAAATCTTTATTAGCCAAAAATAAAATTTTCATAATTAAGCTCTTTTGCCTATTTTATATTAAGAATACATCATCACTTTAGGCTGACTAAATGTTGTTTAAAAAATTCGGCAATGGCTGTAAAAGCTTTGTGTCGATTGCGCTGAATAGACAAATAGTGGTCGCCGTCTGCCAATTCAATATATTCAACTGGCTTATTTAAGTCTAATAGCTTCTGGTAAAATCTTTGGCTTTGACGAACATTAACCACGGTATCGCTGGCACCATGGATTAATAACATAGCTATATTAATTCGCTTTGCCTGATAAAAGGGTGAGTGGGCGATTAAGTTGTCAACATCTTTACCCATTTGGTGTTCTACAAATTTCTTATTAGTGTAGTAACGACTCTTAAAAACAATATTTCAAAGGTCGCTCACTCCGGCAAAACTGACGGCGCACCGAAATAAGTCAGGTGTTTTTACCGCTGCCATGGCCGCCGCATAACCACCATAACTTGCGCCAACAACATACATTAGTGTTTGCTAATTTAATAAAACCTAATATAATCTACTGTAATACTAATTTAACCATACCAATATCACGGAGTTACCATGACTAAGAACGATGCATTAAGACTAATAGCAGGCACAATGATACTTATTTCACTTATTTTAACCGTAACATTATCAATAAACTGGTTATGGTTTACTGCTTTTATTGCGGTCAACTTAATACAGTCATCATTTACTAAATGGTGCCCTATGATGGTTTTATTAGAAAAAATTGGCCTAAAAGATTAACCAAAGATTTTATTCTAGCAACAAACTCAGTGAATATTCTGAACCATCCTTATTAGGAGTATTAAAGGCAATTACTCCCTTTGGGCTTATTCATTAATGTTTTAGTTTAGTATACCGACAGCCAGAAATTTGCATCCTTCTATGGCGATTAGCTGATCGCCTATTTTATCTGCTGGTCAGTCTGTCTTAACCGCTAATACATCAATATTTTATACGATTAATGTATCAGAAAAAATTAATCGTATTACTCTTTATAATCGAGTTATTTTTTCGTTTAGGTTGTAGTTTTTATCGGTAACGATAGCTTCCAATACCTCTATTCGACTTAATTGGTCACCCAGTGTTTTATTAACCGCTGCCGCGACTTCTGTCTCTAAATTAGCTTTTTCTAATTTCAACGCTTCTACTTCTAATTCTTTTATTTTCTTTTTATTGGTACTTAATACCAAAATAATTAAAAAACTCACTAAAAAAATCACAGCGATACTTAAAAATACCCAAAGGTTTATATTCATGGTTAGGTTGTCTCATTATTCATTAAATAAAAATGCTATCTTGCAAAGTTTATTCCTTATATATTTTATCATTATTTCAATCACTTAAAAAACGACAACTTGAAAATATGGCTATATTAGCTAAGCTTTAGCGAAGATTACTATTATTTCGCAGTATCACTTTGGCGATACAGTTCAATCAGTTCACCTTATAACGATTAAGCTGTCTGCCATAGCACCACAAACTTAGCAGGATTAAAACCCATTAAATATTTATAATTTCACCATGAGATTTATTCCCTTAACTACCTATATTCTGCTATGTTTATTGTAAGATCACCGATTGAAAAGAAAGTAAAATGACTCTACGTTGTAAAATAAAGTTATGCTTTATTAATATCCTTCTTATCACATCATGGCCACTCATCGCTGATACCTATAAGGTGATTTCTTACGATCCTGCCAATCCTCCACACAATATCTCTACAATAGATCAACAAGGCAAGGCTACAATATCAGGCATATTTGCCGACATGTTTCACCAAATAGGAGAAATTACCGGCGATACTTTTATAATGGTTAAAATGCCAGCCGCTAGAGCTATGCTTGAATTTGACCTTGGCCGTGTTGATATTGAACCCGGAATCAACCCTATTTGGCGCAGTAATTCAAAAGAAATAGGTTTGTATTCCATTGCCTATGAACGTGTTGAAGAAGTGATTGTTTTTCGCTCTGGTGATGAATTTGAAGTAAAAGGACCAAGAGATTTATTTGGACACAAAGTAGGCATAGTTAGAGGCTTTACTTATCCTAGGTTTGAGGCATCCTTTACCAATAATGACATCAACAAGGTATTAAATAAATCAGAAAGTTTGCTCATTAAGCAATTGTTGGCTGAACGTGTTGACCAAATTTTTATCAGTAAATCCTCAATACAATATATGAAAAGACATCTTCCAACTTTAAGTGATATTGTCGTGGGAGACGTGGTGAGCTCGGTAGAAGTTATGATGCGTGTACACCCAACAAAACTTGAACTTTTACCAAGATTAAATAAAGCATTACAACAAATGATTGATAATAAAAGCATTGAGAAAATTATTGCTAAATACCAATAAATAGTTAGCCACGTTATTAAAATAGTTAATATTCATCATATTGTACGAGTTATAAATCCATCCCATAATATCTGAATAAACAAGCGTTATTGACATGATTTGGTTAACCTGTTGTAGTTAACATTCTACTTAAAATGAATCACCTTAATCATAATTAAAAAGGAATGGATATGCTTAGCTATGCCACCATCGGTGTAACCGATTTAGAAAAATCAGAAGCCTTTTATAATGAACTCTTGGCACCTATAGGCGCTAAAACGTTAATAAAAATGGAACGCATTATATTTATTGGTAAAAGTATGAAAGAGCCCATGCTCGCTATTTGTGTACCTTATAATGAAGCGCCTCAAAACTGTGGTAACGGCAATATGCTTGCTATTGCGCCGGGCTCAAAAGAGCAGTGCGATGAAATGTATCATAAAGCCATTGCCTTAGGTGCGACTTGTGATGGAGAACCAGGGCAGCGTATACCTGACGTATTTTATGGTGCTTACTTTCGTGATTTAGATGGTAACAAAATCGTTTTTAATCATTTTGGTTAATTACCAGTATTCAGGCATAGCGTTGAGTTATGCTTGAATATGGCTTTATCATTACACCTTTCCCACCTATCATTTAAAATAACTCTCGATAATAAATGATTATATTACTGACAATTATAGGAAACCGTAACAATTGAATCAATTGACTAAAAAGCGCATAGGATGTCCTTATTGTGGCGAAACAATTAAAGTACTCATTGATTCAGCCGACGTAGACCAGCAATATATTGAAGATTGCCAAGTTTGCTGTAAACCAATAATTTTTTTAGTTTCAGAAAGCATGGACGGTGATCTTGATGTTAATGTTTACAGCGAAGATGATGCGTTTTAATCCCAATTTAGAAAATACCCCCTACCATTCCCCCTTAGCTAAACGCAGATGCAATCAACATTATTAACAAGGATATTATTGTTCTTTATTGATTTTTGCACCGCTATTGAAAACTAGTGTTATTAAAAGCCCACTATTTTTGTGAGCTGTCTTCGTATAGAATCTGCCTTATAATTTCTACACCTTGACGTTGTCCCAAATCGGCCAGTCAAAATAGTGAAGTTAACTAGCAACATCTTCTTATTCCTTTCTAAAATGATATAAAAAATGAATGATATAACTATAGCAACTCACAACGGTAATTTTCATGCAGATGACGTGTTTAGTATCGCTGCTCTTAAGCACATTTTTCCTAACTTTAACCTCATACGCACACGCAATTTAGAGGTTATCGGTAAAGCAGATCTTGTTATTGATGTTGGTGGTGAATATAACGCTGATGCAGGTCGATTCGATCACCATCAGCGTGGTGGTGCCGGTGAGCGCGAAAATGGAATTCCTTATTCTTCATTTGGCTTGGTTTGGCAGAAATATGGCTTAGAAATATGTCAGGGTAACCAAGACGTAGCTAACGCTGTTGATGCAGGGCTAGTTTCAACAATTGACGCTATTGATTGTGGCTATACCGAAGGCGCTTCTAAAGGTATAAACCAAGGTATTAGCCTTAGCCAAACGATTTCAATGTTCAACCCTACTTGGCAAGAAGATAGTCACTTTGATAGCTGTTTTGATGAGGCGGTTGAGTTTGCGACACGTATTTTGACACGATTTATTGCCTCTGCAAATGGCGGAATTAGTGCAAAAGAAATTGTCGCTAAAGCGATTGAGAATGCAGAAGATCCAAGAGTGATTGTTTTAGATAAATATACGCCATGGAAAAGAACCGTTCATGCTCTGTCTGCACAAGCTTTATATATGGTTTATCCTTCTGGTTCTGGTCCTTGGAGAATTCAAACAGTGCCTGTTGAACCGGGTTCATTCGAAGATAGAAAATCACTACCTCAAGCATGGGCTGGCTTATCTGATGATGCGCTAAAAGCCGTAACCGGTATTGACGATGCAATGTTCTGTCATAATGGCCTTTTCATAGCCGGAGCAGAAACTTTTGAAAGTACTATGAAAATGGCCGCTATTGCATTGCAGGAAGAATAATAACAATAGAAAAACCAAATGTTTTGTAGCTTAAATAGCCTGTTTATAGCCAGAGCAGAGACTTTTGAAAGTACTATGAAAATGGCCGCTATTGCATTGCAAGAAGAATAAAAACAACAGAAGAACCGAATGTTTTGTAGCTTAAATAGCCTTTTCATAGCCAGAGCAGAGACTTTTGAAAGTACTATGAAAATGGCTGCTATTGCATTGCAAGAAGAATAACAACAATAGAAAAACCAAATGTTTTGTAGCTTAAATAGCCTGTTTATAGCCGGAGCAGAAACTTTTGAAAGTACTATGAAAATGGCTGCTATTGCATTGCAAGAAGAATAAAAAACACAGAAGAACCGAATGTTTTGTAGCTTAAATAGCCTGTTCATAGCCGGAGCAGAGACTTTTGAAAGTACTATGAAAATGGCTGCTATTGCATTGCAAGAAACATAAAAAACACAGAAAAACCAAATGTTTTGTAGCTTAAATAGCCTGTTTATAGCAGAAGCAAAGTCTTTGAAAGTACTATGAAAATGGCTGCTATTGCATTGCAAGAAGAATAAAAAAATCGCATTATTCGCACTGTACCAATCACATTGCGATTATATGGCTGATTTCGCCTTAGTGATATCAGCCATAAACCAAACGTTCTGCCACAAAAACTTCTGATTTAACTATAGAAATACTGCACTCTATACAGACAAGAGTATAAATATCGTTATATCAAAATCTTAACTATTGCTTAAGTACCGTTATTTGTTTTAGCATTTCAGTTTCTAATCGTCCTATTAATGCCGTAAACCTTGGCTGTTGCGCTAGATCGATAAAATAAGGTGATTGTAATAAGTTAGAACGCCAATTATATAAATAACCATTATCAATGGCAGCTTCGAGGTACTTAATCGTCTGCTCATCGTTATTTTCGAGTGAGCTACTGATAGCAAGGTTCATGTATTCAATACCCAACAAGCGTGCTTGACCTGTAAGATAAAAAGACTCATCTCGTCCCTTTACTCTCTCAACAACCTTTTCAACTTTGGCTAACTGACCTTGTGCTTTATAAACACGGGCAAGTAGCAAAATGCCATTTACATTTTCTATAGCATTCAATGTTGCGGGGGGGGGGTGATTAACCCATTCATTTATCCCCGGGATATGAAGATTAATCAATGCCTCTGCATCGGTAAATTTTTGCTGCTTGAGTAATAAGTATATGGCACCAGTAATAAAGCGCTCTTTGAGTTGTGTACTGGGATATACCGTATTAACATCGGCTATGGTATCGTTAATGAGTATTAACGCTTTAGCGGTTTGCCCAAGATAAATAAGACTGTTCACTTTTTGATTGATAATTTCAGCGTTATTGGCATTAATCGACATTGCCTTTTCTGCATATTCAAGAGACTTAAGACCAGATCCCAAAGATAAATAGTAGATCGAAAGTGCTTGAGGAAAATAAGGGTCGTTAGGGTCTAACCTTGCACCATTTTCAGCCAGCTTAATAGCATCAACAATTTGCCCCATATGCTGTGCATATATTTGTCCTAAATAAAAAGGATAAAAAGTATTCTTCGGGTTAACCTTAATAGCTTGTTTAAGCGTTTGTTCCGCTTCTGAATATTTTTGTAATGTTTGTACTAAATATACTGCAAAAAAATACGGTAAATCAGCATTAAGTGGGTCAACTTTTTGAGCCCTTTCAAATAAAGCCCTGGCGTTATCTTCTCCCATTTCAGCACCATTTGATTGTGCATGCCTTATGATAATGTCGACATTATTAGGATTTAGCCGATAAGCTTCTTTTGCATACTGATTACGTAACTTACGATCTGTTTTTATAATTAATGACCGAACAAAATAAGCTTCAGCAGAGTTTGGATTAATGCTAAGTACTTCTTTAATTAGCGCTTCTGCCTTATCAAGTATTAGCCAATCAAAGCGACTACCCGTAATAATTTGACGAGCATATGTTTCTGCCAGCTTAATGCGCGCCATCAAAAATTCGGGGGCAATATCTGTTGCTAACTCAAGAGCAGCAGCGGCATTATCTAAACTTTCAAAGGTATAGGTATGAAGTCCCCTTAGACCTTGCAGATATAAATCATAAGCTTTAGGGTTGATAGTTTGCGCAGAAGATACTGTCTTAACTAATGATATGCCTAAGGTTTCCTTCAGTGCATCGACAATTTCTGCTGATATTTCATCTTGTACTTGAAAGATGTCATCAAGCTCGCGATCATATGACTCAGACCACAAGTGTTTATCTGTTTCAGCATTGATGAGCTGAGCGGTTATACGCACTCTTACACCCGACTTTCTCACACTGCCTTCGAGTACGTTTTTTACACCCAAAATTTTAGCAACTTCCGAAATATTAATCTTAGTATCTTTATAGGCAAACGCCGATGAACGAGAGGTTACTTGTAGTTTCGGTATTTTTGCTAATACATTTAATATTTCTTCTGAAATACCATCTGAAAAGTATTCTTGTTCTTTATCAGAAGACATATTTACAAAAGGAAGTACAGCAATCGAGGTACCCTTTGGCTCTGATATTAATGGATTATTTGCATTAACTTTGATGGAAACTTGGGCAATAACTTCAGCTTGTTCTGTTGGCAAGACTAAAGCCGTTGGTGATTGAAAACGACTCTCATAAATAAAGTAAATCAAGGCAATTGCCATAAGGCCAATAATGATAAAATCTAATTTACGACCCGTAAGAGCAGCAGTAGAATCTCCAGATGATATGGCGGATTCAAGCTTGATACCGTCGGGAGTTATTTCAAACGCCCAAGCAAAAAAAAGGGCAAAAGGAAAACCAATAAGACCAAAAAAAAATACCGCAGTATTTATCCAATTAGGCAAGTGTAATGCCGGAACAGCAATTGACGTGATTTGAACAACAACCCAAGCAAGTACAAGGTAGGCAATCCCAACCTTGAAAACATTTCGCCTTTTCAGTTCTGATATCAAAGATTCAGCCACATTTAATCCATAAATATGTTTATTTTTTAGCCATGTATAATCAATGTAATGCTATTAATGACTTAAATCAAACTTGAGAGGTTTAATAAGCCAATTTGCTTAATATAAAATATTACACAAAAAGAACGCCTGCAAAGTGTAAATAGTTATCAGTAACTATAATTGTAATAATAAAAAGACATTAGTTAAGTTAGAACAAACTTAACTGAACCTACAAAAGCAAAAAAACACCAATCATTACAATTGATGTTTTTATATAACTAAGAACGTTTACACTATTATAGTTAGCTCTTAAAGCGACGCGACGCTAAGCCAATTAGACCTAACGCAAAAATTGCCAGGGTAGTTGGTTCAGGAACATTAACAGCAGAATCATTAACAGCAGCAGTACCAAAAAACTCAATTTCACCTAATTGGTGATTATTGCCGCTTACAACCGAAGTTGATTGGTAACGGAAAATACTATATGCCGTATTAACGTTATAATCATCAGCATTTGAAAACTGAATAACTTCAAAGCGTGTTGCCCCCCAAATAGAGCTTCCTGCTACGTCATAAGAATAAATAGACGTATAGTTGATTCCGTCATTTGAGCCTAAGATACTCCACTGATCGGAATCTCTGTTAGGAACATCATTTGCAGAAGAAAGTGTGAATTTATCAAGAATGTAACGATTTGTACCAAAATCAGCTTCTACCCATACATTACCACCATCGCAACACCACTTGGCGTTACCAGATGATAAAATGTTATCAAATACATTAAATGCACTCTCTCCATTGCCAAAGGCAGGTTCTATACTAGAACGAAACATTGCATTATAGTTTACATTCGAATTAGCAAGACCGTCATTCTCTGGATCAGTTAAATCACCACCCACTAATGCCTCAGTTCCTGTGCCAAGAATTAAACTTGCGCTGGCGGTAGTCGTAAGTAAAGTAAGAGCAGTTGTTAATAGTACTAATGGTAAAAAATTCATTTTCATTTTTTGTGCCTTTAAATTTATTTCAATTAAATCTGGGAGATAATTATTAAAACAATAATCATACCCCAGCAAAGCAAATAACAGGCCAACAAATTAAATAGGATATATTTCAATTGGTTATATAAAACAAAAAATAACATTAGAGTAAATATGTAAATAAATCTGACACACCCATCTCATCAACCAGTTGAATTCATTGTATTATTTAAAATAACAGTCATTAAGCTTCATTTAGCAATAAAAAAGTTCATCACGATGATGGCTTAGCTAAATCATTCAAACGTAAAGTGAGGCCAAAGAAACGATAGAACATCGCGCAGCTCTTATAGAAAGGCGATGTAATTTAGCTCAAGATTACGGCATGACCAAACCTATGGTTGCCAGCGAAATTACTGCGAGGGTAAATCACTGAAAAGCTGATATAAGTTGGCAGACCTAAATAAACGCCTGAGAAATTTTTACTTAAACAGCGTTCATTAAAATGAGCTTTATAGCAATTATCATCAATATGAATCCTGCGACTTTATCTATTTTGTGTTTGTGACGATTGAAACGAGGCATTATATTAGGGTGTGATAACAATAACGCCACACCGCTGTACCAAATAAAATGAGCCAACATAATAATTATCCCATAACTTACTTGCATTATTAGCGGAGTATCTACAGAAACAACTTGCGTAAAAATACTTAAGAAGAAGATAGATGTTTTCGGATTTAAGATGTTGCAGGTAAAGCCTCGACGCATCGCGTTAAAAGGCGACATTGCTGCTGTTTGATTGTTGTGATCATTATTTAACAGATCACGTGTTGTTAATAACTGCCAGGCAATATAAATAAGGTAAGCCGCTCCTAAATATTTGATTGTCGCAAATAACCAGGCGGAGTTTGCAATCACAACCGCTAATCCTGCAATCGAATAGCTAGCATGTATACAAACTGATAAACACATACCTAAACTCATATATAACCCCGATAAACGGCCATTATAGATACTCGTGCGAGTCACCATGACAAAATCAGCACCAGGCAACATAGCCATAAAAATAGCGATGGTGCTTACCGCAATAATTTCTGTCATGTAAGTACTTATTAACAACTCCATATTTCTCTCTCATCATTTAAAATAGTCTCATAACAACTCACTTGTTACTGTGCAGCTATGTTAATCTATGAGAAATTTAAAACAATACACCTATTTGTAAAAGGACTTGTGCTTGATGGACACAAATAAACTAATCCCTTTATTATCTGATATGGCTATTTTGGTAACTGTCGTTGAGCAGGGCAACTTTAGTAAAGCGGCAATAAAACTTGGGGTAACACCTTCAGCGGTAAGTCGCCAAATTAGCCGATTAGAAGATGCTTTAGGCATAAAGCTATTACAACGCACTACACGGCAACTAGCGTTAACTGAGTCTGGAACATTAACCTTTAATTATTGTAAACAGATGATAGAGTCTGCAGAGCAAGCCGTTAATGCCAGTAGCTCGACAACATCGACAGTTAGTGGCTTGTTGAGAGTGGCAGCACCAAAATCACTCGCCAATCGCGTATTGCGACCACTCTTTGTTGAGTTTTTAAAGTGCTACCCTGATATTCAATTGCATTTAAAAGTAACCGACCGGATTTTAGACCCTATTCATGACGGTGTTGATTTCTTAATTCATATCAATGACAGCCCGATTGAAGCTTTGGTCAACGTTAAAATTGGTCGCAGTGAACAAGTGTTATGTGCCAGTCCTGATTTTCTAGCTAAACATCCGCTACCAACACACCCCGACGATTTAAAAAATTTACCCTGTCTTTGCTTAGGTGAAAATATGTCAGATAGCCGGTGGCGATTTAGTCAAAAAAATCAACAAACAAGCGTACAAGTCACTGGTTCATATTTACTTAACCACAGTGAAATGCGTCGAGACGCTATTGAACAGGGCTTTGGTATTGGCTCTCTGCCTGATTATATCGCGCAACAGGGCATTAGCAGTGGCAAGCTCATTCCACTTTTGGAAGATTGGCGGTTACAAGGCAATTACCAAGGTGATATTTGTTTGCAGTATGTACAAAGTAAATATTTACCCAATAAGAACCGCATTTTTATCGATTTTATGAAACAAAAGTTACGAGGAATTCAGCACAACTAGTGAGGCATTAAACCATTGATTTATAGACACTCACGGTAAAAATCAAAAAGTAATTAAAATGACACTCATAATTAATATAATAATTAATATGACACTCATGCTAAAAAGCTAAATAGATGACAAATATACTTCAACATTTATGGAGTCCTCACCTATAAGAGATATTTTGACAATATATTCGTGTGTTAAAGAAAGATGTAGTCAATTTTCTCCCAAAATAACAATTTTTTGGCAAGGTTATTCACCCAAAGTCATTAATTAATAATTCACACCTCTTTTAATGTCTTCAAGCAAAGAGTTTATTGCAATGGCTTAAATTATGTCGTCGCTTTAATTGTTGATGCTCGCAGTAATCACTCAGCACATCTTCGTGGCCGATGGCACCATGAAATTGTGTTCTAAATTCGGTGGTGATGATTAACCAGTTGACCGCTGAAATATTTAATCGCTTGAGTATCTCTGGTTGTTTTTGTTCGATGAAACCCCGTTTATCTCCGCTAATACAACGGCCAGTTAACGTAATTAATTGAAGATAGTCGGCGAGTTCAAAAGGTAGGCCCTTTGGCATGTTTTTCCTGGGGTTACCAATAAAGGAAAGCAGGGTCTTGGGCTGCTGGCCCTTTTTTGCCTCTTTACAACGACGTTTTATGCTTGTGTGGGCTGAGCTCTCTGGTGTCTTTGCGATATTGGCTCG
Organism: Colwellia sp. BRX8-5; assembly: GCF_014077325.1. NCBI lineage: Bacteria > Pseudomonadati > Pseudomonadota > Gammaproteobacteria > Alteromonadales > Colwelliaceae > Colwellia > Colwellia sp. BRX8-5. The sequence continues at coordinate 171,281 of NZ_JACGVR010000002.1, forward strand.
AATAGGGTTTAAATCAACATAGGCCATACAAGACGCTAACGCTGCTTCATCTAATAACGCTTGGGATTTAAAGCGTCCTTCCCAAAACCTACCGGTGCAGTTATCTTCTTGGTTAGCCGTTCTTGCAATACTTTCATTAATATACCCCATAAACCAACTGATTTTCATCAGGCGCTTTCGATAGACCTCTGCGGTTGCATTAACCTCATCAAGTAAGGGTTGAGCTAAGCGGTCACCGTTGCAATATTGTTTGGTCAGTAACGTGCCTTTGTGTATGCGGTGCCAACGCACAAGTACGTCAGTCATTGTCCACTGCTTCGCTTTTTCTTCATCAATAAATAACACCACATGATAGTGATTACTCATCACCGCATAGGCACAAACCTCAATCGCAAAGACTTGCGTTAGAAAATGCAGTTTGTCTTCCACCCAACCTCGCCGGTGCTCAAAACTTTGACCTGAAAAGGTATCTTCACCACATAAGAAAGCGCGTCGAACACAACGCGCCACACAATGGTAATAAGGTGTGTCTACTAAACTGATTTGTTGCTTCCTTGGCGTGGCCATAACTCACCTAAGATAAAGTAGCTTGATTACTTTAGCGTAGTACAAAGGGAAAACTTGTTCAATTTAGGATGAGTGTCTTGTTAATTTTTTTCAAATGAAAATAGATAAAAAAGATTTGACTAAAAGCAATCTTTTATATATTATTTTTTTCGCCAAATGGATGGGCGTATTACCAATGGGATGGTATCTAATTTTAAATAAAAACTGGGTGAATTTCACTCACTATTATTGACATTAATGTCAATATGGATATTAAAAAAGATACTATGAAAAAAATACAAACACACCTCGTCAAGATTGGGATGAAGGTTGTGAAACTCGACCGTCCTTGGTTAGAAACCCCCTATATTCTGCACAATTTTGTTATAAAATCTGAAAAACAATTAACTAAATTACGTAATTTATGTGATTTTGTGTATATTGATTCCAATGTTAACTATGCGCACAAACGTATTGAGAATTATTCATTTAGTATTGAAAATGAGAGAGTTGCTCACAAAAAAATCGAACATTCATTCAAATTACTCAACTTAGTTTTTAATAATATCAGTAAAAACGCATATATAAATTCTTATAAAATTCAATTAATGGTTAATCATTTAGTTATACAAGTGCTAGCTGATAAAAACACCTATTTATATTTAAATACTATACGGAGTAACGCGCCAACAATAGCTCAAAAGTCAGTGCGGGTTTTAATACTTTATATTACTTTATGTAAATATATAGGCATCAAAAAAGATAAATTATTAGAGCTTGGTTGTGCAGCCTTGTTACACGACATCGGGATGATTAATTTACCCATACATTTTAATAAAGCGGAAAAATTATCTGAAAATGAAATACTTCATTTACATACACATACAGATATAGGTGTCGCGTTAATACGAAAATCTGAAGATTTCCCTGACTTTATTTGTGATGTTATTGCTTCGCATCATGAATATTATAATGGTAACGGTTACCCATGCGGCCTATCAAAGAGAAATATAAACTTGTATTCTCGAATGTTAACCGTCGTTTGTACATACGAGGCCCTTACGAGGAATCGGCACTATAAAAAAGCACTAGATACTTACTCTGCGCTTACAGAGCTAACTAAGGTATCTGGTACGATGTTAGATCCTAGATTAGTTGGAAAATTGATTGAATTTATGGGCGTATTTCCCATAGATACAAGAGTGAAAACCTTACAAGGGTCATATGTCAAAATTATAAAGAAGCTTTCACACAATCGATATGAAGTCACAAACACCTTGAAAGAAAGAAGTTTTATTATCACAACTGATTTAATAGTGGGGGTGTATTGTGAGTAGTTTAACTTTCATTGATTTAACTGATATCGAAAAACAAAGTAAATACTTTCTCACAAAAAATACATCTATAAATACCTGCAATAATCGATGTAAATATTGTCCATTATTTCCTTATGAGAAGCTATCGGTTCAAGGGATCAATGAAACTCAAGATAGAAGAATATTTGACGTTAATGGCCAACAACATAAGTTGACCCAGCATGGCTTTCGATTAATGTGTGCGCTAACACGTTATTCAGGAACTATATTATCAAGAGAGTTCCTCAGTGAGTATGTTTGGCCTGAATCAGATGTTGTTGGAAACAACCTAAATGTTGCAATTTATGATTTACGTATATCATTTAGCAGCTCTTTAATAAAAATTGAAAACTATCGTAAAGAGGGCTACGGATTAAAATTATAAATTTTATAATAATTTTTTTTTATCAAAGATGATGTTTAATAGGCTTAAATATTTTTTTATGTTTATTAAACACTTATCAAATGGAAGACACACTCGAATTTACCATTAAGAATGCTGATTTTATTATAAAGAAATTCGGTATCTCTACACAAAACAATAAGGTTTGTTTATATTGTGAAGTTTTTTATATTACCAATATAGCAGAGCAAATCTCTTTAGATTTATACATAGATAGCTTAAACATTTTTCAAGTAATTCTCACATTAGAAAAAATCTTCAAACAAGTTGAATTAATACTAGACACCACCTTTCCATTATACATTAAAGTGCCTAAAATGCTTTGCAGCTTCGAAAAACTTGTACAAATAATTAAAAGCTCTAGCGGTATTAATTTAGTGATCAATATAACTGCAAATTGTCTAGCTTTACTTACTGCTACTCAAAGAGGCCAATTACAAAAATTGGCTAATGAATATAATACAGAGCTTTGGTTAACTGGGTTTAATATATTGTCTCTTAAAAAAGACGAATTAGATTATTTTGATTGCTTGTTGATCAACGATATTGAGTTTTACCAAGGATTAGCCAATGTTGCTTATAGTTCTTGTATTTCGTCAATAATCCCATGTTTTTTTAAACAACTTATTATTTATGGTGATGGAAAAACTAATGAAAACAACTTATTGGCTGGTACAGATAATACTTATTTGGAGACCAATAATTTAAAGTAAATATGTACCTTTCATTATATTCTCTAATCATATAAAGAACTTAAAAAATATTTTTCTTCATCCGTTATCAAGTTTATTCCATTGGAATTTTTTATTTTTGATATTTTATTTTTTTGAACAACGAGTTCCATTAAAAATAAACATAAACTCTGATAACTTGGTTCTAATTTTGTAACATCATCAGCACATTCGTCTAATTTCAGCAAGTGAAGGTTTATTTTCAATAATTCATCATCATTCATATATTGGGTTAATAATTCAAATTCTTTGATGATTTTATCTTTAGTTACCCTATACATTTATAGTCTTCTTAGCTTGTGAGAAATAATACCCTTGCATCAGTACATTTGGAATTTTTGAAACTAACTCCACATGCTTATTTGACTCTATTCCTTCAACGATAACGTTATGGTGTTTTGCTAAATAACGTAATAAACTGTCAAGAAATAATAGGTCCTCAGGTAATAGAGACCAAAAAAGTTCTTTGGATACTTTAATAACACTAAAAGTGATTTTATTTGAGTTGACGATGTCGAAATTTGATTGACTAGTGCCAAAGTCATCTAGCCATAGATTAACATTTGGAAAATCATTTATTATTTCTAATACCCCCAATTCAAAATAATCAAATTTATTGACATCATTTTCTAATATTTCTAGGGCATATTTCTGATACTCAAAACTATTAAATAATGGGAAAAATTCGCTAAAATTTCGAATGACTTCTATAGGAGTATTAAGACTAATTCGGTATTTTCTATTTTTAGGCTCTTTTGCAATATTACTTAGAATTAGCCTAAATAATTTAACATGCTCGTATTCGGTTAAGCATTTAAAAAATATAGCGGGTGGTATGACGCTATTTATACGTGTTATAGTACAAAGCAGCTCAGCGTTTTCGCAATCATCAATAGTCGTCATGATCGCCTCTAACCTCGGGGCAATGTTAACTTCCCCCCATACATGTGTATTAATAGTAAACTCATCTAATATATGCATACTGGATCCCATTATAGATTGACTCACTATCTGCAGTAGTTAATACGTAACCATGGCCTCTAACATTTTCAATTCGTAGATTCGTATGCCTCAAGAGAGTTCTTATTTCAGATATAGCAACAGTTAAGTTATTTCTAACAACATTAGAATCTGGCCAGCCATATTGCTGTAAATAATGGAAACTCAATGTTTTTTCTTTTTGCCTTAATAATGCACACAACACTCTAAAAGATCTGCTGGAAAACTTTATATTTTGTTTCTCGATATTAATTGATTGATCAGTAGTAGAAATTGATACGTCATACTTCACGTTGCGAATGAAGCTTAAAGGACATTTACTACAATACATTTCACAAGGTTCTGATATGATGTTATTTGTTATATCCATGTTGTTTTTCTCCCTTTTTTACATCTATTACTGGATTAAATTAAAGTAGTTCATCCTTGAACTCAGAAGGTTAACTCTTTTATGATTTTGAGTATTAGCCGACTGTATTACTGCCCCCAGTAATAATGTATAATTTGTTCTACGATGAGCTAGCTACGTTTCAGAATTTGTGGAATAGTGATTCATTACCGTCACATATTTTGTCTTCAGAAAGTAACTTTCCAAATCGAGAATCAAAGTCGTTACATAGAACTCGTAAATATTCAATATGAATACACAGCGGAGAAAGATCATTACGTTCAATGAACAAAATTGATTCATCAATTAGCTCTTTGGCAAAATTAAGAAAAAATAAATTTTCTTCTTTGCTATTGTTGAAAGCTTGATTCATATGCACCCACCTATGTAATTAATGGGTTATTCTTACATAATAATTTTTAGTTTAAATTATTATAAATTTAATAATTATTTAAACTCGTTTGGGATGAATAGGGAGATTACTATTGGACTACATATTATTTCTTGCTGATTAATTGCAGCAATTAATCAGACACTCACGGTAAAAAGCTAAACATATGACACATATACTTCAACATTTATGGAGTCCTCAGCTATAAGAGATATTTTGACAATATATTCATGTATTAAAGAAAGATGTAGTCAATTTGATCCCAAAATAACAATTTTTTGGCAAGGTTATTCCTCCAAAATCATGGGTTAATAATTTACACCTGTTTTTAATGTCTTCAAGCAAAGAGTTTATTGCAATGGCTTAAATTATGTCGTCGCTTTAATTGCTGATGCTCGCAATAATCACTCAGCACATCTTCGTGACCGATAGCACCATGAAATTGTATTCTAAATTCGGTGGTGATGATTAACCACTAAAGCAACAAAAACCGAAAAAAACAAAAAACTGAGTAATTACTTCACTTTTTACTTTACACTTATAGAGTTGTTACTCTATAATGCTTTTGTTCTCTTTTAGTGAGCACCTGTTGTAATAATTTTATATTTTAGCTTCCCCAAAGCTATCCAGCCGATGAACTTGTTTTCATCGGTTTTTTTATGTCTAAAATTCAATGAAATATAAAAAACACCTGTCGCAATTATAATAGCCATCACTAAAAGTTGGCTTTAATCGACTCGATTAATCTTATTCATAAAAGTTTTCTACTTAATCTCATTTTATCCATAGACTCATACTTAGCTATAACACGGTGATTAACCTCTGTATCACCGGTCATTTCGCCCTATTAGTTATATTGACCTATTTATCATACCCATTACTTTAGCGACTCTTTTAATAATAAATTAAAAATAAAATACTTAATTTGTAACCTTTCGCAAAGTAGTGCGTAATTATAACTATGAAAGGAAATAAATTTAATAAAATACTCGAACAACATCAGCAACGAATCTATTCGTTAGCCTTGTATATTTTACGTGATAAACATGAAGCGGAAGATATTACACAAGATGTTTTTACGCGTTTATGGAATAACATCCAACAGGTAGATATTGAAAAAGTATCGGCTTGGCTATCTACGGTAACCCGTAATGCTTGTATTGATAAATTGCGTAAGCGTAAGGAATTCAGCCAAGTTGAAGAAGAGCATCAATTGACACAAAAACATGAAGAACCGGCAGGGAATTTACAGCACCAACAATTAAGTCGTTGGTTAAGCGAGGCGATTGCTTGTTTAAAAGAACCCTATAGTTCGTTGATTATGTTATGTGATGTACAACAAAACAGCCAAAGTATTGCGGCGAAATCACTTAACTTAACCACCAGCCAAGTAAAAGTCTATTTACATCGTGCACGACGTGAATTGCGAAATAATTTAAAGGGGTATACCCATGAATAATAAAGAATCATGGCAGAAACCATTAGATGATTTTTTAGCGAACAATGACCTTTCAGCTGACACCCGCGTGCTAGCAAGAGTATTGTCCGAGAGCAGTGAATTAACTAATGAACAACTTAGTAACCAACAAATTGCTGAGTTGGAAACAGCGTTACATATTGAACAACATTTAAATGACATAGGTTTGCAGCCTTTATCAGCCGATTTGAAAAACAAGTTACAGGGCATTAGCAAAACTGAAAAAAGCAGTCATGTGATTTTTGGCTACTTTACGCCTAGCTGGAAAAAACTTAGTGCGCTAGCCGCAACCGTTACCGCTATCGCTTTACTCAACACCAATATACTAAGTGATCCTATAAATAAACAGCCATCACTGGCAGAGATACAACATGCTGAGCAAGAGTTAGCAATCGCTTTGCAATATATATCATTCGCTAAAAAAATATCAACAGAGCAAATAAAGCAAACATTTGACGAAAATATACAACAACCATTGAACCAAGGTTTATTTAAACCACTTAATCATTTTAAGGAAACATCATGAAAAAATTATTATTAGCACTTATTTTATTTAGTTCATCATTATTAATGAGCAGTTCAGCTTTTGCCGATGACATTACAAAAGAGCGAGGTTATGTAGACTTTGCCAGCCTTAACTCAGTTTATGGTGAACCTAAAGTGATGGTTAATTTAAATAAAACCATGTTAGGTTTTATTAGCAAAATTAATCTGTCTGATCCAGAAGCATCAGAGTTAATCAGCAAATTAAAAGCTGTTCGTGTACAAATCTATAATATGAAAGGTAGCGATCAACCGGCAATAGATTTAATTGCAAAAGTCAGCAAAGATATTCAATCTAAAAACTGGTTACCTATTGTATCGGTCAATGAAGAAGATGAAAAGGTACGAGTATTCACCAAAATCACTGATGACCTTATGGATGGTTTAGTGGTTATGGTTATTAACAATAAAAGTGATAAAGACGGTCGTGAAGCGGTATTTATTAACATTGTTGGTGAAATAGACCCGGCACAAATTAATAAAGTAACCAAATCACTTAACATTGATATTGACTTAAAATAACGAGTAAACCATGAAACTATCTCACTATTTTTTAAAGAAAGTGACCTTACTATTAGCAATTGCAGCAAGCTTTTTCTTAACCGGGTGCGGCATTACCGCAGGGGGACTTCACAGTCATGCTGGCTATGCCGATATTGAATCACCTTATTGGTGGCAAGCTGACAGCGAAATAAACTTGTCTTTAGGTCCATTAGCCATTGGCACAGCACGTTGGGTTATTGATGCCGATGAAGACCCTGAAATTGATGCTTTATTGGATGACGTAGATGGTGTTCGTATAAGTGTTTATAACGTTGAAAAAAACAGTGAGTTGTTTAAAGATAATTTCATTGAAACTCAAGCTAATTTACGTGCCGATGGTTGGCAACATGTAGTAAGAATGAATGATGATGAATCAACTGATTACTCACTGATGTTCATCAAGTCAAACGGTGAAGTAATTGATGGTTTAGTTGTACTGTCACTTTCAGATAATGAGGCGGTATTTGTCAATATTATTGGTAATATCCACCCTAACTCTTTTGAACCTATTATGGAGCAGGTTTATAAGAAAAATGATGTGGCAAAAAGATTTAAAGAAGTAGATGAAGAGGAATAACATATTAGCCGATTAAGTTATAAATGATAACTTAATCGGCTTGCTTTTAAGTGCTAAGAAAATTTATCGTGGCGAAGCAGCTTTGTATTTAGCGGCTTGTTTATTATCAGGTAAAGACGCTTTAATAAATTGACGAATATCATCATTCGCCGCTTTTAAATCTTCATAGCGAAGGTACATCATATGACCACTGCGGTAGCCTTTAAAAGACAAGCGGTCTTGCATTTTACCACTTTGATCTAACTGCCACATAGTGTACTTAGCATCAAAATAGTTAGTCGCACCATCGTAGTAACCGGCTTGGAACATGACATTTAAATAAGGGTTTTGTGCCATCGCTAAACGTAAGTTTTTACCGGTATTATTGTTAGTGCGATCCCACGGATGTACATCACCGAACATATTATATTTAATGTCTGTTTTATAGTTTAACTCTTCGCGTAAATAGTAATTAATGGCGGGCGTGAAACTGTGCAGCCATGACGTTAATTCCGCATTGTAGTCAGGACGTGAACCGGTTGTTTTCTCGTCAATACCTAAGTAACGTGAATCTAAACGACCAATTGTTTGCTCACGGTCACGTAATAGTTCTTTCCAAAAATAGGAAGCGCTAATATCTAAATTACTGCGTAATACTTCAGTGACCGAAAGTCCTGAATAATAAGAGACCTTTTCAGCTATCGCCTGTTTTTCTGCTGGGCTAATAAAGCCACCTTTAGCGAGTGCAGGTATGTATTGCTCAATAGTAAACTTTTCAACTTCAGGCAAAATATCCAATAAGTCTTTTTGCTGTAAATCGCTCTTTAGTGCTTGGTGATACCAGGCAGCAGCTGCAAAATAAGGTAGGCGATTTGCGGCCTTTACTGGTCCGTCACGCTTAATACCAATATCGGTTGGCGACACGAGAATCACGCCATTTAAATACATCCACTGACGTGATTGTAGTTCTAAAGCTAAACCTGAAACACGGGTAGTACCATAACTTTCACCGATTAAATATTTTGGTGAACGCCAGCGCTCATTCCGGGTCACAAAAGTATTAACCCAGTCTGCTAGATATTTGATGTCGGCATTGACACCAAAAAACATCGATTTTTGTTGTTCTTTCGAAGGCATCTTGCCCTCTTTGTCGGGTAAAACTCGTGAATAACCCGTATTTACTGGGTTAACAAAAACGATATCGGCAACATCTAAAATTGAATAGTCATTGGTCTTAACACCGTAAGGCTGCAATGGATATCCTTCGTCATCAACATTTAAAACACGTGGGCCGGTGTAGGCAACATGCATCCAAACAGATGCTGAACCTGGGCCGCCGTTAAAAGAAATTAATAAAGGTCGTGCGCTTTTATTCTTAACATTGCTGCGTTGGTAATAGGTATAAAACAAACTCGCGGTTGGGTTACCCTCACTGTCCCATACGGGTTGAGTACCTGTAGTGGCAGTGTAGTCGAATTTTTTACCATTAACCTTAGTACTATGTTTTGTGGTTGAGCTTTCGTCGATAGGTAACTTGCGGCTATTGTCAGCAGTATTCTCAGCATTAGCAAACGGTGAGAATATCAGCAACAAGGCGAATACTTTGACTAAATGGTGTGCTTTCATTTTAACGTCCTGTGCATTGAATTTTTATTAATATCTCCATACTCTAAAACAGAAAAAATATTATCGCTGAAATAAAAGTTTAAATGACTCTTTTCAGCGATAAACACCTGCTGTCACTAAATTTTGCCTAGGTATTTTGCGTTAAGTAAACCACGATCAGCTTTTGTCCTGTAATCGTCATCTCCCCTGCTTTAAGGGTATTCAATTTCAATAAATGCCCTGCCTTTATTATTTGGTGATTTTGGTATGACGTTAACTGGAATGCACCCGATAAACTGTAAACAAAGCATAAGTCTGCAGCTTTAAGTTCAACTGTTTGTTGAGCTAGCAAGGTTTCCACAACGGCCGAGCACTTTTCTTTATCGGTAATAATATTAAAATCGGTAATTTCGCCTGCAGGTAAATGTCCAACGGTTCGACAACCCCCATCAAAATTGGCGACATCGAGGATATTATTCAACTGATCAGTTTTACGGTTATCGTGTTGTAAATTAATGCCCTTACCGGCAATGAGAATGAGATTACGCTGATAACCTGAAAAATCAGAAAAGACCCCATCTTCAACAACATTCGCCATACTCAAGCGCCAAATAAAGTCAGCTAAAGTACCGCCGTCATTAATCGCCAATTCAATAGTTTCACCTTGGCCATTTTTCCATGGGATAGTCTTAAAATGTTCAGGTGAAATAACTGTAAACATTAAGATTGCCCCAAATGTTTCGCATGGAAACATAAGTGACTTTCAATAAAACTGGCGATGAAAAAGTAACTGTGATCATATCCCTGATGTTGGTTAAGTATTAGTGGATAGTTATTACTCAGCGCCGCTGAAATCAATGATTCTGGCTGAAGTTGCTCGTGCAAAAAGTCATCGGCTAAACCTTGATCAACCAATGCCGGTATATGCTGTGTACTTGCTTTCATCAACACGCTTGCATCATGTTGCTGCCATAAAGCTTTATCATCACCTAAATAAGCGCTAAACGCTTTTTGTCCCCAAGGGCTATTAATTGGATTAGCGATGGGGCTAAAAGCAGATACCGAACAATATTTATCAGGATTTTTTAGCGCTATCGTTAACGCGCCATGCCCACCCATTGAATGACCACTGATTGATTTTTTACTCGATACAGGAAAGTTTTCTGCAATTAACGCTGGCAATTCATTAACAATATAATCATACATTTTATAATGAGTAGACCAAGGTTTCTCGGTGGCATTTATATAGAAACCCGCACCTAACCCTAGATCGTAAGACTGGTTTTCATCATCGGCAACATCATCCCCGCGCGGGCTGGTATCAGGACAAACAATGGCTATACCGAGTGCCGATGCCATGCGCTGTCCTCCTGATTTCTGTACAAAGTTTTCATCGGTACAGGTCAGTCCTGAAAGCCAATATAAAACCGGCACTGGTGAATGCTTGCTGGCACCCTCAGGTAAATAAATAGCGAAACGCATCGGACATTTTAGACTTTCAGCATGATGTTGAAAATGCTCTTGAACGCCACCAAACATTTTATTACTGCTAATTTTTTCTAACATGATCTTCAACCTTTTAGGTACTTATGAATGGTTAAAATGAATAACACTACGAATACTCTTACCTTCGTGCATTAATTCAAAGGCCTCATTAATTTTTTCTAACGACATGGTATGGGTAATAAAGTCGTTTAAAGCAAATTCACCGGCAAGATAGCGTTCAACATACTCAGGTAACTCACTACGACCTTTCACCCCACCAAAGGCAGTACCACGCCATACTCGACCAGTAACCAGTTGAAATGGGCGAGTTGAAATCTCTTGTCCTGCGCCAGCAACACCAATAATAATAGACTCACCCCAGCCTTTATGACAACACTCTAAGGCCGAACGCATCACATTAACATTACCGATACATTCAAAAGAGTAGTCAACACCACCATCGGTTAATTCAACAATAACGTCTTGAATAGGTTTATCGTAATCTTTTGGATTAATACAGTCTGTTGCACCCAGCTTTTTGGCTAACTCAAATTTACTTTCGTTGATATCAATCGCAATAATACGGCTTGCTTTCGCCATAGCAGCGCCAATAATAGCCGACAAACCAATACCACCTAAACCAAAAATAGCCACGGTATCACCTACTTCAACTTTCGCCGTATTCATGACTGCGCCCATCCCGGTAGTTACTCCGCAACCCAATAAACACACTTCTTCAAGCGGTGCTTTAGGGTTAACTTTCGCTAAAGATATTTCAGGTAAAACAGTATATTCAGAGAAAGTAGAACAGCCCATATAATGAAATATAGCTTTGCCGTTTAATGAAAATCTCGAGGTGCCATCAGGCATTAAACCTTTACCTTGGGTTTCGCGAATTTTTTGACACAGGTTGGTTTTACCCGATTTACAGAATTTACACTCACCACATTCAGGTGTGTATAAAGGAATGACATGATCGCCAACCGCAACACTGGTGACACCCTCACCTATTTGTTCAACAATTCCGCCACCTTCATGCCCTAAAATGACTGGAAATATTCCTTCAGGGTCTTCGCCTGAAAGCGTGAAAGCATCGGTATGACAAACGCCTGAAGCGATGATTTTAACGAGAACCTCGCCTTTTTTGGGAAGTTCTACATCAATTTCTTCAATTGTTAAGGGTTTATTTGGCCCCCAAGCAATTGCAGCTTTAGATTTGATGGTGTTTAGTTTTTGCGTAACTGCTGACATATGAATTGACCTGATTACATTCTTTAAAGACAATGATAGTGGATAAATATCAGGAATAACAGCCTATTGAAATGGATAAAATTATTTTAGCCCGATTAATAAATTGGGCTTTACTATGATGGCGAGATATTAACCATAAGGATTTATCAAACCTTTTTGCAGTATGCTTTGTTATCGACTCCCTCTTAAAGGTTTTATAATTCACCCTTAAGGTCATTAAGCTTTAATAGCAGGTTTGGCGCTAAGAGTTCTTCGTTAATGGCCAGTAATAGCTCCTCGGCTTGTTCTTTATCACCGCCCAGCAACTTTATTTCGGCTAAGTACAATTTTGCATGAGAGGCTTTCACAACATCTAAAGCAATGTCAGCATGCTTAATTGCGGCTAAATAACTTTTTTCAGCCAATGAGAATTGTTCAGCGTGTTGTTGTGCTTGCGCTAAATTAAAATGTACTGTCGCTATTTGTTGTTCATTGCCATATTTATAACTCCAAGGAACGGTTGCATACCAGTGAGCAAGTGCTTCATCATACAATTCAAGTTGCCTAGCGACGTGCCCTAAATGACCAAAAAGATCCATCATAAACTGCGGATTATGACTGTTTTTATATTTTTCTTTTAAAGCATTAAGTGACTCATAGGCTTCAGGTAACTCACCAATAAACATTTGTAAGTTAGCAATTTCAATAAGTTTAATTGGAGATGGATAAACTTCATTCATTATTGCTAATTGTGCTTTTGCTTTATAAATATAACGCTTCCCTTCTACTAAGTCGCCATGACTAAGTAAACACTTAGCATAATACATATAAAGAGTGACTTGAAAAGGGATCGGTAGGTCTTCATCGTTTATCCAACGCTTTGTTTCTTGGTAAAGCTCATCACTGTGTTGCAAAATAAATAGCGAGGATAATTTGAATTGCATTAAGCTAAACCAGATGCGGCTTTTCGGCTGTACTTGGGTTAATTCAATATTAACTTTTTCTAGGCATGATGATGGCGAGCGCTGACATAGCTTTGCTGTGCTCTCACTTTTCATTGCATAACTTTTTGCAACCGGTAAGCAAAAAACCCACAATAATAGTGCTATAAGTCCAAGTAAATAAAGTTTTGAAGAGATAAAAAAATGTTTATTCATCGTTAAATATTGCCACTGATGTTATTAATTGCCAAGTGCCGGACTATAATTTATTAAAGATTATTGAACAAAAAATATCTTGGTGTTAAGCTCTGCGCGAAATCTTCACCTTAATTTAACCTAAAGTTAACCCAAATAAAATAAAGGATTTATTATGTTTAAGAAAACCGCTATTGCACTCACTCTTTTCAGTCTTTCCCTAACAGCCGTAGCTGCTGATTGGCAAGTGGGCGGTGGATTCGGTCAGTTATCTGATAGCTCTGATGGCGACGATATTTCTTTGAACTTTATCTATGGCTCAGTGGCATATAAAATTGAAAATTCAGCGAAAAATTTTTACTTGATGCCTGAACTTCGTCTCGGTTCTGGTGTTGGTGACGACTCACTTTACGGTGCTAAAATTGAAGTAGAAAGCTTACTCGCTTTGTCTTTGCGTGGTCAATACGACTTCAACAATCGCGCATATGTTTATGTAATGCCGTCTTATGCAAACTTAGACCTCAAAGCAAGCTACCGTGGCGAATCAGCGTCTGATGATTCATGGGAGTTTGGTTTCGGCGCTGGTGTTGGTTATAGCCTCAATAAAAAAGTGAGCGTTGAAGCCTCTTATGAAACGTATGACGGTACTAAATTACTTTCTGTTGGTTTTAAATACGCTTTTTAAGCGCAATATTTAACTGACCGTTGACGTATAAGGAGAGCAATAAGCTCTCCTTTTTAATTTTATACCGTTAATTTTTAAAACTTTAATTTTTAAAACTAATGACCTAAAACACTGAGCGTCGAAATATAAAAGTTAGCATCAACGGCTATATTTGGATTTTCCTGCTCAAGTTCAACAGTAGTCCAAGTTGCTGTTGGTGCCAGCCACTGTGTTTTACCAGCAATAGTGACGCGTAACGGCATATCAAAACCCTTAACCACGTTACCCCAACGAATTTTCATCACTTTATCTTTAATAAAATATTCGAAAGTGGGAATACGTATATCACGTAAATATTGATCAAAGACCTTACTTAAGTCGATACCTGATTGTGTGCTAATGTAGTTTTCAATATCTTGGGTAGTCACTGTTTGATGATAAAAAACCTTACCTAGTCCTCGGAGTATTTCTCGCCATTTTCTATCATTATTAATCACTTGGCGAATGGTATGCAGCATATTGCCACCTTTATCGTACATATCACCAGAACCACCGCGATTAGCATTATATTCGCCAATAATAGGGGATTGATTACCAATATTCATCCGTTGACCACGAACGTATTCAAAGGCTTGCTCTTTAGTGAAATGATACTCTAAAAATAGACTTTCTGAGTAGTTAGTAAAGCTCTCATGGATCCACATATCGGCAACATCTTTATTGGTGATGTTATTGGCAAACCACTCGTGACCTGATTCATGAACAATAATAAAATCAAATAATAATCCTGGGCCAGTACTACTTCTATCACGCCCTAAATAACCATTTTGATAACCATTACCATAAGTCACCGAACTTTGATGCTCCATCCCTAAATATGGTGCTTCCACCAGTTTATAACTGTCTTCATAAAACGGATAAGGACCAAACCAATGCTCGAACGCTTCAATGGTTCGTTTCGCTTCTTTAAACTGTTTTCTTGCTTTCGCTAAGTTTTCCCGTAAAACATAGTAGTCCATATCAAGCTGACCTTTTTCACCTTGATACTTTTCACCAAAATGAACATAGTCACCAATGTTAATATTGACCCCATAATTATTAATAGGATTCACAACTTGCCAATGATAAATTTTTGTTTTATCAATTTTATTGTGTTCAACTTTAATTAATCGACCATTAGACACATCCATTAAATGTTCTGGCACTTCAACGCTGATTAACACGCCATTGTTGGGTTCGTCGGCAGGATGATCTTTATTTGGCCACCAAATACTAGAGCCAATGCCTTGATTTGAAGTGGCAATAAAGTCGAGGCCATTACTGTCTTTCTTCCAAGTAATACCGCCATCCCATGGGGCGTTTTTTGCGGTAACGGGCTGTCCAGAGAAGTACATAGTTATCTTCTGCTCCGAGCCTATTTCTTGCTTACTGGCTGGGGTAATAAAATAAGAATAGCCATCTTGCCCTACTTCAAGCGCTTTACCATTTTGGTGTACTTTCTCAAGCTTCATTGGCGCCTGTAGTTCTATTTGTAAACGTTCACCTTTAGCTAACACCTTATAAGTCATGGTGTTTTTACCTGAAAAAAGCTTAGTTTCAGGGTCAACTTTTACATTAAGATGATAATGAATTAAATCCCACCACTTTCTTTCTGGTGTAATAGTACCCCGTAATTTTTCTTGGTGCGTTACCTTGCCACTTTCTTGTTGCCAATTACTCGCGCTAACATGCCCAGCAAAAACCATAGCGCAAACTAAGCCAGCAAGTGAAGTCGTTATCCGTTTTTTTATCATTGTTATTGTCCTAACACTCTCTCGTATACAATATACTAGCATTGTGTAATATAAATTGTGAACCCTAAAAAGGGTAAGATCTGTCAACGACTCACATCGTTATCTAAAAATTAATTATAACCAAATACAACATTATGATTGCGTATTTTGAAACTAATACGATAGAATCACCACAATTACTTGTCGGAGTGCTGAGATTATTTCTAAAGAAATATTCAAAGCTGAGATCGCGAAAGCGGGATCCGTAGAACCTGATCAGATTAATATCTGCGTAAGGGAACAAGGTAAAATATAGCGGTTAAAGCATTAATATTTAATCCGTTTTATTTTTTCCTCACTCTACACTTCGTCTTTTTTTACTGCATTTATAACAAAATGCAACTTATTAAAAGGCAGCATAATGACCAAAAAAGCTAACAAACTCACTCGCAGAGAACGTCGCGAACAAGCTGAAACATTCTTAAAAAACGTTTCTGATCAATCATTCCCAAATTCTAAAAAAGTTTATGTGCAAGGTAAAATTCACGATATCAAGGTAGGTATGCGCGAAATCACCTTGTCTGATACTTTATTAGCGGGTAATAAAGATAAGCCAACCTACGAAAAAAATGAACCTCTTTGCGTCTACGATACCTCAGGTTTTTATACCGATGAAAGTGTCGAGATAGACGTACACAAAGGTATTCCTCGCCTGCGTGAAAGTTGGATTGATAGTCGTGGTGATGTTGAGCTCTTAACATCAAATAGCTCTACTTATGCTCAACAACGTTTAGCTGACGATGGTGTTGACGCGATACGCTTTGAACACTTACCTAAAATGCGTGTTGCTAAAAAAGGTCAAAACGTTACCCAAATGCACTATGCTCGCCAAGGGATCATTACCCCTGAAATGGAATATATTGCCATTCGTGAAAATTTAAAACGTGAAGAGGTCAAAGATAAAACCTTACTACTACAACATAAAGGTCAGTCATTTGGCGCCAGTATTCCAGCGCAAATTACCGCAGAGTTTGTCCGTGATGAAGTCGCGCGTGGCCGAGCAATTATTCCGGTAAACATTAACCACCCAGAATGTGAGCCGATGATTATTGGTCGTAACTTTTTAATTAAAGTAAATGCCAATATTGGTAATTCGGCGGTGACCTCTTCCATTGAAGAAGAAGTAGAAAAACTGGTTTGGTCGACCAAGTGGGGCGCAGACACGGTAATGGATTTATCAACGGGTCGTAATATTCATGAAACCCGCGAATGGATCATGCGCAACTCGCCAGTGCCCATTGGTACGGTGCCTATCTATCAAGCGCTAGAAAAAGTAAATGGCGTGGCAGAAGACTTAACCTGGGAAATTTTCCGCGATACCCTTATCGAACAAGCCGAGCAAGGTGTTGATTATTTTACCATTCATGCCGGTGTATTATTACGCTATGTTCCAATGACCGCTAAGCGTGTCACCGGTATTGTCTCACGTGGTGGTTCAATTATGGCGAAGTGGTGCTTAGCGCATCATAAAGAAAATTTTTTATACACCCACTTTGAAGATATTTGTGAAATATTAAAGCAATACGATGTCTCGTTTTCACTCGGCGACGGTTTACGCCCGGGCTCGGTTGCTGATGCCAACGATGAAGCACAATTTGCCGAATTACATACCTTAGGCGAATTAACTAAAATTGCTTGGCAGCATGATGTACAAACGATTATTGAAGGCCCCGGGCATGTGCCACTGCATATGATCAAAGCAAATATGGACGAGCAACTTAAACATTGTGGTGAAGCACCTTTTTATACGTTAGGTCCGTTAACGACTGATATTGCACCGGGTTATGACCATATTACTTCGGGTATTGGCGCCGCTAATATTGGTTGGTACGGTTGTGCCATGCTTTGTTATGTCACTCCTAAAGAACATTTAGGCTTACCCAATAAAGAAGATGTTAAAGAAGGTTTAATGACCTATAAAATTGCTGCCCATGCCGGCGATTTAGCAAAAGGTCATCCGGGGGCACAAATTCGTGATAATGCGATGAGCAAAGCGCGCTTTGAATTTCGTTGGTACGATCAATTTAATATCGGTTTAGACCCTGAAAGAGCCAAGGCTTATCACGATGAAACCTTGCCACAAGAATCAGGTAAAGTTGCCCACTTCTGCTCTATGTGTGGTCCAAAATTTTGTTCGATGAAAATATCTCAGGAAGTACGTGACTATGCCGCGGGTCTTGAAGCCAGCAATAAAATAGAAATACAGTTACTTGACGAAGTCATTGTTTTAGATGCAACGCCAACCGATATTGCACAAGGCATGGCTGAAAAGTCGGCGGAATTTAAAGCGACCGGTAGTGAAATTTACCATCAGGTGAAATAGTCAGCCGATGACTATTTCTCAACAGTTCCCTAAACCTACTCAAATCTGTGCCAACATCGTTGTTATTGGCGCAGGATTAGTGGGTCGTTTAATGGCATTGTCTCTGGTTAATCAAGGTCATCAAGTAACCTTGATTGATAAAGATAATAAACAGGGCCACCAAAGTGCCGCTTATGCTGCTGCCGGTTTATTAACGCCGCTAGGTGAAGCTATGCATAGCGATCGTAATATTGTTGAAATGGGCTTTGAGTCATTAGCGCTTTGGCCTGAGATTCTTGCTAAATTAGACAGTTACACTTATTTTCAACAAGCAGGCACCTTAATGGTTAGCCATGAACAAGACCAAGGCGATTATCAGCGTTTCATGGCTTATATCAAAAATCATTATCCGCAACATCAGATACAGCAACTGAATCGCCAACAAATACTTGCCCTTGAGCCTGAATTAGCTCATCGCTTTAATCATGGGTTGTTTTTACCTGAAGAAGGGCAAATAGGTAATCGTAAATTACTAAAAGCCCTGCAAAAGCAGCTAGAAAAAAGTAGCGTTACTTGGTTAGAAAGTTCACCTGTCGTTAACATTGAACAGCAAAAATCGAGCTGTTTAGTCACTTACCATGAGGATAACCCACTAGGCAACAAAGGCAGTAAGCAAACTAACACGTCAAAGCATATTATTGCTGCTGATTTAGCAATTGACTGTCGCGGTGCAGGCGCACGCAACAGTGCAGGCGAAAACACCGCAGCCCCCTTAAAAGATTTACGAGGAGTACGAGGTGAGATATTTCAGTTATTTTCCCCTGAAGTCAATATTACCCGGCCTATTCGTTTAATGCACCCTCGCTATCAATTATATATAGCCCCTAAAACTAACGGCTTTTATGTCGTGGGAGCAACTGAAATCGAAAGTGAAGACTGCGCGCCAATGACGGTACGTTCTTCAATGGAATTACTCAGCGCGGCTTATAGTGTCCATGCTGGATTTGCTGAAGCCAATATTCATCAACATATTAGCCAGTTAAGACCTGCTTTTAGTGATAACCAAGCTAAAATATCACTGCAAAATCGGCTTATCCAGGTCAATGGACTGTTTCGCCACGGCTACCTTATTGCGCCGGTTGTGTTAAAGCAGTTAGAGTTTACCGTTGCGCATTTTTTCGAGTGTCGCTCATTAACAGAATCTCCTTATCATAAGTGGTTAGCCATCAATGAATACTAAAGCAGCTATAACAACCTATTTTATCAATGGACAAGTAATCACCATTGCCAGTATAACCCCCAATATATCAATGGCATTACTGCATTATTTAACGCCAGAGCAGCAAAAACAAAGTTTTGCCGTAGCCCTTAATGGTGACTTTATTGGTAAAGCTGACTATCAAAAAACCACAATTAATCAAGAGGATAGTATAGATGTACTGTTTCCTATTCAGGGAGGTTAATGATGACATTTTCAACCGAACTAATGATATACGGACAAGCGGTTAATAGTCGTTTATTAATTGGTAGCGCACTTTATCCTTCGCCACAGATCATGAAAAAAGCGATATTAGCCAGTGGCTCAAAAATTGTCACCTTGTCGTTAAAACGCCAAAACCCTGCGCAACAGTCAGGCGCAAAAATTTGGCAGTATATTCAAGAGGTTGTTAAAGAGACTCAGGGATTTTTATTACCCAATACGGCGGGCTGTAAAACAGCTAAAGAAGCGGTAACCCTAGCAAAAATGAGCCGCGAAATTTTTCAAACGGATTGGATAAAATTGGAAGTTATCGGTGATGACTATAATTTACAACCAGACCCTATCGAGCTATTAAAGGCCAGTGAACAGTTGGTAAATGAGGGTTTTAAAGTGCTACCTTATTGCACCGACGATCTAGTGGTGTGTCAGCGTTTATATGACTTAGGTTGTCAGGTGATCATGCCTTGGGCATCGCCAATAGGCACAGGTAAGGGTCTAATGAACCCTTATAATTTAGCAACAATTCGTTCGCGGCTTCCAGATGCAACTCTCATTTTAGATGCGGGTATTGGTAAACCCTCAGATGCTTGTCTAGCTATGGAAATGGGTTACGACGCCGTATTATTAAATTCAGCAATTGCCTTGGCAGATAGTCCGGTACTGATGGCAAAAGCCTTCGCACAAGCCATTGTCGCTGGCGAGCAAGGATACATGGCGGGTGTAATGCAGCAACGACAAACCGCTCACCCATCAACCCCAACCCTAGATACACCTTTTTGGCATCAATAAGGCAGCTTTTTGGCGTCAATAAGGCAATAAGGCAATAAGGCAATAAGGGTTAAACTATGACAGAAAGTGTTAAAGAGAAACCGACTATCTGGACGATCAACGCCAACCCTAGATACACCTTTTTGGCATCAATAAGGCAACAAGGATAAAGCTATGACAGAAAGTGTTAAAGAAAAACCGATTGTATGGACGATTTCTGGCAGCGATTGCTCTGGTGGTGCGGGCATTGCCGCCGATATAAAAACAGGTCATGCCTTGGGTGTTGAAGTTTGTCATTTGATCACCGCGAATACCGTACAAAACGCTAACCGCCTTGTCTCGATAAATCCGGTCGCTAGCGAGACATTACAACAACAAGCTAAGGTATTAATTAGTGATAAACCACCCAGTGTCATTAAGATTGGCTTAATAGCCAATCTTGAACAAGTCACATGGTTAACCGAATTATTAGCGGGCTTTAAAGCTAACTACTCAAAAATAAGTGTCGTTTTTGACCCCGTTGGCCAAGCGAGCGTCGGTGGTCGTTTTTCGACACTACAGCGAGAAGATTTAACCCTATTGTTCAGCTATATTGATGTTATTACCCCCAACCTGATGGAAGCGCAACAATTATCAAACTTATTGATACTTAACCCCGTTGAGCTGGCAATAAAAATTGCCGAATTAGGCGTCGCCAGCGTCATTGTAAAAGGTGGGCACAGTGCCGTGTTAGACAATGATGGTTTACAAGTCAGTGATGACTATTGTTTACATCACGTTGAGCAATCATCGATAAGTTATCAACTCTCTTCACCACGAATAAATACTTCTTACAGTCATGGTGGTGGATGCTCCTTTGCTAGCGCATTAGCGGCTTTTTTAGCACGCGGCTATTTATTACGTGATGCCTTTACCTTAACCAAAGCATTTATTAATCAGGGTTTAGCTAAATCGGTAACTGCTAGCATGAAAAAAACCGATTATTATGGTGCATTTGAACAAACCCATTGGCCTAATAGTGCTGACTTTTTCCCCAGAATATCATCCAACCTAGTCAAGAAATATCAGCAGTTACCGCCTTTTCCATCGTTGGCACTATCAGATAATAAGCTTGGGCTTTACCCTGTGGTTGACTCACTTTATTGGTTAAAACGTTTATTGCCATTAGGCTTAAACATTATTCAACTGCGGTTGAAAAATAAGACGGACATCGAGCTTGAAAAACTAATCATTGCAGCCATAGCCATTAGTCAGCCGTATAAAACGCGCTTGTTTATTAATGATTATTGGCAATTAGCAATAAAGCATCGCGCTTACGGTGTGCATATCGGCCAAGAAGATTTACAAAACGCTAATTTAACTAAGATTCATCAGTCAGGTTTACACTTAGGTATTAGTACTCATGGTTGTTATGAATTTTTATTAGCACAACAATTACAACCCTCTTATTTAGCGATTGGCGCTATATTTCCCACTAAAACTAAAAATATGAGCGGACAAATTCAAGGGGTAGATAACTTACAACAGCTATTGAAATTAGCCAGCAATATTCCGGTTGTAGCCATTGGCGGTATTAATCATCAACGAGCAGAACGTGTTTGGCAGACGGGTGTTGACAGTATAGCGGTTGTTACCGCGATCACTGAAAGTGAAAATGCTGAAATCGCAGTTAAACAATTCCAGCATATTATGCAGTAATTTTTCCCAGTAAAACCTAAGAAGCTATACTTGTATCAAGTTTTTTTTCTAAGCGTAGTGGTTGCCATTTCAGGTACGTAATTGAGCGCCATAACCATTCTAACGGGCCAAATCTAAAGAATTTCAACCATAGTGTACAAAAAACAACTTGGGCAAAAATCACCGCGACGACAATAAGCATTTGTTGTCCGCGGGCTATTTGGCCAAACATACCACCAGCATAGCCATAAAATATTGTCGTTAAGATTATAGAATGACCGATGTAATTAGTAAGCGCCATTTTTCCTAACGGTGCCAACCATGAAAAACCTTTGATAAACCAAGCTTTGCTGGCTAATTTTACAAACAAGCCAATATAACCGGCACAGAGAACAAACTGCCCATAATAAAAAATAGTTTGTCCGCCCGCTCTCACTTCGATAGCACTTTTTGTCACTGGGTGTAGACTAATAAAAGTTCCAGCAATACTTAACAGTAGGCCAATGCTCAATCCGCCCCAGCACATAACACTGAAGAAACTTTGGTGTTGTTGTGGGTTTTTCATTCTGCCACTAGCGACTAACCAATAGCCCACCATGAAAAGAGGTAAACAAACAAAGAAGGCAAAGGTTGGCGTGTTACCTAAAGCTTCAACGGCGCTTTTAGCTCGGTACTTAGTCGCTTCAATATAGCTAGTTTGCGTAAAAGCTGCTGTTTCTTTTGCTTCATCTTGCGCACGGCTTTGTTTTCGTTCAAAACGTTGTTGAGCTTTATAAATAATAAGCTCTTCGTCGGTCATGCTATCTTCATCGACTTCTACAGCTTCTTCTTTTTCTTCTAATGCTTCAACATCACTATCGATGACTGCCGCACTCGCTGCTATTAAGGTACTTTCGTCTTCAATCTCGGTATCTTTACTAACCCATATTTCTTTTGGATTATCTTTTTCTTGTTGCAGTAAAACATTAAGCTGCTGATTAATGCTGACTTCCTGTTGCCAATCGTTGGTTATTACGGTGTTGTCACGGGTAACACCAAAATAAAGAGCGGCAAACATTGAAACCAATAACGGCATCAATAATAGTGAGAAACCCACTTTTGCAAACGTAGCGGGGGTATTAAATCGCGCTAATTTTTTAATGCGTAAAAGTAAAACAAACCCCAGTAAAAGCAAACCTCCTACCGCATAGTCGTGAATAATATCTCCACCCCAAAGAAAAATTAAATGCGCCATACCAAAAACAAATAATGCCAACATACGTCGGGTAAACCATGCGCCAAATTTACGATCTGCCTCTTGCGCCCTAACGAGCATGATGGCAAAACCCATACCAAAAAGTATTGAAAACAACTTATAAAATTTGCCTTCTACAAACACTTTAACTAACCAACTTGATGCCCAATCGAAGCCAGTAAGACTATAATCAAAGCTCAGTAATGCGCTAACAGGGCGATTAAACCATTCGATATTCATCATAATAATGCCAATTAAGGCAAAACCACGAAGTAAGTCCATTACTTGAATACGATTAGAGTTTGTGAGCGGTGTTAGCTCTTTATTAGTGCCGGGGAATTCATTTTCCATAGGTTTTTCCACTGTATTATTATAATGAGTTAATATTGTTTGCATGCTTAATAGCATGAGTCATGCCAATTCGTTACCTATTGGTTTTTAACGAGTTGTATGAACTTTATTATTATAGTTATTAATAAATAGACAACAAATTGTAACTTTAGACCAAATTTACGGCTTTTCCTTAACGCTATCGCCAACAGTGTATTGAACAAAGTTAAGGGGGTATCTCTTGTTCTTATTGCGACAATTCAATTTTAGGTTGCCACTTATGCCAATCGTCATCAACATCTCGTGCTAACTTAAATAGTTGTCCTTGCTCTGCTGGCTGAAAAGTTTCATTAACGTCAACTTCAGGTGTCGCAAAAGCTATACCACCGGCAAGCAGTGTTTCTATAGATTCTGAGTCTATATTGATCCCTGAAAAAAGCCCCGCATCAATACGAATACCGCTGGTATTCCAAAACCGACTGCTTTGACTTACTAAAGGCGCATAACGCGGATAAATATTAATATAGATATTAACGGTGTCGGCAGTAGGTGATAAGTCGACACCAATTACCCGACCAACTTTAACTTGTCGATAGAGCACAGGATTGCCAGTTCTTACTGAACCTAAGTTTTTTGCACTTAATGAAAGATTTAACCCTGAAGGAAGCGTCGTTGTTACAGGCATAATGGCTTTGGCCTCAAAGCGATGACTTATTTCTCCCTTACCTGGCATTAATCCAATAAAGCCCCCCTCTAGAATAGCGCCAACATTTACTGAGCCCACAAGAGCAAGCTCTGGTTTAGCAAACCAAAATTTTGAGTCTGCAACCGCGAACTTTCGGCCACTGTCATTTAGAAAAGCATAAACGGTTGCGCCAAATCCTTGCTGATCAAATTTGATCCGAGAAACTAAGCCAACTTGTTGATCTTGATATTTTATTTTTAAATTATTTTTCAAGCCCTCTACATCACTAAAATGAATTTCTATGGCAACGCCCGCTAATTTTGCATACTCAACATTATCAAATAAGGTAAATTTCTCTCCCTCTTCAACGGTGTCTTGCTCAGGCTTTATTTCTGGGTTTATAAAACTGATCCCCCCCTTTAATATCGCATCAGCAGATTCTGTTTTAACAATAAAATTCCCTAGACCACCGCTTATAGTTACACCACTGGCGTTGTAGAAACGGGTAAAATTAGAAATTAAATGTCGGTATTCTTCATCAACGGTAATATTTATTTCAACGTTATTACCTGTAGTATCGAGAGAAACATTATCCACTTGTCCTACAGCTATGCCTCTAAAGCTAATCGGACTGCCTGGATTAACGACATTCCCTTGCTCTGATTTTAGCGAAAGTTGTAGTCCTTGTGATGATAAGTGTTTTGCCGGTGGTAAGTCAGTGACAATAAAATCATGGGCTTTTTCACCTTCTCCAACGTTAACGCTGATATACGCCCCGCCAAATAAAGCATCGGTATTTGTCATTCCTGACAAGGATAAGTCGGCATTAACGAGCCAAAACTGACTGTTTTCTCGGAGAATATATTCGTAATCAGTTAAGACCCCAACCTGAAGGGTAACTTGGTCTTGCTGGCGAATGACTTTATGAACAGAACCAATTTCTTCACCTCTTAGCATGATACGGGTTTTGTTACTTAAACCATGGGCACTATTCGTATAAAGATTAAATGTTGAACGTTGTTTAGCCACGTTTTTATCAATAAACAGCTGAAAGCTATCACCATTCTTAGGTGCTGATTTTTCATTATTATCACCTAAGTCAAAAGCAATACCGCCCGCTAACATCGACTGAATAGATTGTGCTTGTATATCAAAATTTTGTAAGCCACCTGAAATATGCAAACCACTGGCGTTCCAAAAGTGACTATCACTAGAAACAAAGCTTTTGTATTTAGGTTCAATGAAAATGTGTACTAAAAATTCATTAGGGCCAATATTTTCAATTGCCTGAATAGTACCTACTTTCTGCTGTTTATAATAAATATTAGAGCTTGTGGTTAAAGAGCCAACATCTTGTGCTTTTAACACTAAATGTAACCCAGGCTCACTATATTGGTAGGCAGGCTCTTGATTATATACGTTAAATTTATTTAACGGTTTACCATCAACTGATGGACGAATACCAATGTGAGCGCCTAGCATTAATGTATGTAAATTTGTAACGCCGCCTAAGTCCAGATTTGGCGCTATAACAAAAAACTGCGAACCACTGGTTAAATAGGGAATGATACGAGGATTGATAATAGCACTGGCTTCGATGATCCTTTCTTCGGGATCAATACGAGTAAAATCGGTAATTTTTCCTAATGTTAACCCTTGATACATAATCGCTGCATCGCGATCTATACCTGAATTCCAGTTTAACATTAACTGAATTTCATGGCCCATATTGGCGGTTTCATAATCAGAATATAAGGTGAAATTTTGGCCGTTGATCGCTGGTCCCATAACTGCTTCATAATCAGAGTTTCCAAAAGCCACACCTCCAGCAACAACAGAAGCCAGTGAATCGGTATGAACAGTAACACCACTAGTTAATGAGCCTGATACTGTTACGCCACTGGTATTCCAGAAACGCGAGTTTTCTTTTACTAAGTTAGCGTACTCAGGTTCAATAAAAAGGTTAATATTGATCAGATCAGAAGTTGCCTCATAGTTAAATCCAGCGACATAACCGACGGTAATTTGTTTAAATAAAACCGGCGATTTCTTGCCTAATGAACCCAAAGTTTTTGTTGTTAATGATACATGTAAACCTGGCGTTGCTTGATCTAATACCGGTTCTTCACTTAAGGCAATAAAGTGACTCTGTGCTTTACCTTCTTCTTCTATATCAGGCATCACATTTATGTAACTCCCTGATAACAAAGTGTCTAATCCGGTAATACCTTGAAATGAAACGTCGGCAGTCACGTACCAAAAACGTGTTTTATCGGTCAACATTTTTTTCGAGCTTGAAATCATTTCAATTTCGACAATAACACTCTGTAAGTCTTCAGATACTTCAACGTGACGAACAATACCTGTGGTAAGTCCTTTATAGCGAACTTGGGTTTTACCAACCACAATACCACTTGCACTTTCAAACTGAACGGTGATAAACGTGCCTCGGTCAGAAACAGCTTTTATAATTAGCCAAGCACCAAACAACAACGCAATAATAGGCACTAACCAGACTGCAGAAATACCTTCTCGACTTTTAATAATAGCTTTTGATTCGGCAAGAATAGTTTTATTTGTCATGATGAGGGACATCCGTTTTGTTATATGTTTTTTCAGAAAGTGACTGATGATTATGCTTCTGATAGTTATCCCATAATAGTCGCGGATCAAAGCTTTCCGCGGCAAAAATGGTAAAAATTACCATTAAAGTAAAGTAGGTAATACCAACTGCTGGTTCAATACTAGATAAAAAGCCTAAATTAACGACCGCAGCCATGACCGTCACCACGAATACATCGAGCATTGACCATGGTCCTAAAAATTCGACAATATGATATAACTTTCCTTGTTGTTTTAACGACAATTGTGTTTTTCTTTTGGTGTTGTACATCAAGGTAAATAGCCCAATAATTTTCCCTAAGGGTATAACAAAGCTAGCAATAAAAATGATGATCGCTACCGGCAACATCCCCATTTGAATAAAAATGGCGATCCCCTCCAAAATGGTTGATGCTTCGGGGTTGCCGAAAGTGTAAAACACCATCATAGGATAAATATTAGCCGGAATAAACATCACTAACGCGGCAATGGTCCAAGCTAACGTGTATTCAATACTTTTAGGTTTTCGAGCAGAAAATAGCGTTAAACAGCGTGAACAGACTTGTCGCTCGCTATGCATAACATTGAGCTTATGACACTTTGGGCAACTGCCTAAACCTGCGGCAAGGGCTTTATTGCTCAAGAGATTTCTCCAGCTCATGCCATATATTGTGCTGATCTATTGTCACCGACACCAATGTTGAACATAACAACAGGAATATTAGACTAATTAACCCACCATCAATCGTCATATCAGCCAGTGAAGAAAGTTTATACATAGAAACAACAACACCAAGTAAAAAAACGTGGAGCATCGTCCAAGTATCTAAAACATGATAAGAGCGAAAAAACACTAACAACGAAGGTTTAATTTTTTGAAACTTTATGCACCATGAAATATATAAGGCCGTGATCAGCCTCACTACAGGGATAGCAATGGTAAACATAAAAACAGCAAAGGCGAGTACGTAATTGCGACTATCAATTAAAAGCGTAATACAGTCAACCAGAGAGGCATCGTTGTAAAGACCTGCGGCGCCGATGCCAATAATAGGTAATAATGCTGCGGGTAAAAAAAACAATAACCCCGCAATGGCGACAGCAAGGGTTCGATTAATCGCATCCCTCTTCTTTGAAAACAACATCGCGCCACAACAACCACATAAAGCATTTTGTCCTTCTAATAAATACGGCATAGGTAATAACGAATCGCATTGATGACAAGCAATCATATTATTAACAACTGAATGATTTTTCACTAAAGACCCAGTTCCATCAAGATAATTACCCTTACCTTTAAAATCAACAAATTACCAACTAATAATATCTATTTTAGTGTACGACATTAACCTATCTTAGCCAATAAAAAAGCAGCTTATTAAGCTGCTTTATGTTCAGAACTACATGTAGCTATAAGCGACTATTTTATCGTCGACATGTATTGCACTAAGGCGGCAATATCTGCATCTTCTAGCTTCATAGCAATATTTCGCATCATGCCATTTTTGTCATTGTTGCGAGCTCCCGAACGAAAACTTTCCAACTGAGCAGTTAAGTACATTGCATTTTGTCCGCCCAGAGCTGGGAAACCAGCTTGTGACATGCCTTTTGCATCAGCGCCATGGCAAGCAATACAAGCGGTAATTCCACGCTCTATATCACCACCAAAATATAGCTTTTTACCAACATCACTGGTTGCTCCACCCGCATATTTTGCAGGTTGTGCACTATAATAAGCGCCTAAATCAAGCATATCTTGTTCGCTCAATGCCATGGCCATACCACCCATAATTGCATTAACACGACCTTCTTTTCCGCCCGAAGTTAGCCCCGTTTTAAAGTCAGCTAATTGTTTCGCGATATAGCTACTACCTTGTCCAGCCAGACTAGGATACATAGGTACTAAGCTATTACCATCAACACCATGACATGCTCCACACATTGCAGATTTTGTTTTACCGGCATCAACATTACCTTGGGCAGCATAGCTGATATTTAGTGCACTTGTTCCTAATAAAACCAAGCTTAGTAGTATTCTTTTCATCAATGAGCTCTCTATATATGTAGATAATTAAATGTGGCTAGCAATGATTGGTAAGGTTATTACCTTAGGCACTGCAGTCTTCAATATCAAACAGTTTACACAAGTTATACCCATCGGACTAATTTATTGATCACTTAGCAGGCATAAAAAAGCAGCTTATTAAGCTGCTTTTTTAAAAATATTCTTTTAACCGTGCTTTATTTCATTGAAGACATGTATTGCGCTAATGCATCAATGTCATTTTTCTTCAAACGTTTAGCTATATTTCCCATCATGCCATTACGATCATTATTGCGTTCACCGGTTTTAAAACTCATTAACTGTGCAGTTAAGTATTCAACACTTTGATTAGCAACAACAGGGAAACCAGCTTTTGCAACACCTTTACCCGTTGCGCCATGACAAGCGATACAAGCGGTAATACCACGAGCTGGGTCTCCACCAAAGTATAATTTGCGCCCTAGTTCAGAGCCCTTGCCATTACCTGGCGTCGGTTTTTGACTAGCAAAATATGCGCCTAATTCAGCCATGTCTTGTTCAGACAAGGCTGCAGCCATACCTGCCATTACCGCATTTTCACGCACACCAGATTTAAACTCTTTTAGTTGTTTAGCTGTATATTCCGCATGTTGTCCTGCTAATTTTGGATACATAGGCACTAAACTATTACCGTCCGCACCGTGACAAGCACTACACATTGCTGACTTTGCTTTTCCGGCAATCGCTTCTTCGGTAATAATCGCAACCTTAGTAACACGCTTAGGTTTTACATGAGCAACGGCCTTGGTATCAGCAAAATAGGCGCCCATATCGGCAATATCTTCATCGGTCATCGCACCAGCAAATTGATTCATTGCATAGTTAATGCGCGTTTTATCTTTAAAAGCATATAATTGCTTTTCGATATACTGGGCATGTTGGTTGGCTAAATTAGGGTTGATTAGTACCTGACTATTGCCCTCTTTACCATGGCAGCCGATACAGCTAGCAATATTACGTGAAGCATCACCTAATTCGTAAAGGCTCTTACCTGCACTAGCATTGCCAACATAAGCAACAGTTTCTACTACAGCAGCCGGAGCTGAATGCATGCTAGCAAGTTCAACTGAAACGGTTGCGCCACTTCTATCTAAACTTGAGAAATAAGCACCGATATCAGCCATATCTTGATCGGATAAGCCAGCAGCCATTGGTCCCATCATAGCGTTGACACGTGTACCACTTTTAAAGGCTTGTAGTTGTTTAACAATATAGGCAGCATGCTGACCCGCTAAGTTAGGAAACGCATCACTTGCGCCAATCCCATTAGCACCATGACAAGCACTACACATAGCTGCTTTACTTTTACCTGCATCAACACTTCCGGTTGCTGCGAACGCGACATTAATACTCGTTACGGCAAGAATTAACGAAAAAATAATTTTATTCATTGAATGGCTCTCTGCTCTATTACTATTGATTAAGTATTCACTAAAAAATAAACGGATGAATATAAAAAACTAGTCATATTTTACACTAATATCATCACGGTGTAATAAGCATAGTAAAAATTAAGCTTAAAAAATGACACTTTTTACTGTTTCACGAGAAAAAAAAGATATAATGCTTTTTTTATTTGTTATTGGACACCATTTTGTCATCACCTGTTATTCATTTAAGTAAAGCCACTTTCACTTTAAGTGCGCCGGATATTCGTCGCTTGCCTGAAGACAACGGTATAGAAGTGGCCTTTGCGGGACGTTCAAATGCGGGTAAATCAAGCGCACTAAATACCTTAACTAACCAACGTGGTTTAGCTCGTGTCAGTAAAACACCGGGTCGAACGCAGCTTATTAACATTTTTGAAGTCGCACCTAACAGACGTTTGGTTGACTTACCCGGTTACGGCTTTGCCAAAGTGCCGATTGAAATGAAGAAAAAATGGCAAAAAGCACTTGGCGAATATTTAGAAAAACGTGATTGTTTAAAAGGCCTAGTTATTTTAATGGATATTCGTCATCCGTTAAAAGATCTTGATATGGACTTGATCCAATGGGCCGCGGACAGTGATTTACCGATATTGGCGTTATTAACAAAATGCGACAAGCTTTCACAAGGTAAAAGAAGTGCTGAAGTGCTTCAGGTTAAAAAAGCCTTAGCATCGTTAAATGCAGATATTACCGTACAAGCTTTTTCATCATTAAAATATACGGGGTTAGAAACAGCAAATGACCTAATTTGTAAGTGGTTGTCTGCCGATTTACCAACAGACCTTCCCGAAAGTGAAGAGTTTTAGCATCGCCATTTAATGCCAAGTGACCTTACTAAGGTCTAACTTGGCTAATGTTTTTCATACGAAAAACGCGATAAACAAAACATTCGTTTTTCAATCATTAATCTTCATCCACAAACCTAACAAGCAAATTGATGCTGCTATCAAACCATGGCAACATAGTGCTTTAAAACTTATTCTTTCAAAAAGGCTCGTCAATTAATGGCTACCATTGCTGAACTCATCGCAACAGAACTTAACGTTAAAACCGCTCAGATAACTTCAGCAATTAACTTGCTTGATGACGGTGCAACCGTACCTTTTATTGCGCGTTACCGTAAAGAGGTTACTCAAGGGTTAGACGATAATCATCTGCGCCACATTGATCAACGTTTAAGTTATTTACGTGAGCTTGAAGATCGTCGAAAAGTCATTATTACCAGCATCACCCAACAAGATAAATTAACGCCAGCATTAGAAAAAGAATTACAAGCAGCAGACAACAAAACCCGTTTAGAAGATTTATATTTACCGTTTAAACCTAAGCGTCGCACTAAAGGCCAAATAGCCATAGAGTCGGGTTTAGAACCACTTGCCAATAACCTTTATAATAACTGGGCGTTAACGCCAGAAGTTGAAGCAAAAGCTTTTATCAATAATGATGCCGGTTTTAGCGATGAAAAATCAGTCCTTGAGGGCGCTATTTATATCCTTATTGAACGTTTTGCTCAAGACGCCAATTTATTACAAAAGCTGCGTAAGCATTTATTAAAGCAAGCACATTTAACCAGTATTGTCGCTAAAGGCAAACAGCAAGAAGGCGCTAAATATCGCGACTATTTCGAGCACTCAGAATTATTAAAAAATGTTCCCTCACATCGTGCTTTAGCGATGTTGCGTGGTCGCAATGAAAAAATATTACAACTCAGTATTAACGTAGACCCAAACCAAGAAGATAGTCAGTACTCAAGTGCCGAACAAATTATTTGTGAGCACTACAATCTGCGTTTAACCGGACAAGCTGGTGCAGAATTTATCACTAAAGTGGTACGCTGGGCATGGAAAATAAAATTAAGCCTAAGCTTAGAAACTGAACTATTGGGTAATTTACGTGAACAAGCAGAAAATGGGGCGATAAAAGTTTTTGCCACCAATTTAAGTGATTTATTAATGGCTGCGCCCGCTGGTGCAAAAACGACACTAGGCTTAGATCCAGGTATGCGAACGGGTTGTAAATTAGCGATTGTTGATGCTACCGGTAAATTATTACAAACCGCGACAATTTTCCCACACGCACCACAGAATCATTGGGAAAAATCAGTACGAACCTTAGTCAATTTATGCCAACAACACAAAGTTGAATTACTCGCGATAGGTAATGGTACTGGCTCACGTGAAAGTGACAAACTCGCGGCAGAGGTTATTCAGGCATTAGAAGCAAATAAACCACAAAAAGTGATGGTCAGTGAGGCCGGTGCTTCTGTTTATTCTGCTTCAGAATTTGCCGCAAAAGAATTTCCAGATTTAGACGTCTCCATTCGCGGCGCGGTTTCTATTGCACGGCGTTTACAAGACCCATTAGCTGAACTAGTGAAAATTGACCCTAAAGCGATTGGCGTTGGTCAATATCAACATGACGTAAGTCAGAGCCAGCTAAGTAAAACCCTCGACAATGTTATAGAAGATTGTGTAAATAATGTCGGTGTTGATTTAAATAGTGCTTCGGCTGCGTTATTAACACGAGTTTCAGGATTAAATAAAACGATGGCTGATAACGTCGTTGCTTATCGCGACGAACATGGTCGTTTTGATGACAGAAAAGAACTCAAGAAAGTAGCGCGTTTGGGTCCTAAAGCCTTTGAACAGGCAGCGGGATTTTTACGTATTTCAGGTGGTAAAAATCCACTAGACAATTCAGGTGTTCATCCAGAAAGCTACCCAGTTATTGAAAAGATCATTGCCCATCTTAATAGCAACATTAGTGATTTAATCGGTAATAGTGAACAATTAAGTAAAATTAATATCACAGATCTCAACGATATTAATATTGGCGAATTAACGCTTAAAGATATTATTAGTGAGCTAGAAAAGCCCGGCCGAGATCCTCGACCTGTTTTTAAAGCCGCACAGTTTAAAGAAGGTGTAAATACCATTAATGACTTAACTGTCGGCATGGTACTTGAAGGTGTTATTTCAAACGTTGCCAATTTTGGTGCCTTTGTCGATTTAGGTGTTCATCAAGATGGCTTAGTACATATTTCATCACTTACTGACAAATTTGTTAGCGACCCACGTGAAATTGTGAAAGCAGGTGATATTGTTAAAGTAAAAGTAATGGAAGTTGATGCGGCTAGAAAACGCATTAGCTTATCTATGCGTTTAGATGAAACAGTGACCACCAAGCCAGAACAAAACCAACAGACGAATAAGCCTCAGCCTCGTTCACAAAATACCACACCCAAAACGGCTAAGCCAAACCCGCAACGTAATACAAAGCCACCCGCTAAAAAGAGTGAAAATGCCGCTATGGGTAACGCTTTTGCTGATGCCTTTGCTAAGTTTAAAAAGTAGTAGAGGGGTGATGTTGGTACTGAAGTTATCAGTATCAACTACTAGATCCTGAAATAAATTCAGGATGACGGTTTTTTATTTTAAAGACTTGGTTATGTTCAATTTATGCTAAAGACCTCGTCATGCTGAATTTATGCTAAAGACTGCTTCATGTTGAGTTTATGCTAAAGACTTCGTCATGCTGAACTTGTTTCAGTATCTGTGCTTCTTGCCATATTCATAACACTAGATCCTGAAATAAATTCAGGATGACGGTCTTTTATTCTAAAGGCTTGGTTATGTTCAATTTATGCTAAAGACCTCGTCATGCTGAATTTATTCTAAAGACTGCTTCATGTTGAGTTTATGCTAAAGACTCCGTCATGCTGAACTTGTTTCAGTATCTGTGCTTCTTTCCATATTCATAACACTAGATCCTGAAATAAATTCAGGATGACGGTCTTTTATTCTAAATAATTGGTTGTGTTGAATTTATGCTAAAGACCTCGTCATACTGAATTTATTCTAAAGACTGCTTCATGTTGAGTTTATGCTAAATACCCCGTCATGCTGAACTTGCTTCAGTATCTGTGCTTCTTGCTATATTCATAACACTAGATCCTGAAATAAATTCAGGATGACGGTTTTTTATTTTAAAGACTTGGTTATGTTCAATTTATGCTAAAGACTTGGTTATGTTCAATTTATGCTAAAGACCTCGTCATACTGAATTTATTCTAAATACTGCTTCATGTTGAGTTTATGCTAAAGACTCCGTCATGCTGAACTTGTTTCAGTATCTGTGCTTCTTGCTATATTCATAACACTAGATCCTGAAATAAATTCAGGATGACGGTTTTTGGGACGGTTGTTTTTGTATTAGGATGACATATGCGTTCTTTGGCATCCATGCCACCTCGCTATACTGTACATAAAAAAGGGGAAGCAAAAGCTTCCCCAAAAAACCTCAGAATAGGAGGTCAACTAACGCAAAACGTGTGAATTCTTTGCTTTTATGTAACGGTATACTTATAAAACGTATTTTGCTGAAAATTGTAAGTAGTCAGAATCAACATTTTTATCTGCCATTTCAAAATTACCCACTTCAACACCAAAGGATAATTGCTGAGTAACATTTTTAAATAAATTTACACCCCAATGTGTACGGTCATAATCTGCAACTTCTGTAGTGGTGTTACCATAAAAGGCCGTGCTTCGTAAATCTTCGGTCCAGAAATGGCGGTATGCAACGCTGATTGAGGTTGTTTCTTCAACTTCTTCGCCAATTAAATCTTTTGATGCGGTTACGCCAATATAGCGACCTACTTCACCACCATGAAATTGAAAACGAAAGTCATCTTTGCCAAAAGTATTAATGCGACCTGAAATACCATAACCTAGTGCTGATTCTTCATTACCACCAACGGTTTGTAATCGTTTGGCTACCGCGGCAATAGCGACATTACCCCAATCGCCTTTAAAATTATAACGAGCAATAACATCAGGCATAGAATCATTGCCACTGACACCACCATATGATTCTGGATTTTCAACAGAGACCTGAAAGTTACCCATAGTGTAACGAACTTGTCCTTGACGAATAAAAGCTGCTGATAACAATGGACCACCAAAATCAGCGGCTTCTGCAAGTGCACTGGTGTTAACAAAAGTTGACCAAGTGTCACCAATTAATAGATCTTTATATTTAATAAATGCATGACGAATACGTGGGTTTGACGAATTTGAGATAATTTCATTACCCCCTCCTCTAACAGCGTCTCCATAGAAATCCATTTCAATAAAACCGGTTAAATCACCATGCTTATATTTAGTATTAATGCGTGATTCATTTACCGCAATACCAAAATTAGAAATACTATTGTCTAGTGCCGTGCCACTACCATACCAATAATCAGTTGCTGCAACAGTACCATCGATGTAACGTGCGTCGGCTTTGATGTAACCACCGAAAGTAATACTATCGTCGTTGTCTAATTTAATTTCGTAAGCCGCATTTGCTGTGCCAGCCAGTGCGAATAATCCTGTTGCTAATAGAAGCTTTTTCTTGTTAAACATTTTGCTATCCCCGTTTGTTGTGTATTAGCCTCAGAAAAACTGCAGATACGATCTTTTGGCTACTTTTTATCGTTTTATTTTTATTTTTATTTTATGGATATAACTTAAAACGTTAATCGCTATTTAGAAATTAGACATAAGTCTAAAGGGGATGTTTTTTGCCTGTTAATAACGATTCTTTCATCTTATAAAATTGTATATTTAACGATAATTACACTTGAAGCGGTTAGGAAATGTTAGGCTGATCATAGCTTTGCTTGTATTATCCTCGAGTGAATAACTAATAATGAAAAAAGGTAAATTTAGATGAGAAAATCTCTTATTCTTGCCAGTGGCGTTGCAATTATTTCTGCACTGACACCAACCCTGTTGTCGGCAAAACAACTAAGCGTTGACGACTATAAAAAAGCTGAACAACAATTATCAAGCTATACCAGTAAGTTAGTAACAGGTACTGTTGACTACCCGTTATGGTCAAGCAATGACACTTTGGTATACCGCAGCCATACTGAAGACGGCGATAAATTTTTTAAAGTTGATATTAATAGCCAGAAAAAATCTCTCGCATTCGATCATAAAAAATTAGCAGAATCACTTGCTCGCATTACTGATAGCGAAGTAAATCACGATAAGTTCCCTTTCACTCAAGTAGAGTTTATATCTGCAAACAACATCAAATTTTCAGTAAAGGCAAAGAGTTACCAATGTGATTTAACTCATTATTTATGCCAGCTTGATGAACTAAGCCAAAAAAGTGCGGAAAACTTATCACCTGATGGTAAACGTGCCGTCTTTATTCGCGATCATAATCTATGGTTACGTGATTTAATAACAGATAAAGAAAGCCAACTCACCACTGACGGTATTAAAGACTTTGGCTATGCAACCAATAATGCTGGCTGGGTTCGTCGTGATTCTCCCGTAGTGACTTGGGCGCCTGACTCAAAAAAATTAACCACCTTTAAGCATGATGGCCGCAACGTAGGTGACATGGGCATAGTGTCAACCGCAGTTGGCCATCCAACAATTGACGTTTGGAAGTATCCTTTACCGGGTGATGAACATATATTTGCTATTCATCGTGTCGTTATCGACGTTGAAAGTAAAAAGGTCACGCCACTTGATATGGCACCCGATGCTCACCGTTCAACAATCACTGACCATGTCGCTGGACGTAAAGGCGAACTATTAGACATAGATTGGGCTGACGATAGTAAAACATTTGCCTTTGTTTCTTCTACGCGCGATCACAAAACTGCCACGTTGAAAATTGCTGATGCTAAAACCGGTAAAGTTAAGCTTGTTATGTCAGAAACACAAAAAAGCTTTTTTGAATCAGGTGTCGATGGCATTAGTTGGCAGTATTTAGAAAAAAGTAATGAGGCTATTTGGTTTTCTCAGCGCAGTAACTGGGGACATTTATACCTAATAGATTTAGCAACGGGGAAAGTTAAACAACAAATTACCCAAGGTGACTGGACGGTTATCGAATTACTCCATGTTGATCAACAAACGGGTAAGCTTATTTTCACTGGCGCAGGCAAAGAAGGCAGTGACCCTTATTACCATTATCTTTACAGCGTTAACAAAGATGGCTCTGAGTTAACCTTATTAACACCTGAGAAAAAGCACCATCGCATTACGTTAAACAAAGCCGGCACACACTTTTTAGACCGCGCGGCAACACCAACAACCGCTGAAATAAGCCGAGTACGTGCCGTTAGTAATAACAAAGAATTGACCATAGAAACCATGGATATTAGCCAATTAAAAGCGTCTGGCTGGCAAGCACCGGTTGAATTTATTGTTAAAGACAGAAACGGTGAAAATGATATTTATGGTTTAATGTACAAGCCAACAAATTTTGACGCCAGCCAATCTTACCCTGTAGTTAATTATTTATATCCAGGTCCACAAGTAGGTAGTATTCGTGGCCGTCATTTTCGTAGCTCTCGTGGCGATAACCAAGCAATTGCTGAGTTAGGTTTTATTGTTATAGAAATTGATGCTTTGGGTACACCGGGTCGCTCAAAAGCTTTCCATGAATTTTATTATGGCAACATGGGCGACAGTGGTATTCCTGATCAAGTTTCTGCCATTGAACAGTTAGCTAAGCGTCATAATTGGATTGATGTAACACGCGTTGGTATTTGGGGTCATTCTGGCGGTGGTTTCGCATCAACTCGCGCGTTATTAACTTTTCCAAATTTCTACAAAGTAGCTGTATCACAGGCAGGTAATCATGATAACCGTAACTATGCTGATGAATGGGGCGAAAAATACCATGGTCTTGAAGTTATAGATGAAGAAGGCATTAGCAATTACGACAGCCAAGCAAACCAGTTATCGGTTGACAGTTTGCAAGGTAAATTATTGATCGCTCACGGTACAACCGATACCAATGTACCACCTTACAATACTTTGATTGTCGTTGAAGCTTTGATTAAGGCTAACAAAGATTTTGATATGTTGATGTTACCTAATCGCGGCCACGGTTTTGCGCGTGAACCTTACATGATGCGCAAACGTTGGGATTATTTTGTTGAACATTTAATGGGAGCAACGTCACCCAAAGAGTTTCAGTTTTCTAAATAAAACAGCTTTATAACCCAATAAAAAAGACGCTTACTGCGTCTTTTTTATTGGCATTACATTATTTTTATCAGCCCTAGCTTGCCAATTATTCGCTTACACTTGCGCTAGATCAAAACAATTAGCCAACGTTGCCATAAAATAAAGTCATAGCCCTTATCATTTAAAGGAAAATGACATGACTCATCAAGAAATATTAACCTCCTTAACAGAGAAAAAAGCTCAGCTAGAGCATCGCATAAGTGCTATTGAAGCTGATTTACATCAAGGTCGCTCACAGGACTTTGCTGAACAAGCGACCGAAACCGAAAATGATGAAGTGCTAGATGAAATTCATCACCAAGCAAAAGCTGAACTAAAGTATGTTATTGCCGCATTAAATCGTCTAAAAAATAAAAAATATGGCTTTTGTTCAAGCTGTAACACCCTAATAAACATCGAAAGATTACACGCTTTACCTTACACAACAACTTGTATTAATTGCGCAACATAAGGGATAAAAAATGATAATAGAAAAACATGATTTACACCACGAGTTTCCAGAATTTGCTGATGAAATACGCAGCCTAAAAATGAATGATGCTCATTTTGCTCGCTTATTCAAAAAATATCACGAGCTCGATCAAGAAGTACATCACATTGAACAAGGGGCTGAAAATACTTCGGATGAATATCTCGATCAACAAAAAAAGCAGCGTTTACATTTAAAAGATGAATTATTTACCATCATCAAAAAAGCGAAATTAACCACCTAAAATTTTATCGTCAAGTAAGAGCATGAAACTAAGGTTAGCTATAGGTTCAAGGCAAGATGATAACGTTAACACTACTGCAATCGTTTAATTACTAACGAATAACACTAGACAAAGTTTCAAATCTATTTATTGTAGAAGGGGCCATAGGTGTTTTGAT
Organism: Colwellia sp. BRX8-5; assembly: GCF_014077325.1. Lineage (NCBI taxonomy): Bacteria > Pseudomonadati > Pseudomonadota > Gammaproteobacteria > Alteromonadales > Colwelliaceae > Colwellia > Colwellia sp. BRX8-5. Next base: position 210,667 of record NZ_JACGVR010000002.1, read on the forward strand.
TAATCGTGATAAACACCAATAGGCCCTTAATAACAATAAAATAGGTGGTTACATGGCTAGACTAAAACAAGCAAAAGTAGCATTACAAGAAGCGTACGATACCTTTAATCAAGCAGTTGAAAAACCACTCCCCGCATTAGCACTATCAAATACCGACTCTATTCAGAATTTACTTAACATCGTTATCCGCAGAGAATCACTTTCTGTCGCCAAAAAATGTAGCTTCCCTAACAAGCTCTCTGCTGATTTAAGAAAAAAATTAGCAGACGTTTTATTACTAATTGATAAAGTAGATATTGAAATAATCAAGGCCAATGCTAAGTCTACATCAACCTCCGTTGATAAAGCCTAAACGGTCACCATAAGCCATTTCAAATAAGAGCGGTAGTAAGTTGTCAGGGGTATTGTTCAAAAGTAATATTCAACTTGAAAATATTACGCTTGCCTTCAACAGATTTACTTGCCATTAGTTTTTATGGGTTCATTGAGCCGAAATTACAATAATAAATCGTGCAATTTAAGTGAGTTGTTATCAGACATTTCACTGACTTGTACCATCAACAGTTCTGCCGTAGCTATAGCGTCATTTAAAGCGTTATGGGCAAAATGATTTGGCAAGCCATGAGCGTGGCGCAAAGTTGACAATCTTAATTCTGAGGGGTCGTAAGCGACATCCTTTTTATCAAGTTGACGCTTTGCTATCATTAGGGTATCTATCATCGGAAAAGGTGGCGCTACGCCATAAAGTTCCAAACAAGCTTGTTGCAAGAATTGTCTTTCAATACGAGCAAAATGTACCAACATTACTTTTCCAGCCAAAGCTTTGAGTAAGGCTTCAACCACCTCTTTTAATGGCGCGCCTTGTTCTTTTTGCTGATCAGTTATTTGATGAATAATAACGTTATCTGCGCTAAGATCATCCTTCGTTTTGATGATTTGATGGTAGCTGTCTTTTAATGATATTTGCTGCTGTTTTATGCCAATAAAGCCAACACTTAGTAACTTATCGTTAATGGCATGAAGGCCAGTGGTTTCAAAATCAACCGACAAAATTTCAATATCATTTAATGGCGTATCAGGTTCAGGAAAACTAACAGCAAGAAAGTCTTTTAAGGCTCCTTCTGGCGCTCGCGCCCAAGCACGTTTTCGTTGAGCTTCATAACCGAGTAACCAATAAAACAAGGGTTGATTGCTGAGCATATTTAACCTTAGTACGTTGACTGTCTGCTGTCTTGTAATGCTTTAATGACTTTAAAAGCATCCTTTAAATGTTCACGTTCGAGCTTAGACAATTTTTTCGGTGACAAGTAATTATTTGGCTCTTTACCTGCTTGAAGTAAATTGGCTTGGTGCTCTAAACGCAATATGCCTAAAAATTCATAAGCATCAATTAAGTTAGCCGCCGACTCTTTAGAAATAGAAGGGCTTCCGGCTGCTTTTCTAAGGCGCTCTATAGTGTTCACTGATGCGATCCCTTCGGCTAGCGCATAAATTCTTGCCAGATCAACAATCGGCGCTATACCATTGTGCTTAATATCTAGACTCGATTTATGCTCGCCATCAGAAATTAACACAAAATCCCGAAAAAACCCCAGTGGTGGCCTCAGCATCAAAGCATTTCTAGACAAGTGTGCGAGAAATAAACTATTACCTTTGGTTTTTGCCAGCAGCTTGCTACGTACTTCGTTAAGTAAAGAATCATCGCCATGTACTGTAGCAAAATCAAAGAAGACACTACCATTGAGTAATGCCTGTGGGCTTGGAGTATTCACCCATTGCTCAAAATATTGATGCCACATTTTTTGTGGTTGTCGCCATTTAGGGTTTGAAGCCATGATATCGCCAGGACACAAGATAAAACCGCAGGCAGCAAGACCATCACAAACAAACGAGGCGAGGTTTTCAAACCAAGCTTCATGCTCAGGTTGTACCTGATCAGAAATAATTAAAGCATTGTCTTGGTCAGAATGGGCAAGCTGCTCTTGTCTTGCTTGAGAACCACAAGCTACCCATGCATAGGGAACTGGCGCTTTACCATTGATTTTTTCTGACATTTCAATAATTCGAATCGTAAATGCCATCGTTATCGCGCTAATACTTTTACCAATATGATCAGCGCTGGTGCCGAGTTTAGCCATACGAATTTGTAATTTTGGTATTAATTTACTGATACGGATCAAATCGTTAATGGTCGCCGCTTTACGAATAATACTGGTGATATTGACGGCATTGTGGCCTTCATTATTCATTAAGTCCGTGATAGTTACCATCGCCACTAGTTCGCCATACTCTCCAGAATCACTAAAGCCAGTAATAGGAAGGTGGTGAATACGCTTGCTAGTCATCAACATAAGCGCATCATAAGCGCTACTTTGCTCGGGTAACGTTGCCATATCTGTGGTCATAATTTCGCTGACTGGCAGGGTAAAACTTAACCCTTCAGCGACACAACGTCGACGAATATCTTTATCGGTGACTATACCAACGGGTGCACCGACACCACTTTCTTTATCATCGATTACGACTAGGCAAGAAATATCTTTTTCAGTCATTTTTAGCGCCGCTTCTTGTATGCTTTGATGACTGTTAATGGTTAATACTGGTTGATGATAAAATTGACTAATGGGGTTATTAATCAGTGAAGAATTAATAATCGCGTCTTCATTAACCTTGCTCATTTTCCCTTTTAAACGCTCTGCAGCTGTTTGCATGAAAAAAGCGTCTATTTGTGGGTAGTCTGCAACTAAAGACAGCAAAGTTTGATAATCAAGACTGTACAGTAAAGTGTCTTCCTCAGTATTTACCTCCACTTCATTGCGTTGTGCGGGTCGACAAAAAACACTGCAAATTTCACCTTCGGTATATTTTCCCACTAACTGGCCATTATGGTCGGTATAAACCAAAGCACCTTTGCGTAAGATATAAAGACGCGCCTCCTCGATACCATTAGGTGGTAACGGTTGCTTGGCCCTTACGTAGCAAATATTTATTTCTTTGACTAATTGTAACGTCACCGATTCGGGTAGGGTGTCGAATGGCGGAATCGCTTGAAGGAAAGCACTAATCTCGGCGAGTTCATGATCCATATTCTTTCAGCCTTTAACAAAACATACTTAGTAGATAGCTATTTTTAGTGTATTTAGCCCGCTTACGTCAACCCTAAAGTATAAAATCTAGACTAAAGTGTAATACCTCAATTCGAAAAACCTTGTTAGTGTCAATAATAGTTAAATTTCACTATGAATTTTGATTTTGGTTTTATCGCGATCCGAATTAATAGTAAACGTAACTACTGCCTTAATTGGTAAAACAGGTGATAAATCAAGCGTAAAAAAATAATAAACGCTTCACATAATAACTGGGCTAAAACCCAGATAAGTTAAGTTGCTAGGAGAGGATAATGGAAGAGAAACAGACATATTGGTCAGAAAATCTGCGCCTAATATTTATAAGTCTTGTTATCTGGTTCGTCGTTTCATTTGGGTTCGGTTTGCTATTAGTAGAACCTTTAAATGAAATACGTATCGGTGGCTACAAACTAGGTTTCTGGTTTGCACAGCAAGGTTCAATTTACACTTTTGTCGGTTTAGTTTTTTGGTACACCAAAAAAATGAACGATCTTGATAAAAAATATAACGTCGAGGAATCATAATGGATGAGTTAAAACTCTATACATACATTGCTGTGTTCGGTTCTTTCGCCGTTTACTTTGGTATTGCTTGGTGGGCTCGTGCCGGTTCAACTAGTGACTTTTACGTTGCTGGTGGTGGTGTTACCCCATTACAAAATGGTATGGCAATTGGTGCCGATTGGATGAGTGCCGCGTCATTTATTTCAATGGCAGGGATGATTTCTTTCCTTGGCTATGGTGGCTCAGTTTTCTTAATGGGTTGGACTGGTGGTTATGTACTACTGGCCATGCTACTTGCTCCTTACTTACGTAAGCACGGCAAGTTCACTGTACCTGAATTTATTTTTGACCGTTATTACTCAAAAACAGCACGTGTTGTTGCCGTTGTTTGTTTAATCATAGCGTCATTAACTTACATCATTGGTCAAATGAAAGGTGTGGGTGTTGCTTTCTCTCGCTTCCTAGAAGTTGATTACGATTTAGGTCTTTACATCGGTATGTTCGTTGTTTGGGTTTATGCCGTATTGGGTGGTATGAAAGGTATTACTTACACGCAAATTGCTCAGTACATAGTATTGATTTTTGCTTATACCATTCCTGCAGTCTTTATTTCACTACAGTTAACGGGTAACCCTATTCCACAGTTAGGCTTAGGCTCAACGTTGGCTGACGGTAGCGGTGTTTATTTACTTGATAAATTAGACTTAGTTGTTACTGAATTAGGCTTTAAAGAGTACACCACTGACAACATGGGCGGCTCAGTAAATATGTTCGCATATACTCTATCTCTGATGATAGGTACTGCCGGTTTACCTCACGTTATTATGCGCTTCTTTACCGTTCCTTCAGTTAAAGCTGCACGTCAATCTGCAGGTTACGCATTAGTCTTTATCGCCTTGTTATACACAGTTGCTCCGGCAGTTGGCGCAATGGCTCGTTTAAACCTAATGAACACTATTGAACCCGTAGCCGGTCAGAACCTTGAGTATGCTGAACGTCCACAATGGTTTAAAGATTGGGAAAAAACTGGTCTTTTACAATACGAAGACAAGAATGGCGATGGCAAAATACAATATACTGCTGATAAAGCGACCAATGAAATGGTTAAAGTTGACCGTGACATTATGGTACTTGCTAACCCAGCAATCGCAAACTTACCAAACTGGGTTATTGCTTTAGTTGCCGCCGGTGGTTTAGCTGCTGCGTTATCTACTGCCGCTGGTTTGTTATTAGCGATATCCTCCTCTATCTCCCACGATTTATTGAAAGGTATTTTAACACCTGACATGTCAGAGAAAGATGAGTTACTCGCAGGTCGAATTGTGATGACAATATCAGTGATGGTTGCTGGTTGGCTTGGTTTAAATCCGCCTGGCTTTGCCGCAGGAACGGTGGCGCTAGCCTTTGGTTTAGCCGCATCGTCAATATTCCCTGCACTAATGATGGGTATATTTGCTAAGAAGATGAGTGGTCCAGCAGCAGTTTGGGGCATGTGTTCGGGTATCGGTGTAACTATGTTATACGTGTTCCAACACAAAGGTTTTATGTTTATCCCAGGCACTTCTTTCCTAGGTGACATGGGTCCTAACTGGTTCTTTGGTATTTCTCCTAATGCCTTTGGTGCAGTCGGCGCTGCTGTTAACTTTGCAGTTGCTTTCGCTGTATTAAGAGTAACAGGTCCAGCACCCGCTCATATCCAACAAATGGTTGAAAACTTCCGTACACCGCACGGTGGTGTTTCAGCAGCACATGATCACTAATTAGTCTTACGACAACTTTTTGATTAATAATACTAAAGCCCTATTTAACTTGTATAAATAGGGCTTTATATTTACTTATTACGATATAATGAGTAAATTCTTCTGCTTAAGCAGACATAATACTTAACACCGAACGGGCTAAATGGCCGTTATGATTAAAACTAAACTGACTCAGTGGGCTGCAGAACTAAAACCTAACTAGCTAAGTCGGCGTCATCCTAAATTCATTTCAAGATCTCAAGTTAAACAACTGAAATAAATTCAGCATGACGAAGTAACATATACTCATAGGAAGCTTTATGAACAAACACACTAAAACAGCTATTATCGTTGCCCCTATCCTGACCATTTTAGGCTTTGCCTTAGCTGATTTATGGGAAGAGAATAGTGCTAGTCAAGCGCGCGCTTTTGAATTAGTTCCCTTTGGACATTGTGACGTTAGTCAGCAAAAATGTATTTTAAAATCAGGAGAATTTGAAGTAAATGTTATGGATGATAAGGGTGTAACGACCGTTAATTCTACTTTTCCTATCGACACCGCGACTTTATTTCTCGTCGATAAAGAAAACCAAGCAACGTCCTTTCGACTCGGCATGAAAGACTCGCCTTATTACTGGAAGCGCGAAACACCACTTGGTCGTTTGGTTGCAGATAAAGGCCAAAGCTACAAATTACGTTTAATCCTTGAAATTAAGGGCGGTAAATATTTTTCTGAGTTTTATACGCAAACACTTAACTAAGACCACCGATAACCCCACAAGTAGCAGGTCGTTAATTTATCGTTGTCATGGTATTTATGACAACGATTCATTGATAAAAACAACCACTGATAACATGACTAACACCAAGCCAACTCATTATCTGAACAATCATTCGCCACGACATCTTATTACACCCCCAAATTAATCACGCTAAGCAACGTTGTCTATGATTAAATTCACTTCTTCAGTGTTCACCCTGTCCATTAGGACTTAATTGGCATAATATAATTTCAAGCTTATTAGAAATAACCTTTTACTTCAGCTTAAGCTGAGTTTTCATCGTTTCTTCACTGTTAGTAAACAAGGATACTTATGCTGCACATTGAACACTTAAATTTAGTCGTTAACGACATTCCACAAACACTGACATTTTACCAAGCAGCCTTTCCTCATTGGAAAATAAGAGCTGAGGGCATTTCACAATGGTCTGGCGTAGATCGCAATTGGGTACACTTTGGTGACGACTATCAATACCTTACTTTCAACGATAACGGTATTGGAAAAAATCGAGATTTATTGGGACATCAAGTAGGTTTAGCGCATTTTGCTTTTGTGACTGATAATTTAACAGCAATAAAAAATAGACTAGTAAAGGCAGGCTTTGGCGTACATAAAGAAGGCGTTGAGCATACACACCGAGCTAATTTATATTTTCTTGACCCCAATGGCTTTGAAGTAGAGTTTGTCCAATACTTTAGTGATATTCCTCAACAACGAAACAGTGGCGACGAGTGATCCCCCTTAAAGTATTAACTGCGTTTGTTGCGTAAAAAAAAGGGCGTTACTTGATAAAGTAACGCCCTTTCTTACTAAACAACAACAGCCGTGACTAAGCTTCGCTTTTAGCGATAGCCATCTCGGGTCTATTTTCGACTGAAGCCTGTCGACGCTCGGCGAATAACAAATAGAAACTCGGTAAAACAAACAGCGTGAATAGTGTGCCAATAAACATACCCGCCACTAAAACAATACCGATACTGTTTCGCGCTTCTGCTCCAGCTCCCGTCACCAATACTAAAGGAAAATGTCCTAAAATAGTTGCCGCGGTCGTCATTAATATTGGTCGCAAACGTGTCGTTGCCGCCTCTGTAACCGCCGCTAATTTATCGGCGCCAGCTATTTGAGCATGATTCGCAAATTCGACAATAAGAATACCATTTTTAGCGATTAAACCAATTAAGGTGATCAAACCAATTTGTGAATAAATATTAATGGTGGTTAACTCAATATAAGGTAAAAGTAATGCTCCCGACAACGCTAAGGGTACACAACCTAAAAGCACCACAAGCGGGTCTCTAAAGCTATTAAATTGTACCGCTAAAACTAAAAACACAATCAATAATGAAACACCTAATACCATCACTAGGGTACTGCCTTCTTTGCGAAGCTGACGTGATTCTCCGGCATAGTCAATACTGTAACCTGTAGGTAGCATATTTCTCGCCGCATTTTCTAGTGTTGACAGCGCTTGTTCTTTATTAACGCCTGGCGCAACGCCACCATAAACTTTAAATGAAGCCTGCTGAGCAAAAGTTGATAATTCACGCGGTACGGTTTTCCATGTTAAATCAGCAACAGCCGAAACGGGTATTAATTCTCCCGAAGGTATCTTAATATTTAACGCTAAGATCTCTTCAGTTTTACCCCGAATATTATTATCAACCATTGGAATAACACGATATGCCTTACCGTTAGCATCGAAACGGTTAACGAAGTTACTCGACAATAGAATGCCCATCTGTTGACTAATATCAGCAACATTAAGCCCCAAATCAGCAATTTTTTCGCGATCTAGTTGTAATTCAACTTGGGGTAAATCTATTTTTAAATCACTGTCTGCAAAAAGAAAATCACCGCTGGCAAACGCTGCTCCCACTAATTGATCAGCATAGTTTTTCATTTCAGCGTAGGATGCCGAAGATTTAACCACCATTTCAATTTCAAATTGTCCCGCGGTTGGCAATGAACCGGGTAATATAGGTAACATATTCAAACCGGGTATTTGCGCCAATTTGCCATACATTTCTGGAATAAGTTCTTGTGTAGAGTAATTACGATCGTCAGCACCGACCAACTCTAAGCCGCCAAATCCACCAGAAGTAAAGAGTAATTGCCAAACTTTCAAGCCACCTTCAATCTCTTGTAAGGTCTCCACCACAGGTCCCATTTGAGCAACGTTGTACGCTAATGAAGAGTCAGGTGGTGACATAACGACAAACATAACACTCGCTTGATCTTCAACAGGCGCTAGCTCTTTCTTTGATTGCAAATAAAAAGGCACTGAAAGCAAAGAAACCACAGCCGCAATTAAAAAAACCTGCCCTTGCCACTTAAAAATACGTTGCAGTAATTTGCCATAAGCCTGTTGAATATTATCAAAGAGTTTATTCACTTTTCGTGTTAACCACCCCTCTTCACCCCCTTTAGGCAAGATATGTGCGCTCATCACCGATGATAAAGTAATCGCGACAATCCCTGAAATAATGACCGCAATAGCCAAGGTAAAAGCAAATTCTTTAAATAAAACCCCAGTTAACCCTGATAAAAATCCAATAGGAGCATAGACCGCAGCTAACGTTAAGGTCATCGAAATAATGGGAACAAGTAGTTGACGTGAACTTTCTAAAGCAGCGTCAAATTTTGAATAACCTTTGCGCATTAAACGGGCAACGTTTTCCACCACCACAATCGCATCATCAACCACCAAACCTACCGATAATACAATCGCTAACACGGTTAATAAGTTAAGCGAAAAACCCATAAATGACATCGCGGCTACCGCGCCAAGTATAGATATAGGAATAGTAATAAGTGGCACCATCGCACTTCTAAATGACCCCATTAGTAAGACAACGACCAAGCCGACTAAAATAACAGTTTCCATTAAAGTAATGAAAATTTCACTTAACGCATCACGCATATAAAGTGTACCGTCGAAGGCAAAATCTATCGACATACCTAAAGGTAATGTTTTATTTAATTCGGCAATTTTACTATAAAGACTATCGCCAATATCAATTTCATTAGCGCCAGGTAAGGGCCAAATTGAGATATAAACCGTGTCACTATCATTTAGCCTTGCCGTAACGCTGGCATCTTCTGCCGCTATTTCAACACGAGCAATATCAATTAAATGAATGGTAGCACCGTCGATATTTGCCACCACTAATTGCTCAAACTCAGTCACTGACGTTAATTGACTGTTAGCAACAATATCAATGCGCTGTCGGCTATTTTCAGCATAGCCCATAGTTGCAATACTGTTATTGGTTGCTAATGCTTGGTAAACCTCTGTCGAACTTAAGTTAAACACTGCAAGCGCTTCGGTATTCAACCAGATGCGCATTGCTGGCGTTCTTGCCCCTTCAATACCAACACGTTGCACACCTTCTATGGCGTTTAAAACTGGATTAACTTGTCGGGTTAAGTAATCAGTGACTTTTGATAAGTCATTACCATTAGCATTAACATTCAGATAGAAGACAGCAAAAGGACGATCTGCACGACTCACCGAGACTATGGGGTCTTGCGCACCTGTGGGTAATTCATAGCGAATTTGGCTTAAACGTGCGGTTAACTCCGCTAATGCTAAGGTACTATTTTCATTTAAGTTGAGCCACGCGGTAACTTTACTGCTGCCTGAAGTCGTTTTAGACTCAACATACTCAACACCAGGCACCGTTGCGGCAGCTCGCTCTATCGGTTCAGTAACAAAACCTTGCACCACTTCAGCTGAAGCGCCAATGTAATAGGTATCAATAACTAACGAAGCACTCTCTATCTTTGGAAACTGCAACACGGGGATCTTACTGATTGACCAAAGTCCCGCTAAACAAATAATAATAGACAAAACTAACGCGACAACAGGACGGCGAACAAAAATATCCATTACCGATGCTTTACTGTGTGAAATTGGATTTGAAGTTTTTTTCATCATAACTCGCTATTTCTTATCAGCAGTGCTCGCTGACAAAGACTCAGCGAGGTAAACTTTCATTTGTGGGAACAATTTAAATGCACCTTTTGTAGCAATTAATTGTCCTTCATTGAGGCCTGACAACACCATTACCCGGTCATCATTGCGATCACCCAAAGTCACTTTAACTTTTTTAGCCCGATAAGCACCTTCACCCTCAGCTTCAAGTATAAAAACATAACTTCCTAGTGGATCTCGTGTTATGGCGATATCAGGTACTGATATTAGCGAAGCCTCGGCGGCAATGGGTGAATAAACACTGACTAAGGTATTAGGCTTCAATGCTAATAATGAAGACTTTATTTGTGCGCGATACTTCAAGCTACGTGAAGTCCGTTTTAATTGTGGATCAATGGCAATAATCATCGCTTGATATGACTTAAGCTGATTCATCGGTTGAACGTTAACAACAGATCCCACCCCGAGCTCTTGATAAACTTGTGGTAAGTAGAAATCAATCCAGGTAAATTCGTTAATACCAATCAAGGTCAATACTTGACTGTTTTTATCTAAATATTGTCCTATTTCAAGATTGTGAATGGCCACTTTTGCATCAAAAGGTGCGCTCAGTTTTTTCTTGGCGATCATCGTTTCTAATAAGGCTACATCAGACTTAGCCAATGCAACTTCAGCTTCAGCTTGATCAACAAGTTCTGCACTAATTTCATTGTTTTTCTTTAAGACAAGATAGCGACTGTAGGTCTTTTTCGCTAAGGTAAGCTGTGCTTGAGCGGCAATTAACTTCGAGTCTTCATCTCGATGGTCAATTTCAATAAGTACCTGATCTTTTTTCACCAGGCGTCCTGACTGTGCATTTAACAAGGTAATTTGCCCAGCGAATTCATTATTTAATGATAATGATTTAAAGGCTTGTACTTCACCACTGACTTTCAGCATTTCTTGATAATCGACACGAACCGCTTCAGTCGCATTAACCGTTGCTGAAGGCTCAGGCATATTGACTCCCTGCGATGCTTGGGCTTGTAATGATGACTTATAAAAATACAAGCTACTGACCACTGCAACTAAAATTAGAATAATCAGAATCCATTGACGGATTTTCATAGTATTTCCTTTATTATTTCTCATGTTGTTATCTAAGCTCTGACGTAGTTAGCTGTATAGCTACTTTTTCAATATCGTCTTTACTGACTTTTTGTCGCCAATCAAAGGTATTGATAAAGCGTTGTAAATTAAGAATGTGCACATTGTCTGTTGATAAAGAAGTGATACCCTCTTGAGCTTCACTATCTTGTTTGCTGTTTCTATTGTGATGTAATCTTACCGTTTGAAAATAACCGACATTTAAAGACCATGCGCCAATACTTATCTGCTCCATGTCATTAACGCCTGACTGTAGTTCATTAGTATCGACTGCCGTTTGCAACAATACTTTAAATGAATCCTCGCAGACACGACTACAATTAATCATATAATCAAGCCAGCGTTGTGAGCATCGCTTTATAATAGAGCGTGTATTAACAATACTTTCTAGTTGATCATCAAAACTAAACATTTGTACTTTAGAGAAATCGAGTAAGCTTAAAGCAATAATTCGTTCTGGCGTAGTTAGTGGCAGTGCAAGCACGTGACTTACAACCCGATACCTTTCTTGATACATTTTTGTTGCTAAGACAATCAGCAAGTCTTCTTTACATTGCACAAATTTATAGACCGACCCCATAGATAGGCCAGCAGACTTGGCGATTGATGACATTGAAAAATCTAATAAGTTACTTTTTTCTATTGCGGTAACCGCGGCAAACAGAATTAACTTCTCTTGTTCTTCAAGGCTAAATTTTGGTGCGGGTGCCATAGCAACCTCTTTAACTTATTCGTTCGAATGATATTCGAACGCGATTATATCGCAATATTGTTGAAATGCAATGTCCTGAAGTTAATGGCTTAAAAAACTTCGCTTAATTACCCACCAAGTTTTGTATAAATTAGCTTAAAGGCTTGGTATTGTAGAAGTATAAAAATAAAAATTGAGATTTATTATGTTTCCTAATTGGCAATTGTCGGTATTGAGTATTGGTTATATTGGCCTGCTTTTTCTTATTGCCTATTTAGGAAACAAATACCGCCATAAAATTGTTCGTAAGAGTCAGGGGATTATTTATGCGCTAACACTAGGCGTTTACTGTACGTCGTGGAGCTTTTTAGGCACTACGGGCCAGGCCTCAACGAACTTTCTTTCTCATATTCCTATCTATCTAGGACCCATTTTATTATTTGTTTTTGCTTGGCCTTTTATCCAACGTATTGTGCGTGTTAGCTTAAAGTTAAACTTAACTTCTCTCGCTGATTTACTCGCCTCACGTTATGGCAAGTCACACAAGCTAGCGATTATGGTGACCATCGTCGCTTTAATCGGCACCATGCCCTATATCGCTCTACAATTAAAAGCTATTGTCTATTCTTTTCAACAACTTCAAGCTGAACAAACGTTAGTGACTTGGCGCTTTGGACTTATTTCAAGCGTAGTACTTGCTGGCTTCACCGTAATATTTGGTATTCGTCACATCGATGTTACCGAGCGCCACCCAGGTGTAATGCTTGCCATTGCTTTTGAATCGTTAGTCAAACTTTTTGCCTTTCTTGCTGTCGGTATTTTTGTGACTTTTTTTGTCTTCGACTCGCCCATGGACATTTGGTACAAGTCAGGAGCAAGTTTACAGTTAGAGCAGCAACTTAACTTTCCTAATATGATGTCGATGTTAGCGATGTTAGTTATTGTTATGGCGGCATTTTTATCGTTACCTCGACAATTTCAAGTCATGGTCGTTGAACTTAAAGACCCAAAAGATACTAAACTCAGTCGAAAAATATTTCCGCTTTATTTATTAGTTTTTGCGGTTTTCGCTGCGCCACTGGGTATCGCGGGCCAAATGCTCTTGGGTGATAGTGTCCCTTCAGATGCTTATGTTTTATTTTTACCTTGGCATCAACAACAAACCTGGTTAACACTGTTTGCTTTTCTAGGTGCTATTTCTGCTGCCAGCTCTATGGTGATTATTTCTTCGATTGCACTGAGTACGATGTTGAGCAATGAAATAGTTTTCCCTTATATTTTTCGTGCTAGCAAAGCTAAAAACACCGATTTTGATGAATTTAGAATTCGCTTGCTTAACATTCGTAAAGCACTCGTTTTTTTAGTTATTTTACTGGGCTACGGGGTGTTTTTGATGACTTCACCCGATACGCTAAGCTCGTTAGGTGAAATTGCTTTTGGAGCTTTTGCGCAATTGACCCCAGCACTTGTTGCGGCATTTTACTGGCGAAGAGCAAGCTTAACTGGAGTATATGCGGGTATTTTAATTGGTTTTTCAATGTGGTTATTACTTAATTTTATTCCACAATTTGGCTTATACGAGCAGCCTTTTACCGGCGGTTTATTATCGGCTAATACCACCGTTAGCCTACTTAGCTTAACGGTTAATATGTTTGTAATGTGGGCATTATCACAAGTCAGTCGCCAAAGTGTGCAAGAGCGGGTACAGGCATCGCTATTTTTAGAGTGGCAAGCACCTAAACTACTCAATTCACAGAAAAAACGTCATATTGATGAACGTGATTTAGAAGTGCTTGTCTCGCGCTTTGTTGGCGAGGGAAAAGCAAAAATTAGTTTTAAACACTTTAAGCAAGGTGTCGTGAAAAAAGAGGTCAGTCATCAAGATTATAATCAACAGTTATTACTGCATACTGAAAACACACTGGCAAGTGTTATGGGGGCATCTTCAGCACGTTTAGTCTTATCTTCGGCTTTAGATGGACGCGATATTGCCCTAGACGAAATTGCAGTATTAGTTGAAGATGCTTCGAGCCAGCAGCGTAAATTCAGTCAAAATTTATTACAAAGCGCTATAGAAAACGCCAGTGATGGTATTTCTATTGTCGATAATGAGCTAAAACTAGTCGCTTGGAACAATAAATATATTGATTTATTTTCTTACCCTAAAGAGTTAATTTACAAAGGCTGCCCGATAAAGCACCTTATTCGTTACAACGCCACGCGAGGTCTTTGCGGCGAAGGTGAAATTAGTCGGCAAGTTGAAAAACGTTTAGAGTATTTACGAAACGGAAGCCCTCACAGCTCTGAACGTGAAAACCCTGACGGCCAAGTGATCAGAATTCAAGGTAACCCTTTACCCGGTGGTGGCTTTGTCATGTTGTTTTCTGACGTTACCGCCTATAAAAATGCTGAAAGAGTATTAAAAGATACCAATGTTGATTTAGAAGCCATTATTACCGAACGTACTAAAAAATTAGAAAAAACCAATGAAGATTTAGATGCTGCTCGTGAGAAGGCTGAACAAGCACATATTAAAAAAAGCCTCTATCTGAAAGCCTGCAGCCATGATTTAATGCAGCCATTGGAAGCTGCAAGATTATTTACCTCAGCCTTGAGTAGCCAAGGCAGTTTAAGCGAAAGCCAATTAAGACAAGTCAAAAACATCGATCATTCTTTAAAAGTTGCTAACGACTTACTGGCCGACTTAGCTGAAATAGCACGTATTGAAAGCGGTAATATCACCACCCACCTCACCACATTTTCAGTGAATGATTTATTTAAAGATTTGGCGCAAGAATTCTCAGCGACGGCGGCTGAATATCAAGTTGAATTTAAAGTGGTCTCTTGTAAAGCTTGGATTACTTCAGACCGTAATTTATTACGCCGTATTTTACAGAACTTAATTGGCAATGCCTTTCGCTACGCCAGTCCGGGGAAAATTTTATTAGGATCGCGAACTGTTGGTCAGCAAGTTATTCTGCAAGTATTGGACAACGGTCCAGGCATTCCGCTTGAAAAACAAAAAATTGTTTTCGAGCAATTTACTCAACTAGAAAACAATCCAAGTCATGCCAGCAGAGGTTTAGGATTGGGTCTGAATATTACCCAAAGCTTTGCACAATTATTAGGACACCCGCTGTCGTTAACATCAAAAGAGCAGCAAGGGTGTAAGTTCTCACTCGCTATCACCAAAGCACATCGACAATTTAATATTAAAATTGAGCAGCCAGTCACTAAAATAGGTCTAAAAGACGTCACGGTAATGTGTATTGATAACGACCCTGATGTACTTAATGGCATGACAGAACTGCTCAGTGCTTGGCAGTGTAACGTGTTATCGGCTGAGTCTTTTGAGCAGGCAATGGCAATATTTGCACAGCATCAAAATGAAGTTGAAATTTTATTAGTCGACTACCAGCTTAATAACAATCAAGACGGCTTAACCCTTATCAAAGCGCTACGTGCAAGCAGTAATCATTATATTCCGGCAATATTAATTACAGCGACTACCGATAGTGACATTGAAGAAAAAACCCATAAAGCCGATGTTGGCTTTATGAGAAAACTGGTTAAGCCAGCAGCGCTGCGCGCAATGATGAGTGCACTGCTAGCGAAGAAGTTACAAGATAATTATTCTGAGTAATCGTTATCACCAACGGTTGTTGATGATTGATTTTACAAACCGCTGTGAGTGATTAATTAGAGGGTTGGGCGCTAACAAGCAATTGGCAAGCAATAGCCCATTGCTATTACTGGTAATTGTTAATAGTTAATAGTTAATAGTTGCGGTTAGTGATTAATATTTGGCTCAGCAACATTCAGTGGCGCAATAGCAATAACGGCTTGCGTTCTGTTACGAACATTGAGTTTACGAAAGATAGCAGTAGCATGCGCCTTAATAGTCGCTTCTGAGACATTAAGGTCGTAAGCAATTTGTTTGTTTAATAAGCCTTGGGCAAACATCATTAAAATGCGGTATTGCTGCTGAGTTAAACTCGCCACACGTTCGGCAATATTACTTTCTCCATCACCTTTACTCGCTTGAGCAAAGCTTTCTGGCACCCATACTTCTCCCGCTAAGATTTGTTGAATCGCGTAAATAATAGTTTCAACGGGCGTCGATTTAGGTACAAAACCCGCTGCGCCATATTCCATCGCTTTACGAATAGTATCGTTATCTTCATGAGCCGAGATCATCACTACCGGTATTTGCGGAAAATGATTACGCACATGAATTAAAGTGTTAAAACCATGAGCGCCAGGAATATTTAAGTCTAACAAAACTAAATCACTGTCGGTATTATTAGCGAGTTGTTGTTCAAGTTGCTCGATTGTCTGTGCTTCTAACCACTGAGTTTTATTAAACTTAACATCGAGCGCAGCTAATAACGCTTGTCTAAATAAAGGGTGATCGTCAGCAACTATTATTTTTTCTGGCTGGAACATAATTTAATCCTTAAAACTTTCTTCTTCAAGTATACGGTTTTACCAGAAAAAGTTTATTAGACCTTAGCCTAACAACGCTTGTTTTGATTTAAATCACATTATGTTGAAATTATGCACCTTACTTGATTAAAAGTAAGGCAACATCTTCAGCATAACAACAGAAAAACTAAGCTTTTGCTGGAATATTCTTCAATACTTCAACCAGTAACTGCCAATAAAGCCCAACGGCTTCGACATTCACTTTTTCATCAGGTGAATGAGGAAATTTAATGGTGGGGCCAAACGAAACCATATCCCAGTTTGGATAAGCGTTTTTAAATAAACCACATTCTAAACCGGCATGGATAACCATAATCTCAGGCACTTTATTAAAAAGTGACTGGTAAGTATCACGGACAGTTTTCATAATTTTTGAATCTGTATTAGGCTTCCAGCCGGGATAAGCACCAGAAAATTCAACCTTTGCTCCTGCTAATGTAAAGACTGATTTCACCATAGACTCGGCCAGTAATCGGCCATCGTCATGTAAACTACGAATAAGAGACATAGCTACAAAATTACGCCCTTTACAGCGAACAACCCCTAAGTTAAGCGATGTTTCTACAATACCTTCAATATCGTCACTCATGCGAATAACACCATTGGGGCAAGCGTTAAGGGCGTTTAAAATTAACGACTGTGTTTTAAGACTCCAACACTGGTCGAAAACCTCTGGTGAAATAAGTAACATATCAATATCGGTTTCAATACTGCCTAATGTTGCGCGTAACCTGTCCAAATAATCGTCTAGGCTAAGTTTAAAAGCGCTCACATCTTTTGCTGCAATAACAAAACTGGCATCAGCTTCACGAGGAATAGCGTTACGCAAGCTCCCGCCATTTAAATCCACTAAACGCAAATCAAAATTTTGGCTTGCGTCGAGTAAAAATCGCACTAAAAGTTTATTTGCATTGGCACGACCCGTATCAATGTCTACCCCAGAATGTCCACCTTTTAAACCTGAAAGAGATAAGGTAAATGAAGTGAAATCTTGGGTAACATCTTCAAAAATCAATTTAAAGGTAGCTTCGGCGTCAATACCACCGGCGCACCCCATATAGATTTCACCTTCTTGTTCAGAATCGGTATTAATTAGAATATCACCCTCTAACCAGCCTGCCTCCAAGCCAAAAGCGCCGGTCATACCAGCTTCTTCATCTATGGTTACTAAAACTTCTAAAGGACCATGAGCGATATCATCGCTTGCCAAAACGGCTAAAGCTGAGCATAAGCCAATACCATTATCAGCGCCTAAGGTGGTACCTTCTGCTGTAACCCATTGTCCATCAGCTTCTTCAACCGTGTAAGGTTTGATAGCATCGGTTAAAAAATCATGAACGGTATCAGCATTTTTTTGTGGAACCATGTCCATATGCGCTTGTAGAATGACGCCTTGGCAGTTTTCCATACCCGCTGTAGCTGGCTTCTTAATAAAGATATTACCAACGGCGTCTTCTTTTACCGATAAACCTTGCTCTTTTGCCCAAGCTTGGATCCAAGCTGATATTTTTTGCTCATGCTTTGAAGGGTGTGGGATACTGCATATTTTTTCAAATAACTGCCATAAATGCATGGGATGAAGCTGTGATAAATTACTCACATTTTTTCCTTAATTTTATTTTAATACTTATTAGTTTATCAACTTACTGAAATCGGTATTGCTCAGGGTTATGTCGTCGCATTTTTACCCAAAACTTACTTACCCGCCATTAAAAATTGCCATTGATCGTTAAAATCTTCGCTAGGCTTCTTGGTAAAACCTGAACGAACATACTGGCTAATTTTTCCTTCAACATAAGCGCCTAAGATATTTGCTAATGCTTGCTCTGAAATGCTAAAGCTCTTACCTTCACGCAATTTTCGTTCACGTAAGACTTGTTTAAATTGCGTTTCTAATTTTTCAAAATACTGATTGACACGTGTCCGTAATCTTTCGTTTTCGCCCATTAACGCATCACCAGCCAAGATACGACACATGCCAGGATTACGTTCTGAAAAAACCAACAAAACATGCAAAATATGATGACAACGCACCAAGGCTTCTTTGTGATCACTGAGGATTAAATTCACCCGTGAAAACGTTGATTCTTCAATAAAATCAATTAAACCTTCGAACATACGGGCTTTAGAAGGAAAGTGGCGATAAAGCGCAGCTTCTGATACACCCACTTCAGCAGCAAGTTTGGCGGTCGTTATTCTCTGGCCAGGACAAGTTTCTAGCATTTTTGCTAAACACTCTAAAATTTGTTGTTTGCGATTAGGTTTTTGCGCTACGGTCATAAATCGTTCTCTTATTTTTTTTCAACATAATGTTGCGAAATTAGTTGTACTAATTGCTCGGCAAGTATTTTTTTTGATGCTAACGGTAGTTCCGTTTTATTTTTATTGGAGAAAACCGTTAAGGCATTATCATCACTATTAAAGCCTTGCCCTGACAGCGCAACATTGTTGGCAGCAATCATATCAAGATTTTTTCTTTTTAATTTATCAAGCGCATAATGTGCGACATCTTGTGTTTCAGCCGCAAAACCGATGGTAAAAGGTTTTACGGATAAAGCAGCAACATCGGCAACAATATCAGGGTTTTTCACTAAAATAAGTTGCATTTCATCGGCTGATTTTTTAATTTTTTGCGTTGCTACCTCACTGACTCGATAATCAGCAACCGCGGCACAGGCAACAAAAACATCGGCTTTTTTGGCAAGTTCAAGCGCTTGCTGGTGCATTTGCAATGCACTTTCCACCGCTATTTTTTTACAACCATGGGGAACAGCAATACTGACGGGTCCCGATATTATTTGGACTTCTGCGCCCGCTAATTGTGCTGCTTGTGCTATGGCATAACCCATTTTTCCTGAGCTATGATTCGAAATATAGCGCACTGGGTCTATAGCTTCACGCGTTGGCCCTGCTGTGATCACCCAACGTTGGCCCGATAAATCTACCTGAGCAATCTTCGACGCTGGTTGAAAAAATTGACAGACATGGCTGACTAAAAGGTCAACATCTAACATTCGCCCTAAACCAACATCACCACAAGCTTGTGCTCCTGAGCCAGGACCAAATACGGCAACTTTTCGTGAAATAAGTTTAGCAATATTTTCTTGAGTAATTGCCGCATGCCACATTTGTTGATTCATCGCTGGAGCGATAGCAATTGGCGCACTTGTTGCCAAACATAATGTAGTTAATAAATCATTCGCCATACCGCAGGTAATACGAGCAATTGCGTCGGCAGTCGCTGGTGCAATTAGGATAAAGTCTGCCCATTTTGCTAATTCTATATGCCCCATAGCTAATTCTGCTTGGCTATCAAGCAAACTGTCTGAAACGCCATTGGCAGAAACGGCCTGTAATGTTAGTGGAGTGATAAAAGCTTTTGCCGCTGTTGTCATCACTACACGAACATCTGCGCCATTATCTTTTAAACGACGCACTAATTCTGGCGTTTTATAGGCAGCGATACCGCCAGTAATACCCAGAACTATTTTTTTACCCTGTAAAATTTGCATAAACTGCTAGTCTTAATAACGATAAGTGGCGATAAGATACCATTAATTTGCCCATTTACAAATTTGCTTTGCAAGGATGCGGTGATGTTAAAAGATTGGTTAGAAAATGAAAAACCCAGGGAAAAGCTACTACACAAAGGACCTAGCAGTTTAAGTGATGCGGAATTATTGGCTATATTTTTACGCACGGGAGTAAAGGGATGCCATGTAGTTGAGCTAGCTCAGCAGCTTTTAAAAAGTTTTGGCAGCATTGCCGCCATCTATCGCGCAACTGAGCAGGAGTTTTGTCAACATCATGGCTTAGGCGTGGCGAAATATGTACAGTTACAAGCTTGTTTGGAGATGTCAAAGCGCTATCTTAGCGAGCAATTGCAAAAAGGTACTGCGTTAACCTCTTCACAGGTGACACGAGATTACTTGATCAGTGAATTACGTGGTGAAAGCAGAGAAGTCTTTGCGGTAATGTTTCTCGACAGCCAGCATCAAGTATTAACCTTTGAACGATTATTTTTTGGCACCATTAACGCGGCAGCGGTCTACCCGAGAATAGTGGTTGAGCAGGCGCTAAAACAAAAAGCCGTCGCGGTAATTTTAGCGCATAATCATCCTTCGGGTATTGCCGAAGCGAGCATTGCGGATAAACAAATTACCAAAAGACTAGAACAGGCACTAAGCTTAATTGATATACAAGTACTCGATCACATTATTGTTGCCGGTAATCAGTGTTACTCGTTTGCTGAACACGGTGAATTATAAATAATAAATAACAGAAGGAGCTTTAGATGAATGAACCTAAACCCAATCAGAGCAGCGACGACGAGCGACGACAATCTTTTCGTTTAGATATGGAAAAAGAGTTAGTTGATATACGTTGGGTAAATGACCAGCAACAAACCGTGCAACGAAAAATTACTTGTTTGGACTTTTCGCGTGGCGGCTTAAAGCTCGATTGCGACCATGTCATTCCACTACAAACTAAAGTGACCGTCGTTTTTAAGGTAGCCAACCCCAACAGCCAAAATTTATATGGCACAGTGATCCGCTGTCTTAAACAACCGAACGGTTATTTTGAATTGGCATTACGCTTAGAAAATGAAAATGCAAAATAAAATAGTTGCACTATAATTAATTCTCGACGCGAATGTTACAACAGCAAATGTTACAACAAGAGGTAAGGACATTTTATATTATGATGATTTTAGTAGGTGGCGAAAAAGGGGGTAGTGGTAAAAGCTGTTTAGCACAGAATTTAGCCGTTTATTTTGCCCGAGATAAAAAAGCTATCGTGTTGATGGTTGACTGTGATCCACAAAGAACAACCTCTGACTGGATACAAGCAAGAAATTCTGATCCGTCGTTACCCGCGATAAACTGTATTCAATTATACGGTAAAATTCGTAACGATTTACTCAGTTTAGTACAGCATTATGATTATGTAATTGTTGACTGTGGTGGCCAAGATAACTTAGCGCTTCGTGCTGCAATGTCGGTTGCTGACCATGTTATTATTCCGCTGCGCCCTAAACGTCGAGATCTAAAAACCGTGCCGCACATGGAAGATATGCTCAGTACCTGTAAAATGGTTAACCCAAAAATGCTCGCCTCTTTTGTTATCACCCAATGCCCATCGTTGCCCAACCAAGGTAAACGAATATTAGAAGCAAAAGATGTTTGCCGCTCATATGGTATTAACGTATTAAACGCGGTAACCTTTAGTCGTAATGTTTATGATGACAGCGAAGAACAAGGCTCTTCAGTACTCGAAATAGAACCTCAGGGTAAAGCAGCAATAGAAATGACTGCTATAGCTGAAGAATTATTAGCAATGAAACCGGACAACTCACATGAGTTTAACTGACCTAAAGAAAACCACACAAGGAAATAAAAAGAAAAGGGAATTTACTGTTGACGAATTTATTGCTGACGCAGAAAATTACGCGTTAGGGCACCCTGAAATTGTTAATAGCGACAACACCAAAAATGTCTCTATTGAACAAGCCATTCTTGCTGCAAAACAGCAATTGGCAAGTAAGAATATGAAAGGAAATAAGCCCTTTCGTCATGCCACTTTCACTCTCAGTGAACAAGCGATTATCCAATTACAAGATCTCGCCAAAGAAACTAAATTAGCCAAATCACATATTATTCGTATTTTAATTAACGAACTTTGTGACGAAGAACAGCATAATAAACTGAAAAAATTGCTCGACTCAGGCATAAATTAACAACAATTTGATATTTATCTGTACAATTATCACTCAAACCTAGCATTATACTGCCACAAAAAACAGATAAACCATTGTAAAGTAATACAATATTAAGTTAATATAGTTTTTTCTTATTAAAGGTGGCTTTCATTTTTCAGTTTCACTATAATATGCCACCTTTTTCAGGATCCCGAGGCGACGGTCTTGGGGAATAATAGTTCGACCTGGAATTAATTTTTGGAGTACTCAGAATGTCTAAAGTTTGCCAAGTAACAGGCAAAGTGCCAATGGTTGGAAACAACCGTTCACATGCAAGAAACGCGACTCGTCGTCGTTTTTTACCAAACCTTCAATCTCACCGTTTTTGGGTGGAGAGTGAAAATCGTTTCGTTAAATTACGTTTAACTCCGAAAGGAATGCGTATTATCGATAAGAAAGGTATTGATGTAGTATTAACTGACATCCGTGCCCGTGGCGGAAAAGTTTAACAACTACTTTTAGAGGAAATTATTATGCGCGATAAAATTCGTTTAGTTTCTAGTGCCGGTACTGGTCATTTTTATACTACTGATAAGAATAAAAAGACTATGCCTGAAAAGATGGAGATCAAGAAATTTGATCCACGCATCCGTCAGCACGTAATGTACAAAGAAGCTAAAATTAAGTAATTTAATTCAAGTTTTTAAAAACCCAGCAATTGCTGGGTTTTTTATTGCCTAAAATTTAGTATCATCACTATTATCGTATTTAATAATGAGTCTTTTATGAAGCTCTCTCGTACTGGTTGGAACAACGTTATCATTTTTTCAGTGATGATTTTTATTCTGGTGATTAACGTGACCAATAAAAAATTATATTCATCAACTGACCAACAAGATAATAAACAACAGACCTTATTTGCCAAACATGCTGTTATTCTATCGCTAGCGGTTAACCAGCAAGTGGCGATAGAACGCATCGGACGCACTTGGCGAGCAACACCAGCAAAAATATCAGGACAAGCATTAGAGCAAATGATGCTCACATGGCATGAGATAACAGGTGACATAGTTACTGTTCCACCCGAGCTTGACCACCAAATGGCGTTAGTTGTTACGGTTGAATTAGCCGGTGAAGCGCAAGCTCAATTACTTAATTTGTTTATTACTGATAATGAATTGCTGGTCTTTAATCCTCAGCAAAAAAGATGGTTAGCTTTTCCGTTGGCAATATTTTCACAGCTCATTCCCAATGAAATATTAGCCAGTTAACTTCCCCCTTTCACTAAAACTATAAAGAAGATCATGTCGATGACTCATCATAAAATACAAGACTGCGCGATACTGACCATGGACAACCTTGAAAATTTTGAGGCTTACGACCATTTACTTGCACAGCCACTACTCGCGTTAGGCTGGCAAATGCATATGGTGTCATGGCATGATAAAAGTGTTAATTGGAACGACTATGCCGCCGTTATTATTCGTTCGCCATGGGATTACCAAGACGATGCGGCTGAATTTTTAAAGGTGTTAACTGATATTGAGCAATCTAGTGCTCACCTTGAAAATAGTTTACTAACGGTTGAGTGGAATATTGATAAAAAATATTTACGTGAATTAGTTAGCCTTGATGTAAATATTGTTAAAACATTGTGGCGGAAAAATTTAACGCCGCAACAGCTAGATCAATATTTTACTGAATTAAATGTTGATCAATTAGTCATTAAGCCTCGTATAAGTGCAAATGCTGATAATACTTTTTGGCTAACAAAAGAAAATC
This sequence comes from Colwellia sp. BRX8-5, assembly GCF_014077325.1. Taxonomy (NCBI): domain Bacteria; kingdom Pseudomonadati; phylum Pseudomonadota; class Gammaproteobacteria; order Alteromonadales; family Colwelliaceae; genus Colwellia; species Colwellia sp. BRX8-5. The sequence continues at coordinate 234,555 of NZ_JACGVR010000002.1, forward strand.
ATCAAACATTTTATCCGCAACTTGCCCAAGCGTTTTCAGCCAGTGAGTTTTTAGTTCAGCCCTTTATGAAAAATGTTATTGATGAAGGTGAGTTTTCACTGTTTTATTTTAATGGCCACTACAGTCACGCCATTTTAAAAACACCAAAAGACGATGATTTTCGCGTTCAAGAAGAACATGGCGGTCGTTTAAGGTCAATAACACCCGAAGCAAGCTTAACAAAGCATGCAGAGCAGGCCCTTAAAGCGATAAAAACGCAAATAGGCATGCCACTGTACGCTCGCGTTGATTTTGTACGCTGTGAGCAGGGTTTTGCCCTTATGGAAGCTGAGCTAATTGAGCCTTCATTATATTTTAATATGGATGAACAATCAGCAACACGCTTTGCCGATGCTTTTGTTCATCGCATGCAAGCATTAACACTGTAATTTACCATAAACCCGATATAGAGCTACTATGCCCGAATTACCTGAAGTAGAAGTTTGCCGACAAGGCATTAGTCCCCATATTTTAAAGCAAACCGTTTCGCAAGTCGTTGTACGTAATGCAAAATTACGTTGGCCTATTCCTGAAACAGTACAAAGTATGATTGGTCATAGTGTTCATACTGTTGAACGCCGCTCAAAATATTTATTAATTAAGTTTTCACATGGCACCTTAGTTTTGCATTTAGGCATGTCAGGAACCATTAGAGTTATTGAAGCCGATACACCCATCGCAAAGCATGACCATTTTGATTTAGTCTTCGCACACGGCAAAGCGTTACGTTTGAATGACCCTCGACGTTTTGGCGCGGTATTATGGTTTAAAGACAATATTGACGAGCGAGGTTTATTAAGTAAATTAGGACCCGAGCCATTGAGTGATGACTTCACTTACGGTTATTTATTTACTAAGGCACAGAATCGCAAAGTACCAATAAAAACCTTTTTAATGTCAAACCCTGTTGTGGTCGGTGTCGGTAATATTTACGCAAATGAAGCATTGTTTAAAGCCGGTATTCTACCAACGGCCTTAGCCGGAACAATTTCTGCAGCACGTTTTGATCAGCTTACCGATATTATCAAACAAGTATTAACTGCAGCCATTGCCCAAGGCGGCACAACCTTAAAAGATTTTACTCAAGCAGATGGTCGCCCAGGATATTTTGCACAAGAATTATTAGTTTACGGTCGAGCAGGCAAGCAATGTAATAGCTGCCAAACGATTCTTGAAGAAGTTAGACAATCGAATCGCAGCTCGGTGTTCTGTCCGAACTGCCAAACTGATTAAGTATCGTCGAGTGCGGCTTTTACAATAGGATGAACAAATTGACTCACATCACCATTATGCAAGGATACTTCTTTTACTAAGGTTGACGAGATAAAAGAATTTCCTTCTGATGGTGTCAAAAATACACTTTCGAGTTCAGGGGCTAAACGTCTATTCATATTGGCTAATTGAAATTCATAATCAAAATCAGACACAGCGCGCAAGCCGCGGATCAGTACTTTGGCTTGATTTTTTTTAGCAAAATCGACTAGCAATCCACTAAAACCAACCACGGTGATATTGGGCAGATGTCGACTCACTTCTTCAATCATAGCAACACGCTGCGCTAAATCAAAACGAGGCTTTTTACTTGGGCTGGCAGCAACACCAACAATAACTTCAGAAAACAAAGCACTCGCACGTTCAATTAAATCTGTGTGGCCGTTAGTGACCGGATCAAAGGTTCCTGGGTAAATCGCTTTTATCGTCATTAGTTGTATCTTCTTTATAAACTTAAAAACATTGTAAAGGCTATTTTTAGTGAATGGAAACTTACAAAGACGAATTTGTTAAAGTATTTACTCGAAAAGCCTTTCCGTCAGTTCAATTTTGATAGTATGATGGAAAATAATACAATGATAAAAACAGAAGTAACTGACATGAAAACCCGTGATAAAATTATTCAAGCCAGCATTGAGCTTTTCAATGAACAAGGCGAGCGCAACGTAACAACCAATCATATTGCAGCGCATTTAAGCATTAGTCCGGGTAACCTCTATTATCATTTTCGCAATAAAGAAGACATTATTCTTTCCATCTACGAAGAATATGCACGTAACCTATTACTAGATACAGTCCCTTTTGTAACGCCCGAAGTAAAGCCCCTCGATACCATCATTTTATATATGGATGCTGTTTTTCAAGCACTGATGAAGTTTAGATTTTTCTACAGTAACCTGCCGGTATTATTAGCAAAAAACCCTTTATTACATGAAAAATATGTTGATGTACAATCATCAATAGCTACCCGTGTCAGTGAGATGCTGTTGTCATTACGTAGTACTCATATGATGAAGTTTGCTGATGAAGACTTACCTGATATTGTCAGTATCTTGCGTTTAGTGAACACCTTCTGGTTAAGCTTTTATCAAACCCAAAATAAAAACATTGAAATTACTGATGCTGTTTTTTATGAAGGCGTCTTAAAAATATTAGTGATTATTCAACCTTATATCACTGAATCTGCAATGCCTGAGTTTTTAGAAGCGCGTACCATGTACCGTAAACGTTGTATGGAAGTCGCTGAAATCGCTTAATCACCAACCGCCTGATCAGTTGAAAATCAAAATATTATTCAATTAAATTTTGCATTTTTAATGCCGTTAATCACTCATTTGACTGCAGGTATCCTGCTAATAGAAGTTGCCAGTCTGATTTTTGCCAATTAAAGTTTGGCAATTTTGCTTTTTCTTTTTCAAAAGAACGTAATAATCTTGCCATATTAGCTTGCTGCCATGATTGAGCAACCGCTCGTTGTTCGCCGCGATCAAAATCAATCAACCAAACATTGTTCTCTTCATCGAGCAGAATATTGTGACTATTTAAATCATGATGATAAATGCCAGCATCATGAAAACGACGGATCACCTTGCCCACTTCTCGCCAAATGTGCTCGACTAATGGTGCTTTTGATAAAACCGCGACTAAATCTTGAGCATGTTCAATTCGAGAAGATAACAAATCAGCTTGATAAAAAAGCCCCTGTTTAATCACTCGAAAAGCAACCGGCTTTGGTGCTGGCAGTGCTAACCCCTGTAGCGTATTTAATAAATGGTATTCTTGGGCGGCTCGAGTACTATTTTGTCCCGTAAAAAAATATTTATCATTAATTATTTTGCCAATTAAACCACCACGAAAATAATGACGTAACACCCACTGTTGTTTTTCCATGGTGTTTACTTCTGGAGAGTCGTACTGAACAAACCAAGTAGTACCACGCCCTTGGGCACTGCCGGTAATGGCATTATTTTCATGCCAAAAATCACTATTAAGCATTTCAGGAGAAAAGTCATCGATTGCATTGGCGTTATAGCAACAATAAATATTAGCTTGTTGGTAAATTTTTTCTTGGTAAGGTTTTACAATTGCTGACTGTTTCAAGATAATAGACTCAATTCAAATACTTTATATGCTCTATTGTGGTGATTCCTTTATGCTGGGTCAATTAACAGCGCCAAAAAATTTATGTTTATTACGCTTATCTGCTATCGGAGACGTTTGTCACGCCGTAGCTATGGTGCAACAAATTCAACGTTTTTATCCTCAAACAAAAATTACTTGGGTGATAGGCAAAGTAGAGGCGAACTTATTAAAAGGATTGCCACAGGTAAAATTTGTCATATTTGATAAGAAAGCAGGCTTAAAAGGCTATCGGGATTTACGTGCAGAGTTAGCCGGTCAAAAATTTGATGTGCTATTACATATGCAAGTAGCCTTGCGTGCCAGTTTAGCGAGTTGCTGTATTAAAGCAAAAATAAAAATAGGTTTCGACCGTAAACGAGCTAAAGAAGGCCAGTGGCTTTTCACTAATCATCAGATAGCGCCACAACATCAACCACATGTACTTGATGGTTTTATTGGTTTTGCAGAAGCTATCGGTGTTCCCAGCGAAAGTCCTAGCTGGCAAATGCCCATTGGTGACGAAAACGAACTTTGGGCAAGTGAGCGGCTATCGTTAGCATCTGATAAACCTATTGCGGTTATTTCGCCCGCGGCAAGTAAAGCTGAGAGAAATTGGCATGCCGAAGGTTATGCAAAAATAGCCGATTATTTAACAGGGTTAGGTTTTCAAGTGGTTATTTGTGGCGGACCGACCACATTAGAAACATTACTAGCCACTGAGATTATCAGTTTAAGCCAATCCAATCTTGTTAACCTTGTTGGCCAAACCAATTTGAAACAGCTACTTGGTGTGCTTAAAATAGCTCATTTGGTGATAGCTCCTGACACTGGGCCAGCGCACATGGCAGTCACTGTTGGCACACCCGTTATTGGCTTGTACGCGCACAGTAATCCTTGCCGTACCGGGCCATATTTATATCAAAACTATGTAGTAAGTTGCTACCAACATACTGCCCAAGAACAATATAGACAACCTATTGAACAGCTACCTTGGGGGATTCGCGCCAAAGGTAGTGATTTAATGAATGGTATTACTTTCAGCCAAGTTAAAGAAAAACTGCACCTACTTCTTGATGAACACTACCCTGAGTTTCTCCTTAAATAATAGTGACGGTTAAACTGCCTCACATCAGCTATAAATTCAAAACAAGGTCTTGCATTATTTTAGCGAGACCAGGGATCCTTGCGCCACATTTAGCTTAACAAGCTACAACAACCGAATAACAGTTATCGGGAAAAAGACAATAAAGTAAATTTACTTGTTGCAAATGATAATCACTATCATTAGTATTCGCACCAAGTAAATTTATCTCTCAATTTTTCTCTTAGGAATAACAATGAAGTATTCACCTGTCTGCTTAGCAATTTTCGTTGGCTTAACGCCTTTTTCATCAAGTGCCAATGAAAGCGCTACCAATAATAGCTCTGTTGAAGTTATTGAAGTTAAAGGTAGTTATTTTAATAACTATAAAGTTGACCAAGCACATGGCGCAATGCGGACCAATGTTTCTTTATTAGAAACTTCTCAGTCGGTCACCGTTATTCCCAACTCGGTAATAGCAGAACAACTAGCGACAACATTAGGCGAAGTATTAACCAATGACGCAAGTTTAACTGCCGGCTCTAAACAACGTAATCGTGAAGTATTCAATCTACGCGGCTTTGAACTAAGTTCTTCCAATGGCTACCTTAGAGATGGCCACCAGCATTGGTCACACTACCAACAACCTATCGAAATCTTAGAAAATATCGAAGTGATTAAAGGTCCTTCAAGTATTTTATATGGTCAATCAGGGCCTGGTGGATTAGTGAATATGGTGACAAAAAAGCCAACAGCTAAAACATTATTTACGCTAGGTGTTGATGTTGACCAAGAAGGTTCAAGCCGATTATCGTTAGATGCTGGTGGCTCGTTAACTGATGATGGGTCATTACGTTACAGAGGTGTACTGGTTAAACAAGATGCTAAATATCAGCATGAGTACCAAAACAATGAACAACGTCAGCGCGATCGTTTTCTAGGTGCGTTAGTCATTGACTATGATATTTCAGACGATGCCATAGTACGCCTTCATTATGACCGAACGGACGATGAAGCAGGGTTAGATACAGGTTCTTGGTTAGATGAAAAAGGCGATGTTATTGGTCATGATAAAACCATTCGTGATATGTCTTGGGCATTTACTGACATTACCGTTGAAAACATCGGTGTTGATATCAACTATGCATTAAATAATCAGTGGCAAGTTGCACTCGGCTACAATGAACAAAGCTTTAAACGCCAACGATTTGAATCGTCTCCTAAAAAACCCACAACTTTTTTAGAGGGTGATAGCTATACCTCTAATCCCTACGACCGTTTTGATGACTGGCAGTTTAAAACTGCTTTTATCGATTTTACTGGAGAATTTACCCTCGCCGGTCTCGATCATCAATTATTAATTGGCGCTAATTCTTTAGACTATTACTACGGACAACGTAAAGTAAATGGCGAGTCAATTGACTACTCCAGCGACCAAGAAGAGCCAGCACGACCTGATATCAGCTACACAACTGACGATTCACTTTACACCAGTGCCTATGATTACTATGGCATTTATTTACAAGACTTAATCACCTTAAATGATCAATGGCAAATATCGGTCGGAGGACGTTACGACAAGCAAAGTAAAGAAGGCGCGAACAATGAGTCGTTCTTGCCTAAAGCTGGGCTTTTATTTCATCCTGATGCCCAAACCACTTTCTACGCGAGTTATTCAGAAGGGTTTGAACCCCAGAGCAGCGAAACACTCGAAAACGATCGAGATATTAATCATGGCATGAAGCTCGAGGCCATGACATCTAAACAACTTGAAATCGGCTCTAAGTGGCAATTATTTGATGAACGTTTATTAGTAACGACCGCTATTTTTGATATTACCAAAACAGGCAAGTTAATCACTGAAACAATCAACGGCGATCCTAATTTTGATACGCAAACTGAACAGGCAGGTGAGCAGCGTCACAAAGGTTTCGAAGTTGCTGCACAAGGCGCAATAAACGATAAGCTCTTTGTTATGGCATCGTTAATGAACTTAGCCGCAAAATACGACAAAGATGAAAATTATCAAGGAAAAACCCCTGTTGATGCTCCCGAGTGGTCAGCATCAATTTGGTCTCGTTATGAATTAACGGACCAACTTGCTCTTAATGCGGGTGCATTTTATCAAGGTGAACGTTTTGCCGATAGCGATAACACTATATCCAAAGATGCTTATACCCGTATCGATGTTGGAGCAACCTATAAGACCACAATAAGTGGCCAAGGTGTTGATTTCCGCTTCAACATACAAAACTTGCTCGATACTGATTACCTTGCTGGTGGTGGTATATCTAGCGTTACCGCAGGCGACGGAATTAGCTACCGATTAGCCGCACAGATATCATTCTAAATTGACTAAAAATAATGGGTAACAAATAGTTATTTGTTGCTCATTAATAAATTAAAGACCCTGACACCTGCTATGCAAATAAATAAAAGTACTTTAAGTTTTTCTCGTCTGATTCATGTCTATGTGTCGATGGCATTGTTGAGCTTACTGCTCTTTTTTTCAGTAACCGGCATTACCCTCAATCATCCTGAATGGTTTCGTGACAGCAAAGCTGACGTTGTAGAAAGAGCATTAATGATTGATTTGTCTATGATTAAAAATCCGCCGTTAACACCACTACAAATTGTTAATGTTTCGACAGCTATTGAGCAAAAATTGTCGGTATCGTTAAACAACACGATCCTCGAAAGTAGCCAAGACGAGTTGTTTTTCAGTATAAAACGAGCAGGAAAAAATACCGCTATTACCCTCGATTTAGTCAGTGGAGAGTTGTTTTTTGAAGAAACTGACTACGGTTGGTGGGCGCTAATGAACGATTTACATAAGGGAAGAAATACCAGTGTTTTTTGGGGGTGGATTATTGATATAACCAGTTTACTTTGCATCCTATTTGCCCTAAGTGGCTTTATTTTAGCCATGCCACAAAGACGATTTAATCGTACCTTAACGGTAAGTTTAACCGTGACTGTCGCCATGATTTCTACCGCTATCTGGTGGATTTAAATCAATTAGCATGAACAACGCTCTCTACTTGAGTGAGCACAAAAGGAACTTATATGAAGATAAACAAAATCGGGTTATCACTTATTTTATTAAGCTTGATAAATTTTAATGCCGTTGCCAATCCGAGCAACTCAGCGCCAGCACAATTAGAGCTTGAACTGACTTTAAAGCAGCAACTCGGCGAGTATCATCCGCCCTATGTTGCGAGCTGGATTGAAAACTCACAAGGAAAACCAGTACGTACCTTATTACTTTGGCGAGAAAAAACGAAATGGTTAAAGGACATTCGACGATGGTGGCGTAAGGTCGGTAAAAAAGATGCTGACTTTGTTGATGGTATAACTTCTGCGACTCGCGCAGCAGGCAAATATCCTCTGACTTTCTTGGCCGAAGATGATCAGAAAAAGTCACTAATAAAAGGACAATATACTTTATTTATTGAAGTAGTCAGAGAAAACGGTGGACGAGCCATTTTGCGCCAACCATTTGTATTAAACAACATAAAATCAACATTTACTTTAGCGGCAAGCCATGAAACTGATGAAATAAAATTCACTGTGCTACCGAAATAAACGTATTCATCCCCTTAACTCAAAAACGTAAACACTAGACTTGGAATATAAAATGACTTTAAAAAAAATAATCGCGTTCACCTTAACCTGTGCCATTAGTACACAAGCTTTCGCTCATTCTCGCTGGGTTTTACCAAGCCACTTTAATTTGTCTGCTGAACAAGGCGAATGGATCATGGTTGATATAACTGCATCAAATGAAACCTTTAATGTTGATAAAGCTATGGGGGCAGATTTAGTGAGAATTATTACCCCTAATGGCAAGCCATCAAGAGCGTCGTCAAGCTATAAAGGCCATAGAAAAAGTGTCATTGATTACTTCTTAAAAGATCCTGGGACCTATAAAATCACCAATAACAGTGAGGCTAGCTTTATCACCTCTTATACTATCGACGGCGACCATAAAAGACTATCAGCTAATAAGACAGAACTAGCCGGCAAATTACCGGCCGAAGCTACAGCGATCAAAACCACTTATCGTTATGCAAGAATAGAGAGTTATGTCACTTTAAATGCACCGAGTGATAACTTTAAAACCGAAGGTAAATTATTAGAATTGCTACCGGTTACTCATCCATCAGATATTGCTGAAAATGAAAAGGTGACTTTCAAATTTTTATTTAATGGTAAGGCACAAAAAGATGTTGCCGTAGAAATTACCGCCGACGGCGCACGTTACCGCAATAACCCGCAAACATTAACTTTGCTCTCAAATGAAAAAGGTGAAATCACCTTCACGCCAAACGCTGCAGGTCGATATTTATTAGTTGCTGAGCACAAAGAAGACACACCAAACTCTCCTTTGGCGGACCAGCAAATGGGCAGTATCTTTTTAACATTTGAAGCACAACTTAATTAAACTAAAGTAACGTCAATAATTGTTTTACACTTCGGGCACTAGCTCCTTGGTTTTGTGTTACAACGCGGTAAGCATTTTCTCCCAATGTTTGCTGCGTTTTTTCTGATAACAAAATATCAGCAATGATTTTACTTAGCTCATCAGTCATCTTCGCACTGTCTTGGTCAGTGAGCTGAACAATGCCTTTTTCAGCAACGAGTTGCTGCATAACCTCAACAAAATTACTCATATTAGGGCCAACGACAATCGGTTTTTTAAATAGCGCAGGTTCAAGGGGATTATGCCCACCGATATCCGAAAAACTGCCCCCCATAGTTACAACGCTAGCTAAAGCACACGTCGGTAACAGCTCCCCTAAACTATCGAGTAACCAAACTTGTTTATCACGAGTTACTTTTTCTTGAGTGCTGCGACGGGCAATATTATAACCTTGCGCTACACATAATGATGCGACATCATTAAAGCGCTCTGGATGGCGCGGTACAATAATGAGTAGTAATTGTGGCAAGCTTTTTAGTAATTCAGCAAACGCATTTAACGCAAGACTTTCATCCCCTTTATGAGTACTAGCAACAACCCAGATTAATCGTTCGGTGACCACAAATTCAGCCAGCTCTTGCTGCTTATCTTTTATTGTTTGATTAACACTGATGTCAAACTTCACATTTCCAGAAACCTTGCAGCGAGCAGCATCGGCACCTAAGGCTAAAAAGTGCTCATAGTTCACTTGGCTTTGACATAACACTTTATCAAAACGGTTAATTGTCGGTGTGATTAACCAAGCTAGCTTGCGATAATTGTTCATCGATTTTTGTGATAAGCGGCCATTAATCAATAACAATTTTATTCCTTGATCTGCACTTTGCGCGATTAAGTTTGGCCACAACTCAGTTTCCATAAAAACCATCGCCTGTGGTTTCAATTTATTTAAAAATGCTGCCACACAAAAGGTACTATCTAGGGGTAAATAACAATGTTGAACACGTTCCCCAAACAATTTTTTAACTTGCTCTGAACCCGTGGGAGTAAAAGTAGTGACAGTGACAACACGATGAGGTTTTGTTTCTAGCAGTTGGCTGATAAAACTCTTTAGAGCAATAACTTCACCGACACTCGCCGCATGAACGATAATGCCACCCGCTTTAAATTCTCGAGGTAAAAAACCCAAACGTTCGCTGATTCGTTGTCGATAAGCTTTTTGTTTTACTGAGCGAAACTGAAGTAACAACCAAACGATCGGGAGTAAGCAAAGAAAAACAAGTCGATATAACATTAAAGATAATTGATAACGCACAGAAAAAACTCTTTAGTTGTTGATAAACGCAGTATAGCGACTTAAGCAAACAATAAAAATACCCAAAGCCGATGGAGTTTGTTATCGTCGTGATATTAAAGGAACTAAAATAGTAGTGCAGGAAAATGAGCAAATTTCATTTCATCAAGAACATATTCAACCATGGGTTCGCCATGGTCAGCATTATACTACTAGCGCCTTTATTATCCGCACAAGAATATGAAGAACCAACATATAATCAAGTAGATGTTAGCCAAGTAAAGAAAAAAGATACACCGCAAAAAGTAAAGTTTCTCGCTGACGACGATTTTGTCTTATCGGCTAATTATTATCTCGGAGACGCGCTTGGTGGCGGCGTATTATTACTCCATGACTGCTCCCACAGTAGCGAAAGCTATAATGTACTGGGTGAATTACTAGCCGAGCAAGGTATTAATGCACTAGCCATTGACTTTAGAGGCTATGGCGCAAGCGAATCTGAAGGTTTTTCTCACCAAACGATAAAACACCAAGTAAAAGATATTGTTAGCTACCAAGCTGAAGTTGCCATGCTGACCTCGTATTGGGAAAAAGATGTTCTGGCGGCTTATAATTATTTGCGCAGTAAAATTGGCGAGCAACAACCTATCTCACTGGTTGCCAGCGGTTGCTCAGTCAATGAAGCGGTACGCTTAGCAGAAAAAATTCGCATTAATAGCTTTGTTATACTTTCGCCTATTATGGATCATATGGAAAAAGAGCATTATAAAAACTTAATTGATATTCCTGCTTATTTCGTCAGTTCAGCGCATCATGCAGATAGTTTTTTAACCGCCCAAGAGCTATTTTCATGGAATGGCGACCGTCACTCTACCAGCCAAATTTTTCAAGGCGTTGACCAAGGGCATAACTTATTACGCCGCAATAAGTACCTAGCAATCAACCTGACTTCATGGCTAAACACCACTTTGAACTGATCAGTAAATACGCTTTATTTTTCAAAAACAGTATCTAGGATAATAGAAGAGTTTGTCCGTTCGACACCTTCTAACGAACAAACTATATTAAGAATTTCATTTAACTTTTTTAATGTTTGTGCCTGAATGGTCGCTAACAAATCATATTGACCGCTAATAGAGTAGATATGACTAATATTGTGTATTTTTCTTAACGCGATACAAATATTTCGCCTAAGATTAGGATTTACTTTTAGTGATACATTTGCCGAAATTAACTGATTACTATATTCACTACCTAAAACAATACTGTAGGCTTTTATTACACCACTATTTTCTAACTTAGTTAGACGATTTTGTATCGCTGTGCGAGATACGCCAGTCGCTCTAGCAATGTCAGAAACACTTGCTCGGGCGTTGCATCGTAAAATAGCGAGTAGCTCTTCATCTTTTTCTGTAATCATCATTTATACCCATCAACCATTAATAAAACCAATTAGACACTAACAATAGTCATTTTGATAGTGTCACATGTCAATTTAACTAATCAAATAACCATAAAATTAACTAGTGTCACTTTTTTCAATCTTCGTCTAGGATAATAATACTATTATTATCCAAACCTATTAATAAGGAATTGTTGTGAACGACTCTTCAAACAACGCAAGTTTTTATGCACATTTAAATGATCAAATTGAGCAAGTTAAAGAAGACGGTTTATATAAAGCCGAACGTGTTATTACCACAGCACAACAACCGAACATTGCCGTAGCTAGTGGTGAAGCGGTAGTCAACTTTTGTGCTAACAATTACTTAGGTTTGGCCAATCATCCTGAGCTTATCGCCGCAGCAAAAGCAGGCTTAGACGAGCATGGTTTTGGTATGGCATCGGTACGCTTTATTTGTGGTACCCAAGATATTCACAAAACACTAGAAGCAAAATTAAGTCACTTTTTAGGCATGGAAGATACTATCCTTTATTCTTCATGTTTTGATGCTAATGCCGGATTATTTGAAACCTTATTGGGCGCCGAAGATGCGATTATCAGTGACTCATTAAACCATGCTTCAATTATTGATGGTGTGCGTTTATGTAAAGCAAAACGTTACCGTTACGCTAACAATGACGCCAGCGATTTAGAGCAACAACTCATTGCAGCTGATGCCGCTGGTGCACGTTTTAAATTAATTGCTACCGATGGCGTATTTTCGATGGACGGCGTTATCGCTAACTTAAAAGCAGTGTGTGATTTAGCTGATAAATATAATGCTTTAGTGATGGTTGATGACTCGCACGCTGTCGGGTTTGTCGGTGAAGAAGGCCGAGGTAGCCACGAATATTGTGATGTGATGGGCCGTGTTGATATTATAACCGGCACACTAGGTAAAGCTATGGGTGGCGCTTCAGGTGGTTACACCTCAGGTAAAAAAGAAACGATTGAATGGTTACGTCAACGTTCACGTCCTTACTTATTTTCTAATTCGTTAGCACCCGCTATTGTTAATGCGTCAATTACCGTGATTGATTTATTAGCCGAGGGTGGCAAATTACGTAAAACATTAAAAGACAATGCTCGTTACTTTCGCACAAATATGGAAGCTGCTGGTTTTACCTGTGCGGGCGCTGACCACGCGATTATCCCAGTGATGTTAGGCGACGCAAAAGTAGCCAGTGAAATGGCGAGCCGCTTATTAGCGGAAGGTATCTACGTGATTGGCTTTTCATTCCCAGTAGTCCCTAAAGGGCAAGCACGTATTCGAACTCAAATCTCAGCCGCTCATACCCAAGAGCAACTTGATAAAGCCATTTCTGCCTTTATTCGTATTGGCAAAGCAATGAACATTATTGGTTAAGGTTAGGATTAAAGGAAATACCATGAAAGCATTAGCAAAGTTAAAAGCCGAACCCGGCATTTGGATGACTGAGAGTGAAAAACCACAACTTGGTCATAATGATTTATTAATTAAAATTAAAAAAACCGCTATTTGTGGCACCGACATTCATATTTACAACTGGGACGAATGGGCACAAAAAACCATTCCCGTTCCTATGGTAGTCGGGCATGAGTATGCGGGCGAAGTGGTCGGTATTGGTCAAGAAGTCAAAGGCTTTGCTTTAGGTGACCGGGTGTCTGGCGAAGGACATATTACCTGTGGTCATTGCCGAAATTGTCGCGGTGGTCGTACACATTTATGCCGAAATACTGTCGGTGTCGGTGTTAACCGAGAAGGCTCATTTGCTGAATATTTAGTGATCCCTGCTTATAATGCGTTTAAATTACCCGATGAAATATCTGACGATTTAGCTGCGATATTCGACCCTTTTGGCAATGCTGTTCATACGGCTTTGTCTTTTGACTTGGTCGGTGAAGATGTACTTATTACTGGCGCAGGTCCTATTGGCATTATGGCAGCAGCCGTCGCTAAACATGTCGGTGCGCGCCATGTTGTTATTACTGACATTAATGAATATCGCTTAGATTTGGCCCGAAAAATGGGCGCCACTCGAGCGGTTAATGTCAGTAAAGAAAGTTTAACTGATGTGATGACCGAACTAGGGATGACTGAAGGCTTTGACGTTGGCATGGAAATGTCGGGCGTACCTATGGCCTTTAAAGCTATGTTAGAAAACATGAATAACGGCGGAAAAATCGCTATGCTCGGTATTCCTGGTCAAGATATGGCCATTGATTGGAGCCAAGTTATTTTTAAAGGCTTAACAATTAAAGGTATTTACGGTCGTGAAATGTTTGAGACTTGGTACAAAATGGCGAGCTTAATTCAGTCAGGTTTAGACTTATCACCGATTATTACTCATCATTTTGATATTGATGATTTTCAAAAAGGCTTTGATACCATGCGTTCAGGCCTTTCTGGTAAAGTTATCTTAAACTGGGAAAGTTAAACCTTTTGGTTTAATCAACTGACCTGTTAATGAAAATATAAAGCCAGCTGAAAAGCTGGCTTTTTTATTAACAATGCTGCTCTTGCTATCGGTAAGCAAGTTTAGAGATGAAATACCCCATCAATTCGTTATAATAAACATTATTTATTTTTCACCTCTTTTATAAGGCAATATTGTGACAACTCCCGGTAATTTATTTATTCTTTCCGCACCTAGCGGCGCAGGAAAATCTAGTTTAATTAAAGCCTTATTATCTCAAGAGTCGGCCAGACCGATGCAAGTGTCGGTTTCTCACACCACACGAGCACCTCGTCCAGGTGAAAATAACGCTGAACATTACCATTTTATTAATGCTGAGCAATTTCAAAAGCAGATTAAACAAAATGAGTTTTATGAGTATGCTGAAGTTTTTGGTAACTATTATGGCACCTCAGCATCTGCGATAGATAAACAACTTGCACAAGGTATTGATGTTTTTCTTGATATCGACTGGCAAGGCGCCAAGCAAGTACGGATAAAACAACCCAGTGTCACCACAATTTTTATTAGTCCGCCTTCAAAAGCAGAACTTGAAGACCGTTTGAAAAAGCGCGGACAAGATAGCGATGCCACCATTAAATCTCGTATGGCACAAGCAAAAGCAGAATGCTCACACTACACTGAGTTTGACTACATTATTGTTAATAACGACTTTACTCAGGCGCTGAGCGACTTAACCACCATCGTTAATAACCAACGCCTAAAATGTCAGCAGCAAGCGATAACGCATCAGTTAATGTTCGATGAATTATTAAAAGACTAATATTTCACTGTATTTTCACCTAGTATAGGTATATACCTTGCTTAATCGCCTGTAGCTCAGTAAACTACGGCACTATTTTATAAATTTTAAGTTGGAGTGACCAAATGGCTCGCGTAACTGTTGAAGGTGCTGTAGAAAAAGTAGGCAATCGTTTTGACTTGGTGTTAATCGCATCACGTCGTGCTCGTCAAATTGCCACAGGTGGTAAAGATCCTTTAGTTGACCCTGAAAATGACAAGCCTACCGTTATAGCTTTACGTGAAATTGAAGCCGGTTTAATCACTACTGAAGTAATGAACAATAGCGACCGTCATGAACAAGTTCAGCAAGACTCTGCAGAACTTGCTGCTGTTGCAGCCATTGTTGGTGGCGCTCAGCCACAGCTATAAAATCTTTTGTCGCCTTATAGCGACGAGATATAAACTAAACGCGTAATCATTGTTAATGATACGCGTTTTTTATTGTCAGTATTTAACGAATAACGTATTGTGTTATGCTGACTCAAAGCTTTGACTGGCGGTAATAAGACCGTTCAGCTTAATCATCAAGGATTCAATGCGTGTACCTTTTTGAACCATTAAAAGAACTTGTTTCAAGCTATCTTTCTAAAGTACAAATTGACTTATTAAAGCAAGCTTACCTTGTTGCGCGTGAAGCGCATGAAGGACAAATGCGTTCAAGCGGTGAGCCTTATATTACTCATCCGGTAGCCGTTGCTTTAAACCTAGCAAAAATGCACCTTGACCATGAAACCTTAATGGCGGCATTGCTCCATGATGTTATTGAGGATACTCCGGTAACTAAAGACGAATTAGCCGAATTATTTGGCTATACCGTTGCTGAATTAGTTGAAGGTGTCAGTAAGCTTGATAAATTAAAGTTTGACAACAAAGAAGAGATGCAAGCGGAAAACTTCCGTAAAATGATACTTGCAATGGTGCAAGACATACGCGTAATTCTGATTAAACTTGCCGACCGCACACACAACATGCGCACGCTCGAATCTTTACGTCCAGATAAACGTCGACGTATTGCCCGTGAAACATTAGAAATTTACGCCCCCATTGCTAACCGTTTGGGTATTCACGATATTAAAAGTGAATTAGAAGTTTTAGGTTTTGAAGCCCTTTACCCGATGCGCGCACGTGCGTTAAAGTCAGCGGTAAAAAAAGCCCGTGGTAATCGCAAAGAAATTATTAATAACATTCAAGAAGAAATTGCGGCTCGTCTTAAAGAAAGTGGGATTGAAGCGCAAGTTATTGGCCGAGAAAAGCACCTTTATTCTATCTATCGTAAAATGCTCAATAAAGAATTAATGTTCAATGAAGTCATGGACATTTACGCTTTTCGTGTCATCGTAGAGAATAAGATCGATAATTGTTACCGAACACTTGGCGCTGTGCATAACTTATTTAAACCAATTGAAAGCCGCTTTAAAGATTATATCGCTATTCCCAAAACAAATGGTTATCAATCGCTGCATACTTCATTGATTGGTCCACATGGCATCCCTGTTGAAATTCAGATTCGTACACAAGATATGGATCAAATGGCAGACAAAGGAGTAGCCGCTCACTGGTTGTACAAACAAGACGGCGATAAGAGTGGCACCACAGCTCAAATGAAAGCTCGTCGTTGGATGCAAAGTTTATTAGAATTACAACAAAGTGCTGGTAGTTCATTTGAATTTATTGAGAACGTAAAGTCAGACTTATTTCCTGAAGAAATTTATGTCTTTACCCCAGACGGACGTATTATTGAATTGCCGATGGGCGCAACTGCTGTCGATTTTGCTTATGCTGTTCACACTGATGTTGGTAATTCATGTGTCGGGGTTAAGGTCGATCGTAAACCTTATCCACTAAGTCGAGCTATTGATTCAGGGCAAACCATTGAAGTTATAACTTCTTCTGCCGCTCGACCGAATGCCACTTGGTTAAACTTTGTTGTTACTGCTAAAGCACGCTTACAAATTCGTACTTATTTACGTTCACAAGAGCAAACAGAATCTTATGGTTTAGGACGACGTTTATTAAGTCATGCCTTAGGTAAAGTCCATATCGAAGACATTGACCAAGCAAAAATTGATCAGGTTGTTAAAGAGACCGGTAATACCAGTCTTGATGGCCTACTCGTCAATATTGGCTTAGGTAATGCGTTAAGCATAGGTATTGCTAGACGATTAACCGATGAATTTACTATAGATAGTGCAGAAAGTGGCTTCGCCGATCCAAACAGTAAAACCAAAATGCCAATCAAAGGCAGCGAAGGTATGTTGGTCAGTTACGGAAAATGTTGCCGTCCTATTCCAGGAGACGCTATATTAGCTTACTTGAGTCCTGGTAAAGGTTTAATGGTGCATCAACAAGGTTGTCGTAACATTAAAAACCATGAACAAGGTAGCTTATTTCCAGTAAAATGGGACAGTGATATTAACCGAGACTTCATTGCAAAATTACGTATTGAAATAATGAATCATCAAGGTGCACTCGCCGCATTGACCAATGTTATTGCTAAGTGTGAATCCAATGTTCATGCGCTAAATTCTGGTGAAAAAGACTCGGGACTATATGCGATTGACATGGAGATAACCTGTCGTGACCGCGTTCATTTAGCCGATATTATTCGAAAAATAAAAGTGATGATTGATGTTCAGCGTGTTGTGCGCAATAAGTAGTCAATCGTCTTTAACAAAATTACCATGTAGGAATTACTATGAAAACAATTATCAGTACAGATAACGCACCCAGTGCAATCGGCACATACAGCCAAGCGGTAAAAGTTAATAATACCGTTTACCTTTCAGGTCAGATCCCTCTTATTCCAGAGACGATGACTGTTGTTTCTGAAGACTTTACCGAGCAAACTAATCAGGTATTTAAGAACTTAGTTGCGGTATGTGAAGCCGCAGGCGGTAATATTAACGATATGGTGAAGGTAAACATTTTCATGATGGATCTCGCCAACTTTGCAACAGTAAACGAAGTAATGAGCCAATATTTTCAACAACCCTACCCAGCACGCGCTGCGGTACAAGTTTCTCGTTTACCCAAAGACGTATTAATTGAAATAGATGGCGTGATGGAATTACCTAACGTCGGCTAATTTTCGCTGTTAACTGTAAAGTATATTTTCCCTCCTTAAATTTAATGGTTGCACCTAACCGTTAAATTTAAGAGCAAATCGTCGAAAATATGTAAACAATCTCGTATACAGATTTGTTTAGCGATTTTTAGACGATGAACCATAAAGTGTAGATGTGAAGTGTAATGACTCCTGAAAGATTAAAAAGAATAAACGCAATGCTCGATAAACGCCAACCAGATTTAACTGTTTGTATGGAAGGTGTTCATAAGTCACATAACCTTGCCGCGGTTGTTCGCACCGCCGATGCTGTTGGCGTTAGTGATGTACATGCCATCTGGAAAAGTGATGAAATGGAAGTACGTGGCGGCAGTGCTGCGGGTAGTCAAAACTGGATTGATGTGCACAACTACACGACAACTAAAGATGCTATTGATGAATTAAAAAAGCAAGGCATGCAAATTTTAGTGACCAACCTTTCTGATAGCGCTGTAGATTTTCGTGAGATCGATTACACCAAACCAACGGCTATTATTTTAGGCCAAGAAAAGTTTGGTGCTTCAGATATTGCACTTGCAATGGCCGATCAAGATATTGTTATTCCTATGGTTGGCATGGTGCAATCGTTAAACGTTTCTGTCGCCTCTTCTGTGGTTTTGTATGAAGCGCAACGTCAGCGTCAATTAGCTGGAATGTATGACGCTGCTCGAATTGATGATAATCGCCGTCAGCGTTTCTTATTTGAAGGTGGTCATCCTATTTTTGCCGAGGCATGCAAACGTAAGGGCTTACCTTATCCTGTGATTGATGAAGAGGGACAAATCATTGCCTCTGAATCATGGTGGGAACAGATGCAAATGACTCAAGCAGCTTGGAAAGCATTAGATAATTAATCGACAGCATTGCTGAAATTTTATAGCTAAGCCCTTAAATATGCCGTTTAGGTGATTTGACTATATGATAAAAGGACAATAACTTAGTGTCAAAAGGGCTAGCCAAACTCGCACAAATAGCCATCACCAGCTTAAAAGGTGTTGGTCCAAGCATGGCAGAAAAACTTGAAAAAGTTGGCTTGCGCTCACTACAAGATTTACTTTTTCATTTACCCAATCGTTATGAAGACCGGACTCGTGTTACCGCAATACGAGACTGTTTCCCTGGCGTTTTCACTAATATTATTGGTGAAATCACCGGTAGCCAAATCATTAATGGCAAGGGACGTATGTTACTGGTTACCGTTCAAGATGCTTCAGGAACCGTAAACTTACGTTTTTTTCGCTTTAGCGCTGCACAAAAAAATAGCTTAGCATTGGGGCTGAACATTCGCTGTTATGGTGAAATTAAACGTGGCGCTCGTGGTTTTGAAATAATTCATCCTGAGTATAAATCCCTTGATGAAGACCAAGCTTTAACCGAGGTAGAAGAAACACTAACCCCTGTTTACCCAACGACTGAAGGCTTACGACAAATAACTTTACGTAACTTAACCGAGCAAGCGTTAATTAGATTAGAACGAGGCCAAGTTGAAGAGTTATTACCTGAGGAGTTTAATTTGCAAAATTATTCTCTCGCGCAAGCTTTGGCGCTTATTCATCGTCCGCCCCCTGAAACTTCAGTAATACAGTTGGAAGAGGGTAAGCATCCAGCACAGTTACGATTAATAAAAGAAGAATTATTGGCGCATAATTTAAGTATGCTGAAATTACGCCAGTCTAGTGATGCTCATCGTTCAATATCTTTAATCGATGATAAAGTACTCAGTGATAAGTTTTTAGCCTCATTACCTTTTTCACCCACCAATGCTCAAGTAAGAGTGGTACAAGAAATTCGTCAGGACCTGATGAAAACTCAGCCAATGATGCGCTTAGTACAAGGTGATGTGGGTTCAGGAAAAACCTTAGTTGCGGCACTTGCGGCACTCACTGCTATCAGTAAAGGCTTTCAGGTTGCCTTAATGGCGCCAACAGAAATATTAGCAGAACAACATGCCCTTAATTTTAAAAACTGGTTTGAACCGCTTGATATCAGCGTCGGCTGGCTAGCTGGAAAAACGAAGGCAAAAGCAAGACGTAGCGCACTAGAGCATATCGAAAATGGTAGTATGCAGATGATTGTCGGTACCCATGCTTTATTTCAAGATAAAGTTATCTTTCATAATTTAACACTGATTATTATTGATGAACAACATCGCTTTGGTGTACATCAGCGTTTATCACTGCGCGAGAAAGGCGCTTTTGAGGGTAATTATCCGCATCAATTGATTATGACAGCAACTCCGATCCCTCGCACTTTAGCCATGACTGCCTATGCCGATTTAGACACCTCTATTATTGATGAACTTCCCCCAGGAAGAACCCCGATAAATACCATCGCCTTACCTGACACACGCCGTGAAGATGTAGTTGAACGCATTCGAAAAGGCTGCGTAGAAGACAATCGACAAGCTTATTGGGTGTGTACATTAATTGAAGAGTCTGAAGTATTACAATGCCAAGCAGCAGAAGATACGGCGGTGTATTTACAAGAGCAGCTAACAGAATTAAAAATTGGTTTGATACACGGAAGAATGAAAGCCGCTGAAAAACAGTCAGTAATGGAAACGTTTAAAAAAGGCGAACTAGACTTATTGGTGGCGACAACCGTTATTGAGGTCGGTGTTGATGTGCCCAATTCGAGCTTAATGGTCATTGAAAACCCTGAACGGTTAGGCTTGGCGCAACTCCATCAGCTACGTGGTCGTGTAGGAAGAGGTACAGTCGCTTCACATTGTGTCTTAATGTATAAAAGCCCACTCTCTAAAACCGCAACCAAACGCTTAGCGGTATTACGTGAAAGTAATGACGGCTTTGTTATCGCACAAAAAGACTTAGAAATACGAGGTCCAGGTGAATTTTTAGGTACCAAGCAAACGGGTCTCGCCGATCTAAAAATAGCAGACTTGCTCAGAGATGCGCATTTAATTCCAGAAGTACAGCAACATGCTTATCTTATTTGGAAAAAACACCCACAAAATGCCCAAGCGATTATTCAGCGTTGGATGGGCGATCGCGAATACTTTACCAATGCTTAAGCTGCTTTATATAGAAATAAAACAACTAAGCAAAAACGAAAAGCCTAAATTACTTTCTTATTATTCTCAATAAACACAAGCTCAACAATAAACCAAAGCTTATTGCTCCTCCACCTGAGGTTTTCACTTTTGCTGGTGGTATAACAACAACAGCAGGTGCTTTACTAACCGTGATGCTCTTGGTCGTTTTAACGCTAAGGCCTGTGCTATCCATTACCGTTAATTCAACACTATAGGTACCAGCCTGAGTAAAAGTGTGACTAGGGTTTTGTATGTTACTGGTACTATTATCATCAAAATTCCAAGCATAATTATATTGTGAATCGCCCCCTACTGGCATTGAAGTAAAGGTCACCACTAAATCATTAGCTGAATGAGAAAATGAAACGCTTAAATCGGACGCTTCCGAGGAGCTTGAAAGTGTTACGGTTGCCGAAGTACTATCAGAGCTTTGCAAGTCGACCTTCATGCTAAAGTCGAGTTTGGGTAGGATAACACCAGACTCAGGTTGACTTGGCGAAGAGTAATCATTGGAATCGCTAAAAAAACTCTTTGCAACATTATGCACATCACCGTTAAAAGGTTGTTGGTCGTATAAACTAAATGCAGCGTCGTGTATCTGATATGCCGAATTTCTGTTACTGCCATTAGACGCTTTTACTAAGTTTTGATCCGCATCAACCACACCGATAAATAACTGGCCAGCATGCTCGTCTACCTTATTATCAGCAATATTTTCATTACGATACCAAAGTAAAACGCCCGCATCATAGCCGATATTTTTTAAGCGACTATCAACACTGGTATGACTGCGTAATTGAACATAATAGTAATGGGGTAAACCGGCAATTTTATCAGCTAAACGGCTAAACCCGGAAAGTGTAGCTTGATTTTCTTCTTCGCCATCGATAGCAAAGATCTCACTCGCACCATTGAATACTTTTATTTCATCTGCGACAAAGCCATAACCACCTTCCGCTTGATCGGTAACATAATTAATTTTAATGACAACACTTTGTCCAGCAAAACTAGCAAGATCAAAGGTTAAATCAGTCCATTTTAAATCACCTTCTGCATTGGCAATATCGGCTGAATTTCCGCTGATATATTCACCTATGCTTGGGTAATATGGATTACTATTTTGGCTGTGATTTCCCTTAATTACGGTGTCGTTTACTAATACCTGCAGGTAATCATAGTCTTGTTCTATTTCCCAGCGTGCCTTCATCGACAATGTCGGGGTACCTGCTGGCAAGTCGACTGAGAACGACATACTGTTTTCCAACATATCACCCTTATCAGAATAAAATTGATATTCTCCCGCGTAAGCTGCTGGAAAATCTAATACAGATGGCGGTAAGTTCACCTTAATCTGGTTAACCGCAGTATGATCAACGGTACTAACCAAGGAGATACTCTCATTGTTTAATGTCGCAAAATCAACTTGCCGTTGAGTTATCCAGTTGCCTTGATAACGCTCCTGTAGATAATCACGGGCCAGAGGACTAAAAGCAGACGGGCGAGTTCCTGCTGGAGAACCCAGCCAAGTACCAGAAGCCATAACTGACCACTCTGAAACAGGCGCCCCAATATCACTACTATCGATATCATATTCGTCAAGTAAACCTAAATCATGACCAAATTCATGGACAACAACGCCGGGAGCCGCATCAATCGGATTAATAGTATAACCAAACGCTTTTATATCAGAACCGGGGATAGTAGCTGGTTGATCACCCGTATCATTGAGCACAAAACTTCGATGTGACCAAATAGCATCTTCGGCTAAATTGCCACCACCGGCTTCCTCACCGATACTCGCATGGAAAAGCATAATATGATCAATAATACCGTCAGGTTCATTAACATTTCCGTCTCCGTCAAAATCAAATAAATCAGTTTTGTCGTAAGGGGATAAATCTAAGCCATTAGCAACAAGTTGTGTAACTGCTTCAACAACAAGCGCCTTAACATTTTGATCATTTTCGGTTTCTTCGTCGTTGCTACCATAATAACTGGCATTATTTTCTGCAGTCACCCACCCCTTAACTTGGCCGGTAAAAAAGAATTTCTGACCAGACTCATGTTGATAATATTGATAAGCCGATTCAATATTTTGTCCTGATGGACCATCAAATCCACTCGCAGAAAATAAAAGCTCATTATAATGAGCAGGCGAATAATTCGCATAAAACATATCGGTATCATTCGCTGATAAACCATTATCGTTATGCTTTAAATCATTAAAATCGATCAGTATCGCTAAAACATTAACCGTGGTTTCAACGTCAGCATCTGCCGTTTCTTGTAATAAATAATGGGCTATTTGCGTTTTTTTCAACTGACTATTGAAGCCCATCTTTTTACGGCGTTCTCCACTACTAAAACGTTCAGCGGCTACCACTTTTTTTGATAAGGCCTGAGGCAAAACTTTAGGTTGAAATGATTTTTTTATCAGATAGTTAGACAGTGCTTGTTTTTTTTGTTGGTCAGTGGCGTTTATTGACAATTCGCCTCTTTTTTCTAACCAATAGAGAATACGCTCTTTGTTAATAACACCAGCATCTGCTGGTGCACTTTTTGAAAAACGTTTTATATCATCAATATTTTCTGCTCGTAAAGGCAGCTGACTTATCAAGACCAACAAAGCTAATAGATAGGGTATCTTCATGAGTTTTCCTTGTGTAACTTTTTATTTAGCACAGTTTTTCAAAGCCGCGTTTTTTTTACGAATATAGTTATTAACTGCAAGCTCTATTTCTTCATTAGATAATGAGCCATCAATTTTACCATTGGCAATTAACCGCTCTTTTAACTTTTGCGTGTTCTTAAGTGGTGGTATCGTTGACTGACGACAAACAATTTTTTTTATAATAACTTGTTCGCTGCTATTTTTAGCGGTTAGTGGTGCTGATGTTTGCTGACACCCCAGTAATAAAGTCATCACGACCCCTAAATAAAATTTCATAACATCGCCGTATATAACAATAATAATAACCATAATACAGCATATTAATTAGTGGATAAAGTTTAACCAGCACAGTCCATTTAATAAAAAACACCACCACTTGATTTCAAGTGTTAATAATTGCTAAAAAATACGGTAAACTGTCAGTAATTTTAGTGATAAGTGAATGTTAGATGGCCGCTCAACAAGATAATCATCAAGAAAATGAATCAAATTCTTCAAGTGACAACACCACACATTTTGGCTTTCAAACGGTAGATAAAAACGAGAAAGAGTCAAAGGTTGCCAGTGTATTTCACTCTGTCGCCGCGCAATATGATGTGATGAATGACCTAATGTCTTTTGGTATTCATCGCCTTTGGAAACGCTTCACCATAGATGCTAGTGGCGTACGTCCGGGTAACAAAGTACTAGATTTAGCAGGTGGTACTGGCGATTTAACCGCAAAATTTTCACAGCTAGTTGGTCGTGACGGCAAGGTTATTCTTGCTGATATTAATAGCTCTATGCTCAATGTTGGTCGAGATAAGTTACGTGACAAAGGTTTAGTACAAAATATTGAATACGTACAAGCCAATGCACAATACTTACCCTTTGAAGACAATACCTTTGATATTGTCACCATAGCTTTTGGTTTACGTAACGTTACGGACAAAGATATGGCGCTAAGGTCTATTTACCGTGTATTAAAACCCGGTGGTCGTTTATTGGTGCTAGAATTTTCAAAACCAGAACATCAGTTAATCAGTAAGGCTTACGACTTTTATTCTTTTAATATTCTTCCTAAAATGGGCGAATTAGTGGCTAAAGATGGTGATAGCTATCAATATTTAGCCGAGTCTATTCGCATGCACCCTGATCAAGAAACATTAAAAGAAATGATGGATTCGGCGGGTTTTGAACAGACAAGTTTCAAAAACCTTACCGGTGGTGTTGTTGCTCTGCACAAAGGGTATAAATTTTAATCGTGACAAACTTCAGTAGTCAGTTAATGTTTCAACAAACGCTTTGTTCAACCGTAGAGTTTGCCTTTAATCAAGCACTCGCAATCAATGTTAAGGGTGCCAGTGTTT
The DNA here is from genome assembly GCF_014077325.1 of Colwellia sp. BRX8-5. Lineage (NCBI taxonomy): Bacteria > Pseudomonadati > Pseudomonadota > Gammaproteobacteria > Alteromonadales > Colwelliaceae > Colwellia > Colwellia sp. BRX8-5. Next base: position 259,643 of record NZ_JACGVR010000002.1, read on the forward strand.
TGCAGACCTTAGAAGAAAAAACATTGACCATTTTATTAACTGAGTTAGGTTTTCCACTAAGTTTCTCTATTAATAACAACAAAGTGTTAGTGACTGGCTTAACTGAACGTAGCGACTGTACAATAAATACGAGTATAAAAACCTTACGTGAACTAAAGAAAGAGCAACAAATTACGGAGTTAATCAAACAAGAGAAACTCGATGTTCAAGGTGACATTAAAGTTGCTCAACAGTTTGCTAATATTGCCCAATCATTAGAAATCGATTGGCAAAGCGAAATTGCTCAGCATATTGGTGATATTCCTACTTATAAGTTGTCGCAGTTAGGTAAGCGCTGGGCGAAAAAAATTAATTTTGCCACACAACAGATACAAGCAGACGCCAGCGAATGGCTAGTGCATGAAAAACGCTTAGTGGTCACAGCCAGTCAACTCGGTAGTTTTAGTGAACAGGTTACTGAAATAACTAAGCAAACAAATACAGTAGCGGAACGTATTCAGCGACTTGCTGAAAAAATAACTCCCTCAACTTAATTCTCAAGGAACATTGTGAGCAGTTTACGACTTTATCGCATCATTAAAACATTTCTTCAATTTGGTCTTGATGAACTGATCCCAAGCCATATGATACCTTGGTATGCAAAATTCATTCGCTTTACATTATTCTGGTTACGTAATAAACACCAAGATAAGCCTTCAGCCTTGCGACTTCGCCTAGCGATTGAATCTTTAGGTCCGGTGTTTGTAAAGTTTGGCCAGATGTTGTCAACCCGTCGTGACTTACTTCCTGAAGATTTTGCCAACGAACTGGCATTGCTGCAAGATCAAGTACCTGCTTTTGATGGTGAATTAGCCAAAGCTATTGTTTTAGAAGCTATAGGTGAAGAAACATTTAATCAGCATTTTAGTGATTTTAATAGTAAACCTCTTGCTTCGGCGTCAATTGCCCAAGTGCATACAGCCACCTTGCTGCAAGACGGACAACCTTTTGAAGTAGTCCTTAAAGTTTTACGCCCCAACATTACTGAGACAATTTTAGCTGACGTAAAAGTCATGTCGCTATTTGCGGGTGTTGTCGCTAAATTTTTACCTGATGGTAAACGACTACGCCCAAAAGAGGTCGTTAATGAATACCGAAAAACGATTGTTGACGAACTAGATCTCAACCGTGAAGCCGCGAATGCAACCTTATTAAAACACAATTTTTCCCAGGGTAATGCCAGCGATAGCGTATTATATGTACCCAAAGTTTATAGTGATTTTAGCCATGAAAACGTGATGGTTATGGAACGTATTTATGGTATTGGCGTTGGAGAGATAGCGACACTTCAAGGGCTTGGCGTAGACATGAAATTACTTGCTGAACGTGGGGTTGAAGTGTTTTTTACCCAAGTATTTCGTGACAGCTTTTTTCATGCTGATATGCATCCAGGCAATGTTTTTGTCGATGCAACAAACCCTGCTGATCCAACATGGATAGCGATAGATTGTGGTATCTGTGGTACGTTAAACCGTGAAGATAAACGCTACTTGGCCGAAAATTTTGTCGCGTTTTTTAATAGAGATTATCGGAAAGTTGCCGAGCTTCATGTCGACTCTGGCTGGGTACCAAGCGAGACCAGTGTTGATGAGTTTGAATTTGCTATTCGCACTGTTTGCGAACCAATATTCAACAAACCCTTATCAGAAATATCTTTTGGGCAAGTGCTGGTAAGCCTTTTTAACACCGCCAGACGATTCAATATGGAAGTACAACCACAATTGGTTTTATTACAGAAAACCTTACTCTATATCGAAGGCTTAGGCCGACAACTATACCCACAACTCGACTTATGGCAAACCGCTAAACCTTTCTTAGAGAATTGGGTAAAACAGCAAATGGGTGTTAAAGCCGTATTTAAAAAGATAAAAGAGAATCTGCCTTTTTGGAATGAAAAACTGCCTGAAATGCCAGACCTGCTTTATGATTATTTAAAAACGACCCAAGTAACCCGTCAAAAGCAAATGAACTTATTCACTGAATTAAAAACGCAGCAACACAAAAATCATAAAGTTATTATTGGTACTTTGCTTTTTAGTACCTTATGTATTTGTGCAGCCATTATATTTCACTAATACCTGCTTCAACTGTCTGAGTAGATATCAGTAATGAGGTTATCTAACATTAATCTAAGCTGAGATAATTACTTCAGGAGATATCCGTTTGAGGACTAAATCTAAGTTGACGTTATCGGCTTGAGACGAAATAAATTTTTTGAGACGACAAACATTATTATTTTGTGCCTATTTGAGGTCTTAACTACTAGTGTTCTAAAGGCCGCTAACCGACAATATAATTGCTAACATAACTACCTTTAACGACGACTAATGCCAAAACCTACCTGTTTTGGCCTTAATTAACCCTAAAAACAGTCCTTTTTACCACCATTGCTGCCAGTCAATTTGAATTATTAACGATCACTCTGTGCGCTTAGCGGAAGCTACAACATCGTTATAGCTAAGGTACGCTTTAAACCTCAAAGCCGACAGTGTAATTCAATTTTTGGATGTTAACAGTGAAAGCTAAAGCACCATTAGTACGCCTAAATTAAATTTTACCACTTGTTTTATGCTAATTAATTGGTATGAAAATAGACGCTTTATTATTTGAAATCAAGATTTTGGGCTTGTAGTAATACCAACGAATGACATATCAAGCTAACTGATTGAAAGTCAGCTGCTAGGTGGAAGCAATGTGAGATTTTAACTGGCTTGTCTCGTTGTTGATGTGACGAATGATAATTAGCAATAATGAACTTTAGTTAACTAGATAACTGAAATGGCTGTTTTAGGAGGTTTGAACTTGATAATTTATCTGTAGTTTTTTGTGTCAGACTCTTTTACAGTCAAGGTATGTCGCGAGGCTTTATTTTATTTATCCAATTGAAATAATTAGATATTAATTAATTGGTGTGATTTATGCATAGATATGTGTAAGTGATGTCGTTTCACTTTTAGGATTTTTTCCAAAACTGTTTAAAAGGAATATCAATATGAAAAATAAATCTTTAAGTAGCTTCATTGCTGGCGGAATAGTCGCGGTTAGCTGTTTAGTTACTGTCGCAAATGCAGGAATCATTTCGGATTATTCAAAACTCGTGGCAGACAATGATTGGAATGTTGTGTATCAGGGCGGCTATGGAAGTTCTTTTGATTATGCAGGCGTATTAGGAAGCATAGCACCTGGGAGCACGGTTGCGTTGGCTTCTTCTAGTTTTTCAAGCAGTCTGACTTACGACTTATTTGCATTTACTTCTACTACAGTTCTTAATACAATCACGTCTCAAAACACTACACTATTTGCTGATGACGCATATTGGTACAGAAATTCGTCATCTCTCGGGTTCGCAGACACGTCGTCGATATCACAGAATTCAGCGGACACAGTGTGTCGCTCTGATTCCGCATGTGGTGACTTGAGGATTTCGTGGCATGCCGGAAACAACGGAGACAGTGTGAATGGAGGTTGGCGTTCAGGCCTGAACACAAATTTAAACAGTAATAACGTTTGGCAGCGGTACGTGTTAGTTCGTAATAACAATCAAGTTGACGTTCCCGAACCATCAACACTAGCTATTTTTGCATTAGGAATTATTGGTTTAGCATCACGTCGATTTAAGAAACAATCTTAAGCCAGTTTTTTAAAACTTGATTCTAGAAAACATCAATTGTCATGATTGGTGTTTTTTTTGTTTCTGGTGATTGGTAAACCAAGTTATTTCATCATAAAACCATCACCATAGGATCCTTTATTATGCCATATGAACAGAGACTTCTGACGATTGCCACTAAAGCATTAGCACTATTTGAGCCTAATTCTTGATTTTAACCACAAGATAATCACTGTCGAGTGTCTGCAATGGTGGCTAAGCGGACTATTTATGGTGATTAATTCACGACTAAATTAGGTCGGGTTTGTGGCATTAGTTAGCGTTAATAGGTGAAGTACCAAAGGCAGCAATGAACTTGAAGTGGACGTTGTAATTTATGCGTTACTCGCTTTCACAAAGCGCGTAAGTTATTTTTACAAACCCGTAAAATAATGAATAGGAAAACTACCAACAATAAATTATATCTGTTGAGCTATTTTAATTTTAGATGACCTTATTGTATGTCTAACATTTCAACTTATATTCTGACCAATGCAAAGTATTACCTAACAAAACGACACTGCCAGAAACAATCAAGATTGCTGTACTCAAAATACCCGTCATAATGATACATTCCGCTATACCGCCATTGTCACAATCTCCTAGCTCCCCCATTTGAGTGGATTTTAAGGTTAGTTTTTTTGTCACCATATCGCAGTCATAATAGTAAGGCTGGTCAGGTGAAGAAGAAGGAACGAATGCACATGAACTGACGGAAATACAAATAAAACAACTCAACAGCACTTTCTTTAAACTCATCAACTGCGATATCCATATAATTAATTTTTCATTAAAAGTTTGACCAATAAAAGACTTATCAGCTTTTATTAAGTTAGAGGTCGAACTTTGTGTAGATTAATTATAATGAAATACAAAACATTAACTGTTCAGTTTTTGTATTTCATTTGTTTAACTTTGTAAGATTATTTTAATTTTCATGGCTAATTGTTAATAAAAAATAACGCCTCATTGAAGCAAAGAGGCGTTATTTTATAATCATTAATGGCGGGCTTAATTGAAATTTTTTGTTTTAGTTACCTTTAGCCAAAACATAAAAAAGTACTTATTTATTTTTATTCTTGAGCATATCACGCAAATTCGCCACACCCATTTTAGTGGTTTTGTCTTTGTGCTCTTGGCTTTTTTTAGTTTCTGTTAGCTCCCAACTTAAATCGTCTTGCGGTAATTCGTGTAAAAATCGACTCGCTTCGGTGCGAGAAACTTCACCATATTGTCGGCGCTCTTTGGCATAAGTAAAAATTAATTCACGTTGCGCACGGGTAATTCCCACATAAGCCAATCGACGCTCTTCTTCAACGTTACCTTCGTCCATACTTGTTTGGTGTGGCAATAAACCTTCTTCCATGCCAATCAAGAAGACATAAGGAAATTCTAGCCCCTTAGAAGCGTGTAGTGTCATTAATTGTACTTGGTCAGCATCGTCTTCATCTTCGCCACGTTCCATCATATCGCGCAAGGTTAAGCGGGTTACAATGGCTGGCAATAACATAGGCTCTTCTTCATCATCCCCTTCAAGCATATTAGTTACCCAACTAAAAAGTTGCGTAACGTTTTTCATGCGCATTTCTGCTGCTTTTGGGCTAGGCGAAGTGTCGTACAGCCAGTCTTCATAATTTATTTCACGGATCATCGCTCTAAGCACGGCAGGCGTATCACCTCGCTCCGCGTGATCGCCAGTTTCAACTAACCAACGAGTAAACCTTTGCACATGTACTAAACCACGACCGGTTAAATGCTGTTCAAGCCCCAACTCAAAACTAGCGGCGAACATACTGATTTGCCGCATATTGGCGTAATTACCCAGTTTTTCTAGTGTCGTGGGTCCAATTTCTCTGCGTGGTACATTAACTATTCTTAGGAATGCATTGTCATCATCCGGGTTCACCAAAACACGTAAAAATGCCATCATGTCTTTAATTTCGCTGCGTGAGAAAAATGAAGTCCCACCGCTGATCTTATAAGGAATACGGTTAAGCATTAATGCTTTTTCTAATAAGCGCGATTGATGATTACCACGATATAAGATCGCATAATTTTTAAATTTACTTTTGTTTAAGAACTTATGACCAATTAATTCACCGACCACTCGCTCAATTTCATGCTCTTCATTTTTTGCTTGAATAACGCGCAGTTCAACGCCATAAGCCAACTCACTAAACAACGCTTTGTCATAAACATGAGGGTTGTTCGCGATTAAAGTATTGGCACACTTAAGAATACGACCACTTGAGCGGTAATTTTGTTCTAACTTAATCAACTTAAGTTGCGGAAAATCTTCTCCAAGTAAAACAAGATTTTGCGGTTTTGCACCACGCCATGAATATATAGATTGATCGTCATCACCAACAACCGTTAACAAGGCCCGTTCACCCGCGATTAATTTTACTAACTCATATTGGCTGGCATTGGTATCTTGATATTCATCAACCAGTAAGTATTGAATTTTTTTCTGCCAGCGTGCTTTAACGTCAGGAAAGTTTTTTAACAACAAGGTAGGGATTAAGATTAAGTCATCGAAATCAAGCGCGTTATAGGCCTTCATATGTTTTTGATAGAGCTGGTAGAATTCAGCAAACATCGTGGTGTCTGCATCACCAGCCATTTTTATCGCGGAATCAGGTAACATTAAGTCATTTTTCCAATTGGAAATCATGCTCTGTAATTTACTCAGTAAATCTTTATCACCATCAAGCTCATCATGTGTTAATTCTTTTAATAAAGACAACGTGTCTTGGTCGTCAAATAAAGTAAAACCGGGTTTATAACCTAAGGTTTTAATTTCTTTACGAATAATATCAAGACCCAGCGAGTGAAAAGTCGAAACGGTGAGACCTCGCGTTAAACTTTTGTCCATCATCTTAATCACACGTTCTTTCATTTCTCGTGCGGCTTTATTGGTAAAGGTTACTGCCGCAATATTACGAGCTTTGTAATCACATTTTTCAATAAGATAAGCAATTTTCTTACAGATAACCCCTGTTTTACCACTACCCGCGCCGGCTAAGACTAAGCAGGGGCCAGTAACATATTTTACCGCTTCATTTTGTCCGGGGTTAAGTTTCATAGTGTTCAGTTTTTCAGATAATTAGATTTTCAGGGCGATGATTTTACCTTGTTTGCTCTATATCGTATATACCCGCGCACAGGTCAAACTCTACATTGTTAAATATCTTGTAGTTAATAAATTAGCCATTGGCAAAACCATTAAATACATTACAATGAGCTCATTGATGAACTAAGGATAATGATTATGTTTAACGCTAAAAAGATTGAAGAAATCGCCAAACAAGTTTCTGATGCAATTCCACCTAAATTCAAAGATATAGCTGCAGATATTGAAGAAAAAACCAAAGTGGTGTTACAACGAAAATTAACACAGCTTGACGTAGTTTCTCGTGAAGAGTTTGATGTTCAAACACAAGTATTATTAAAAACACGTCAGAAACTGGCTGAGTTAGAAAATAAGCTCGCTGAAATCGAAACTAAGTTAGCTGAATAAAGTCACAAATAGCGATAAGTTATTATCGGTACAACTAACTTATCGCTTCTAAGAGTATGACTAAGTGACTATTTTATATATACGCCGCTCTAAAATAAAGCCCATAATTCCCATGAAAAACAAGAATACACCCGCTATTCGTAGCCATGCATTTATTGGCTGAGCAATCATTTTTTCACTATCAGCACGATAAAGCCGAAGACCTTTTGGTAATGTTACTACATAGTTTTTCCCTAAGAATTTCTCAGACAATATGAATTTTTCGTCCTTACGTTGTGTCATCTCCATCTTCTTTTTATAGTAAAGCTGGTTTTTTACATCTTCTCGCGGGATCATCTTCTCCCAATCATCAAATATATCTTTTGGCTCTCCCGCTAAAACAACGCCTTGAGAATAGTATCCAAACTGTACCTCTGGAAACAATATTTTACTTTGTCCGACATAGAATAAAGTAAGCGCAAGGACAATCAGTGCACTGCATATATAAAGATAACGCCTTTGATTTAACATTTGTGATTGCTGTTGCTGCTTTAACCAATGCTCTATATCAGGTATTTGCTTAAGCTGAGACTCAGCGTAGCGTCTGTCGAATGCAGCTATAAAATCAGCTAAAGATAACTCATAAGCGGCTAATAACCTTCTAAAAATATCATTTGATGGCATTGACTTATCATTTTCTAACTTTGATAAATAAGATTGCTCTATTCCCGTTAAATCAGCTAAATCAGGCTGACTTAATGCTTTTTCATTTCTAAGTTTTTTTAACTGTTCACCAAGCGTCATTTGCTTTTCCTTTTTAGATTAAGTATTAAAATGCCGTCGACAGCAGACTTATTCTTGGTTATTCCTGCAATAATATAAAGGTGAATATTTAAGAATATTGTTGAATATAGAAATGTTGTTAGGGTTATTTGACATAAATGTTTATTGTCATTGCTTACCCATAAAAAAGCAGCCACCGGCTGCTTTTTTATTTTAAGGATAAACTTAATTTAATTGATATCTTTTAGTTTCTCAATATATTGTAGCTTCTCAATATTTAGCATAACGCGGCAATAGAATTCTTCGGGACAAAAAGGTTTTCGTAGAAAATCATCGGCACCATTTTTAATGAATCGTGCTGATTGAAAACTCTTTTCTGAACTCGCTACCGCTATAATGATTAACTCATTAATTGGGTGTTTGGCTCTAATTTTATGTACTAATTCTAAGCCACTCACCCCGGTTAAATCTTGCTCAAGGATCACAATTTTTATATCTGGTTGCTCCTCAAGCTTTTTAATTGCTTTGGTACCATCTTCAACATCATAAACTGTAAAGTTTCTTCGTTTAAGTAACTGACAAACATGATTTCTTGAGGCTAAAGAATCATCAACGACTAAAACACCAATTTTTGGGTTATGAAGTTGACCATGAAGGATTCGAAGTAAGTAATGATAAGCCTGAGCATTCGTTTTTGTAATGTAATCAATAATGGGTTGGTTAAGTAATTTCTTATGTGTAGCGTCATCAATTCGGCCCGTCATGATAATACTGGGAATATTGTGTTGAACAATATAGGGAACAACTTCACCATTAGGCGCATCAGGTAAACCATAATCAAGCGTCGCTAAGAAAAAACTATGCTCTTGGGCGAGCAACACTTTAACATGAGCAAAGGTGTGAGCGATGGTCACGGAATATCCTAAGGAAACAGCAATTTTTTCAATAACTAGCGCAATTGACTTACTGTCCTCAACAACGAGCAATCTTTTTTGGGTCATATAAAACTCACTCGCATTAGTAAAACTTAATTATAAATTACTATACCTGAGAGTTTCACTAAGTAAACTTATATTACCCGGTGGCTCTTCTTTGCTTAACTGCTTCTGCTAAACAAAGAGAATTGTCGTCATTAAAGTAAACAATAAAACAAGTTAATCTATCTTCTTTATGTAACAAGCAGCCAATGGCTGCTTGTTAACTTTTAAAGGTAAACTCGCTTAAATCTACCGCAGGTTACAACTTCATTGGCTGCATTTGTTTATAGGTTAGGCTACGCCATAACCATTCCATGGGACCAAAGCGGTAGCGGTTTAACCACCATTTAGATAATATTATTTGAGTCACTATAATGGCTATAACAATAAGCATTTGCGGTGCTCTTGATATCTCACCGTATTGCCCTCCCGCATAACCATAAAAGATACTCGTTAAAATAACTGAGTGCATTAAATAATTGGTTAATGCCATTTGCCCCATGGGTGAAAATGCGACAAAAAACTGCTGCCACTTTTGTTTGTTTAACGCACAAACAACGAGACCTAAATATCCTGCCGAAAGTAAATATTGGCCGATATAAAAAAGTGTTTGCCCAACACCTTGCAGCACGACTGAAATAGCTGCGGCAGGGTGTTGAATAATTAAGATGCTAGCAACATTTAATGGAATACCAACGCATAAACCGACTTTAGCCAAGAGACTAAAAAATTTATGATGCTCTTGGTGTTTGGTTATTTTTTCTGTCACCACCAGCCAAAAACCTAAGATAAATATTGGTATTAAAACGAACAACGACATAATAGGCGTGAACATCAACATAAATCCCAGAAAGCCAAGCCGGTATTCTGTAGCTTGCCAATAACTATTTTGCATAAAGGCACTATCTTCTTCAGCAATATCCGCCTGTAATGCTTTACGTTGCTCAATAGTTTCAGCAATAGTGATTTCTCTCAGTTCTTCATCGGTAAGTATAGCTTCTTCAGCACTAGACTCTTCACTATCAATAGCATCGTTCTTTTCTAATATAACATCAGTATTTGTCAGTAATTGCTGTTCAACTGCTGTATATATATCAAGGTCGTTTTGCCATATTTCTTGATACTTAGACTCGTTAAAAACCATGCCCAATATAGAACCCAAAAAACTCACCAGAAAAAGAGGGATCATTAGCCACATTAAGGCTAGTTTTAAATAAGCTTTTGGGTCTTCTGTTTTTTTATAGGTAACCCAAGCTAATAGGATTAAACCCGCGATAGCGTACTGGTGTAAAATATCACCGCCCCATAAAAAAATCATATGGGCTATACCGATGAGCAGCAATACCAACATACGACGAACAAACCAAGCACCAAAGGGTCGACCTGCATCTTTGGCACGTAACAACATAACAGCAAAGCCCATTCCAAAGATAAGGGCAAATAATTTATAAAATTTACCTTCAACAAAACAACGAATTAACCAACCAATTGCATGGTCAATACCAGTTAATGTTGTATCGTGTCCGCCTAAAGAAATAATTGCACGGTTAAACCATTCAATATTCATCAATAAAATACCAACGAGAGCTAGGCCGCGTAAAATATCTAAGGCATCAACACGTTTATGTTTATCCAAGGGTTTTAACTTAGAGGGGGGTATTACCGATTCATCTTCTTGGCTTACTTGCATCATGAATTGTCCATATAGTTTTTATGGATATAGAATAAACTAATTTTTCTGCAATTGAAAAGTATAAAATATAAGAAGCCACTTCAATTAAAGTGGCTTTAGTATATGATCAGTAAAGGTTATTTAAATAATCGCTCGATTTAATTTAAAAATGCTTGATAGGCTTTATTTTCGGTTTCTTCTTGCCACTCATAACCTAAATCTTTTAGATGATTAAAAAAGGCAAGCTGGTCATCATTCTTCACTTCAAAGCCAGCTAATACTTGACCGAAAGCCGCACCATGATTACGGTAATGAAATAAAGTAATATTCCAATGCTCACCTAAGGTATCTAAGAACTTTTCCAATGCGCCTGGATATTCAGGAAACTGAAAACGAAAAATACGCTCTGGCGTTGGTGAAGAGTTTTGGCCACCAATCATATAGCGGACATGAAGTTTAGCTAATTCGTTATCAGTAAGATCTGTTGCTCGATAATCTCTTTTAGTTAACTGCGACAGTAAGTGATTTCGATCATCTTCACCACTGGTTCTAACACCTACAAAAATATTAGCACTTTTATGGCTGCCATCGGCTTTTGTTGCATAACGGTAATTAAACTCAGTGATCACTCGTCCATCTAAGGCATGACAGAAGGTTCTAAAACTACCTTTCTTTTCTGGAATTTTTACTGCGAGCACCGCTTCTTTTTGCTCACCTAATTCACATCGCTCTGAAATATATCGTAACGTGTGAAAATTCATATTAGCGCCAGACAGAATAGCAACTAATGCTTCATCTCCAGCACTGGTTTTACAATACTTCTGTAAGCCCGCCAGTGACAATGCGCCAGCAGGTTCTGAAATCACGCGCGTCTGTTCAAAGATGTCTTTGATAGAAGTACAAATTTCATCGGTTGTTACCGTGATCACGTCATCGCAATAATGTTTAATGACATTGAAGGTGTTTTCACCAATCCTCTTTACGGCAACCCCATCAGCAAACAGTCCCACTTGTTCTAAGTCGACCGGTTTACCGGCTTCCATAGCGGCTTTCAAGCAAGCAGAGTCTTCTGCTTCAACACCGATAACTTTTATATTGGGTCGTAGTTGCTTTAAATAAACCGACATACCTGCTAGTAAACCGCCACCACCGACTGGAACAAAAACAACGTCAATTTTTGGGTGCTGCTGTAAAAGTTCTTTGGCAACCGTGCCTTGTCCAGCGATAATATCGATATCATCAAAAGGAGGAACTATTGTTTTATTTTCATCTCGGGCAAAATCTAATGAAGCAACTTGCGCTTCATTGAAACTTTTACCGACTAAACGCACTTCGGCGCCAAAACGACGTACATTATCAACTTTTATATCAGGTGTTGTTATTGGCATAACAATCGTGGCTTTAATACCGAGCTTATTTGCTGCAAGTGCCAAGCCCTGAGCATGATTACCGGCAGAAGCGGCAATCACCCCATGAATACACTGCTCTTCAGTTAAATTAACAAGCTTATTATAAGCACCACGGATCTTAAAAGAATGAACCGGTTGCTGGTCTTCACGTTTAAGGAAAATTTGATTGCCTAAACGTGATGACAACTTAGTTAATGATGTTAATTCACTTTCTATAGCAACATCATAAACGGGTGCCAATAGAATTCTTCGTAAATAGTCGAGCCCTTGTTCTTGAGTTTCTTTCGCAAGCACTAAAGCTTGCTGTTCAGCTTCAGTCATTATATTTATTCCAAAAGGTCATCAAGAAATTCACCTTACGCCCCAACTAAACCGTCAAGTAAATCACGGTTACGTACAGCACCTTTGTCAGCACTTGTTGCTAACATTGCGTAATTTTTCAAGGCATAGCTAATTGGGCGTACACGGTTAAGTGGTTTCCAAGCATCCTTGCCTTTTGCTTCCATGTTAGTGCGACGTTCAGCTAAAACTGCTTCGCTGACGTTTAATGTAATATCGCGATTAGGAATATCGATATGAATAATGTCACCTTGTTCAACTAAGGCAATCATACCGCCACTGCCAGCTTCAGGAGAAACATGGCCAATAGATAAACCAGAAGTACCACCAGAGAAACGGCCATCGGTTAATAAGGCACATTCTTTACCTAACCCCATAGATTTTAAGTAAGTGGTTGGGTAAAGCATTTCTTGCATACCAGGACCCCCTTTAGGGCCTTCGTAACGAATAACAACCACTTCGCCAGCAACAACCTTGCCCGCTAAAATACCTGAAACCGCATCATCTTGGCTTTCAAAAACATGAGCTGGACCGGTAAAGACTAAATTATCATCTGATACACCCGCCGTTTTAACAACACAACCATCAGGGGCAATATTACCGGCTAATACCGCTAAGCCACCCTCTAATGAATACGCGTGTTCAAGTGAACGTATACAGCCGTTTTCACGATCGTCATCAACAGTATCCCAACGACAATCTTGACTAAAAGCTTTCGTGGTACGAATGCCTGCGGGGCCTGCACGGAAAAAGTCGATCACGCTTTGGTCTTTAGTTAACGTTATATCGTATTTTTCAAGCATTTCATCAAGTGTTAAACCCAGTACGTTTTTGATGTCCATGGTTAATAAATTAGCTCGAGCTAATTCACCTAAAATTGCAATGACACCACCAGCGCGATGTACGTCTTCCATATGGTATTTAGGTGTAGAAGGAGCAACTTTACATAACTGCGGGACAACTCTTGATAAGCGATCCATATCTTTCATGGTGAAATCAATATCGGCTTCTTGCGCAGCAGCGATTAAATGCAACACGGTATTTGTTGAACCACCCATAGCAATATCTAAACAAGTGGCATTTTCGAACGCCGCTTTGTTAGCAATATTACGTGGTAACGCCGACTCGTCATTTTCTTGATAGTAGCGCTTAGTTAATTTAACAATTTCTTTACCCGCGTTTAAGAACAGTTGTTCACGGTCAGCATGGGTTGCAAGCATTGAACCGTTACCCGGTTGTGCTAAACCTAACGCTTCTGCTAAACAGTTCATTGAATTTGCGGTAAACATACCCGAACAAGAGCCACAAGTAGGACAAGCCGAACGTTCAACTTGGTCACTTTGCGCGTCAGAGACTTTTGGGTCAGCACCTTGGATCATCGCATCAACAAGGTCAAGTTTGATAATTTGGTTAGAAAGCTTAGTTTTACCAGCTTCCATTGGACCACCGGAAACAAAAATCACTGGAATATTTAAGCGCATAGCCGCCATTAACATACCCGGCGTGATTTTGTCACAGTTTGAAATACAGACCATAGCATCAGCACAATGCGCATTAACCATATATTCAACCGAATCGGCAATTAAATCACGCGAAGGTAAACTGTAAAGCATACCGCTGTGACCCATGGCAATACCATCATCAACCGCAATGGTATTAAATTCTTTAGCGACACCACCCGCTTTTTCAATAGCGCCGGCAACAAGCTGTCCCATATCTTTTAAATGAACATGACCGGGTACAAACTGAGTAAAGGAGTTAACAACCGCAATAATTGGTTTGCCAAAATCATTATCCGTCATTCCTGTTGCGCGCCATAAAGCACGAGCCCCAGCCATATTACGGCCTTGAGTAGAAGTTGCAGATCTTAATTTAGGCATGATATTTACATTCCAATTGATAATGTGAATTAATATTGTGAAAAATTTTATTTTGAAAGCTACTGTTCCAAGAAGCTCTTAAAATAAAACCTTATCGGTTTTATTTATAGTTTACGGTGATAGCAACTCTTCAACATTTGCCACTTTAGCAAAGAAGGCGTAACGGGCTTATCGCGAGAAGCGAGTATTGCCGATGCCGATAAAGTGGTAATGACAACGAGTTGCTTTTATTACCGCTATTTAACAGGATCTAACCAATTATCAGGAACAGTAGTCGTTCCGTTGAAAATACCAAAAAATGCTTCTTGAATAGCTTTAGTGATCGGTCCACGGGTACCATTACCGACAAGCATTCCGTCCACTGATTTTACTGGTACAACTTCCGTTGCTGTGCCACACATAAAGAACTCATCAACTAAGTACAATGACTCACGAGAAATTGGCTCTTCACGTACTTCATAACCCAATTGTTCTGCAAGAAAAAATACAGTATCGCGGGTTAAACCTTGTAAAATCGAAGCCGTTCCAGGAGGGGTATAAAGAATACCTTTGCGGATCAAAAATAAGTTTTGACCGGCTCCTTCACTAACCATATTATTGATATCAAGTGCGACACCTTCAGCATAACCATGACGAGCAGCTTCAGCTGAAATCAGTTGTGATGAAAGGTAATTACCACCGGCTTTTGCTGCTGTTGGCATAGTGTTAGGTGCTAATCGATTCCAACTTGACACTCCAACTTCTACACCATTCTCAATAGCATCAGCGCCTAGGTAAGCTTCCCAACTAAATGCAGCAATCATTACATCAGCTTTTGCATCAATAGGTGGACGTAACCCCATACCGATATCACCCAAAAAAGCCAACGGACGTAAGTAAGCAGAAGCTAAACCATTTTCAGCAACGGCATCTTTACAGGCTTGAACAATTTCTTCTTGGGTAAAAGGGATATTCATTCGATAGATTTTTGCTGAATCAAATAAACGTTTAATATGTTCTTCTAAACGAAAAATACACGTACCTTTATGAGTATCATAAGCACGGATACCTTCAAATACCGAGGAACCATAATGCAAAGCGTGACTCATTACATGCACGGTAGCATTTTTCCAAGGCATGAGTTCACCATTAAACCAAATTAGTTCTGCATTTACTTTAGCCATTTTTCTTCCTAATTTATAATATTTTTAACGAGTTAGCTGTAGTTTAATTACCCAACCAACTCTGAATTTTTATGGGTGCTTGTTGCGCAATTATTATAACTGGTTATGAGCGACATTACTTCGTGGTATTTTTGTCTACCTTGACGTCTTTGATATCAATCAGTTTATTAATTTGATCAACTAAAAGTGAAATAGGTCGCTCACTTCGCACCATTAATTCTATAGTGCCGATATTTGTACCGGTATTAACTCGCGCCTTAATGCCTTCGATTAGGAAGCCTCGGTAGCGGGTGACTTGTAAAATACGCTCTAACACCACTTGCTTATCATCAGCCTTTATACGTAATTGATAATGATTCATCTTAAGTACTCTCCATCATTTTATCATTGGCTGTATTGGGTGGAACTAGTGGCCAAACATTATCTGCGGCATCTATTTTAACTTGTAAAAGATAAGGCCCGTTATGCGCTAACATCTCTTCAATCGCCTCAGAAACCTCTGCCTTAGAGCTTATCTGTTTAGCTTTAATGTCAAATGCATTTGCAAGCATGACAAAATCAGGGTTATCAGAAAGATCTGTTTCACTTAAACGTCCATCAAAAAATAAATCTTGCCATTGGCGGACCATACCTAATTTGGCATTATCAATGAGGACAATTTTTACCGGTAACTGAAAACGCTTTATTGTTGAGAGTTCTTGCACATTCATCATGATAGAGCCATCGCCTGAAACAGTAATAATACAATCTGTTGGTCGGCTAACTTGTGCACCGATCGCGGCAGGTAAGCCAAAGCCCATGGTGCCCATTCCAGCACTGGTTAAAAAGTTACTAGGGTGATCAAATGACATATGCTGTGCCGCCCACATTTGATGTTGACCAACATCAGTGGTAACACAACTGTTTAGCGGCATTTTATCGCTCAACTCTTTAAGTACCGCTGGTGCAAAAATAGTGCTGCCAGGATGATTATAATCCCAAGAAAAATCAGCTTTCATTTGCTGACATTTTTGTTGCCAACTTTTGATTTCTAAAGGAATCGATAAGGCAGGTAAATTAGTTTTTAAATCACCTAAGATCGCTGAATCAGCGGCTCGGCGTTTATTAATCTCGGCTGTATCTATATCAAAATGAATAACTTTCGCATGGGGCGCAAACTCAGTTAATTTCCCAGTAACTCGGTCATCAAAACGTGCACCAACAACCACCAATAAATCACTTTCTTGTACCGCTAAGTTTGCCGCTTTAGTGCCGTGCATGCCTAACATGCCAAGATAGTTTTCATTATTAGGCGAAATAGCACCTAAACCTTTTAATGTTGAAACACTCGGTATATGGGTAATATCAATAAAATCGCGTAATTCATCGACCGCGTTTGCCATACCTACACCGCCACCCACATACAAAACAGGCTGTTTTGCATGACAAAGCATAGCGATTGCAGAACCAACATTAGCCGGTGGTAAATTAACTTTATTTTTCAAGGTTGAAACTACACTGCCTTGGCTAACCACATGCGCAATTTGAATGTCTTTTGGGATATCGACAAGAACAGGACCTTGTCTCCCTTCCAATGCTATAGCAAAGGCTTGATGTAAAACTTTTTCAAGATCATTAATATCTGTTACCTGAAAAGAATGCTTAGTACAGGCGAGTGATAAACCAAAAATATCGATTTCCTGAAAAGCATCAGAGCCCATCACCGAAGTAGCAACTTGTCCAGTTATGGCAACAATAGGAATTGAATCGGCAAGGGCGTCAGCAAGGCCAGTAATTAAATTAGTTGCCCCCGGTCCAGAAGTCGCAAAACAAACCCCTACTTTACCGGATGCTCTTGCATAACCTACTGCTGAAAATGCCGCACCTTGCTCATGACGACACAAGAAGTGTTGGATGTCACTGTCGGTAAGTGCATCATAAATTGGCATTATAGCGCCACCAGGATAACCAAAAACATGCTCAACACCGTGCTGCTGAAGTACGTCAAAAAGTAATGAACCGCCTGTTTGTTTCTTTTCACTTGTCATCTTTTTTTTAACCCACCCAACTGAATACATTTTGCATAACCGTTAGTTTGAGCTTTCTCCTTTGCGCTGAGTTGGTATGATTTATTGATATAAAATATTGATATTAAAACTGACCATCATTATTTTCATCTTTATCTATAAAAAAACCCCCGTTCCTTTCGGAGCGAGGGTTTGTTTTTTGCTTTAGTTTTTCTTAGCTCAACAAACAACCTCGCGATGATTTAATAATCACCACGACGAGAATGTTAATAATCACTGAACTAAATTTTTGCATGTTTATTCAATTACCTTGATTCTTTATAAAAACAAAATGAAAAACTTTTAAATTTGTTGACTATTGCGCTGCCTATTTAAATTAGTACCATAGCTCTAATATTAAGTGCAAGTTTTTTTACTAGCGTTTTTTAATTGAAATAAATAATTTAGTTATATGATGCGTTAGCACTTTAGATAAATCCTGCCTAAACTTAACTTACAGGATGCTAACTAAATGGATTTGTTATGAGCTTAGCTTGTATTTATAGCAGAGCCCGGGTTGGGCTTGAATCTCCCCTTGTCACTGTCGAAGTGCATTTAGCCAATGGACTGCCGGTATTTAATATTGTCGGTTTACCAGAAACCTCGGTACGTGAATCAAAAGATCGGGTGCGCAGCGCTATCATCAATTGTGGTTATCAGTTCCCCGCAAAGCGAATTACCATAAATCTAGCCCCTGCTGATTTACCTAAAGAAGGAGGTCGCTTCGACTTACCGATAGCGCTTGGTATTTTGGTTGCCAGTAAGCAACTGCCTAATACAGATTTAAGCCAATATGAGTTTGCTGGCGAACTTGCGCTTTCCGGTGAATTGCGTGAAATTATTGGTGAAATTCCAATGGCAATTGCTTGCGCTAACGCTAAAAGAACCTTAGTTATTCCTAAACAAAATGCTGAACAAGCGAGTTGGGTTAAGCAGGCCAATATTTTATCAATAGAACATTTAAGTCAATTATACCCACACTTTTTAAAGCAACGCTCGCTACCTTTGGTGTCTGCAAAAGCAGTAGAGCATTATCAAGTGCCTACTAGTAAAGACATTGCTGATGTTATTGGCCAACCACTGGCAAAAAGAGCTCTAGAAATCTCCGCTTGTGGCGCGCACAATCTACTTTTTATTGGGCCACCCGGTACGGGCAAAACCATGCTAGCGAGCCGTTTACCTGGAATATTACCACCAATGAGCGAAAGTGAAGCGTTAGAGGCTGCAGCTATCGCTTCGATTAGCCATCAAAAAATCAATCATAAATCTTGGTTAACTCGCCCCTTTCGCGCTCCCCATCATACGGCTTCTTCTGCGGCACTGGTTGGTGGTGGCAGCCAACCACAAGCGGGAGAGATTTCATTGGCGCATAATGGCGTATTATTTCTGGATGAATTACCAGAATTTGCTCGTAAAGTGCTCGATGTTTTACGTGAACCCATGGAATCAGCCGAAGTTACCATTTCTAGAGCAATGTACAAACAAACCTTTCCAGCAAAATTTCAATTAGTAGCTGCGATGAATCCTAGCCCAACCGGATTTTACAATGATAACCGCAGCACACCTGAACAAGTGCTACGCTATTTAAATCGCCTATCGGGGCCTTTTCTTGACCGAATTGACATTCAAATTGAGGTGACCCGTTTACCCAAGGGTATGTGGGCAAAGGATGATCATAACAATGAAAGTTCTGCGCAAATACAGAAAAGGGTTGCGCTGTGTAGAGAATTACAATTACAGCGGCAAGGGAAAGCAAATGCTCACTTAGGGAGTGCTGAAACACGGATATTTTGCAAACTGAGTACTGATGAGCATGAGTTTTTAGAGCTTGCCGTTGAAAAACTTGGTTTGTCTACCCGCGCCCACCATAAAATATTAAAGATAGCGCGCACCTTGGCAGACATGAATAGTATTGAAGATATTCAACATGAACATATCATTGAAGCGCTGTCTTATCGCGCAATGGACCGATTACTGAGACACCTAACCGATGCTGTTTCTTTTTAACCGGACATCACAATTAATAAGATTAAAGTCGTCATATTGAATATATCTGGCATTAGTATCTGATCAAAAAGCCTTCTAGCCAATAACAATGGCTATTCTCTAGCGATAAAGCGGTTGCTGAGACTATTTAATTGCCTCAAAGAAGGCTTTGACTAAGGTTTGTTCTCGACTTTGGTTTAAACAACAAATGCCGAGGTCGAACGGCTCAATATCACCAACATTTTGTAAATATTGAACCCGGTCTTTTACCGGGCTATTTTCAACAACAACTTTTGGTGCCATGCCGACACCACAACCTAAAGCAACCATGCTAACAAGCGCTTCATGACCCGAAACTGTTGCATAAATATTGGGTTTACCTTGTTGCTTTTTACGATACCAAAGTTCAAAACGCTTACGCGCCGCACCATGCTCAGCTAAAATAATCGGTACTTCAGACCAAATAATTGTTTCGTCTTGTAATTGTTGCTGAACTCGACAAGCCATCGTTGGTGCAATAACGGCCAACGGCACAGTAGCAATATGCTGAAAATAAAACATTCTTGATAAGCTTTCAGGTTTTACACCAAAAGCAAAATCTACCAACTTTTGCTGTACTTGGTCAAAGGCATCAGCAGCATCACCGGTCGTTAATACAATTTCAACTAGCGGGTGTTGTTGGCGAAAGCGTTCCAATAGCGGTGGTAAATGACTATAAGCGGCAGTAACAGAACAATAAATGTGAAGTTTACCCTGTAGTTCAGCCTGCTTTTGGTCGAGCGACAATTGCAATAATTGCCATTGTTCAAGTTGCTGTTCGGCATATTTATAAAATAACATGCCTGCTTCAGTTAACACGACTGAACGATTATCACGATGTAATAGCAAACAACCTAACTGATCTTCCAGCCTTTGAATAATTCGACTTAAGGTAGAAGTACTGACATGGTGCGCTTCAGCTGTTTTCCCAAAATGAAGACTGTGGGTTAAATGCACAAACATTTTTAACGATTTAAGATCCATTATTTACTCTTACCATTCATTGACAACATTTTACCCACCAATCGTTGCACTTTATGCAACACTACCTTGCGAATATATCATTTTAAGCAACATTAATCTTGCGCTATGATAACTCCATCGTCGGAAAGACCGATAAAGCCATTAAATAATCACATCGCCAGCATTACGTTGAGTCGATTTGAGACAAAAGGATAACCCAATGAGCAATTATTTTAACACCTTAAGTTTACGCGAAAAATTAGGTCAGTTAGGCAAATGTCGTTTTATGCAGCGTGAAGAATTCAGCGATGGCTGTAATTTTATTAAAGACTGGAATATTGTCATTGTCGGTTGTGGCGCGCAAGGGCTAAACCAAGGTTTGAACATGCGTGATTCAGGTTTAAATATCTCTTACGCATTACGCGAAGCTGCCATTTCATCAAAACGTCAATCTTGGCAATGGGCGACAGAGAACGGTTTTACCGTAGGTACATACGCAGAATTAATACCACAAGCTGACTTAGTGCTTAATTTAACACCAGACAAGCAACATACCTCTGCTGTTACTGCTGTTATGCCTCATATGAAACAGGGTTCAACTTTAGCCTACTCACACGGTTTTAATATCGTTGAAGAAGGTATGAAAATTCGTGAAGATATCACTGTAGTCATGGTTGCACCTAAATGTCCGGGTACTGAAGTACGTGAAGAATACAAACGTGGTTTTGGTGTACCTACTTTAATTGCTGTTCACCCTGAGAATGATCCACAAGGTAACGGCTTAGCAATAGCTAAGGCTTACGCATCAGCTACTGGTGGCGATCGTGCCGGCGTACTTGAATCATCATTTATTGCTGAAGTGAAGTCTGACTTAATGGGCGAGCAAACTATTTTATGCGGCATGTTGCAAACCGCTGCAGTACTTGGCCATAAGCAGTTAGTTGCGCAAGGTATGGATGCTGCGTATGCACGTAAGCTATTACAATACGGCATTGAAACAACAACGGAAGGCTTAAAGCATGGCGGTATTACCAATATGATGGACCGTTTATCAAACCCTGCTAAAGTTAAAGCGTTTGATATGTCTGAAGCATTAAAAGTCATCTTACGTCCGTTATTTGAAAAACATATGGACGACATTATCGAAGGTCGCTTCTCTTCCACTATGATGGAAGATTGGGCAAATGATGATGTGAACTTATTAAAATGGCGTGAAGAAACAGCTGAGTCTTCTTTTGAAAAAGCAGCTGATTGCGACATTGAAATTACCGAACAAGAATACTACGACAAAGGCATCTTTGTGGTTGCTATGGTAAAAGCCGGTGTTGAACTAGCCTTTGAAGCTATGGTTGCTGCGGGTATCATTGAGGAGTCAGCGTATTACGAGTCATTACACGAAACACCGTTAATTGCTAACTGTATTGCCCGTAACAAATTGTACGAAATGAACGTAGTCATTTCAGATACCGCTGAATACGGTAACTATTTATTTACCCATGCTGCACAACCTTTACTTAGCGATTTCGCCAGCAAATTGTCACTTGAAGAATTAGGTGAAGGCTTAAAAGAAAGCTCTAATGGTGTTGATAACGTACGCTTAATTGAAGTTAACGAAGCAATTCGCAGCCATGGTGTCGAAAGCGTAGGTAAAAAATTACGTGGTTACATGACAGATATGAAACGCATTGTAGAGTCAAATCAATAAAATAAAACGAGCGTTGTAGGTCACTAAAGGTAAACACTTAGGCCAGAGAGTCTAATGGTATTATTTTCTGGCCAGCAAGTGCTACACTGCAGCGCTTTATTTTATATCAAAGAGGAAAATTATCATGACAGAATTAAAGAATGTAACACTGACCAAGGCCGCTAATGTTTATTTTGACGGTAACGTAACTAGCAGAAAAGTAACGCTAGCAGATGGTTCAGTAGTAACCTTAGGCATTATGATGCCTGGCGAGTATACCTTTGCTACGGCAGAAAAAGAATTGATGGAAATTATCGCTGGTGAGGTTGAAATATTATTACCTAATGAGACGCAATGGCAAAGCATTTCTGCAGGTGGACACTTTTATGTCGACGCCGATGCTAAATTTGATATCAAAGTAAAAACGTTAGCTGATTATTGCTGTTCTTATATAGCAGCATAAAGCCACATCTATTGGCTGTAACAGTACCTCCGAAGATAATGGAGGTGCTTATCATTAGCTTAAGTCACCCTTATCGACAAAAACTCACTGATACCTTAAAAGTGACACCTTCTTAAAACGGACTTCGACATTTAACGTTAAGTTATCATTATAATTTAACTCGCTCTTGCCGATAACCGCTAAACCTTATTTAACACCTCGCCACTAAAAACATTGCTGATTTACTATCAATAATACTCATTTAATGAAAAAATCATCTTTAATAGCCATTGCTGAATATAAATAATGAAACTCAATAAAACCACGCAAAAAATCGATAATAATGTTTGTAAAGCACTTAAATTAGCCTGCGAAGACTTCACTAACGAAGTTGATGGTTTCTGTTGGTTAACCCACCGTGCTAATTACACTAATTTTCCCGCAAGTTTAGTGGTGACCTGTATTTTCGATATCGATGCAGAAGTGATTGCAGCGAAAGAACAAAAAGTTGATGATCACTTGCGTGATGTCATTCAAAAGCAGTTACTCAAAGTGGGTATTGTCTTAAAAAACGTTCGCCACAATGTCCATTTAGATAGTGAAGAGTCTTGCTTACGTGACCATAGTGGTCAATGGCCTGAACGTCTAAAATTAAGAGTGACTAAGCAAAAGCCAACACAAAGTAAACAGTTTGGCCGCTAGAGCCTCAGTTAATTACCCCGTTACCTAGCCTTATAAAACAACCATATCATCACGATGAATAATCACTTTACTGGGACAACAGCCTAATAAAGTGATTATCTGTTCACTATTACACCCCATAATACGCAACAAATCTCGTTGACTGTATTGGCAAATACCTTTAGCAATCAGCTTTTTAGAATGTGCGTCAATAATATCAACAGACTCTCCAGCGACAAAGTCACCGTCAACTTGATTGACACCTGAGGGTAATAGCGAAGCACCTTCATTAACCACAGCATGCACTGCACCCGCATCAAGATGTACTTTTCCACTGCTTTTTAAGGTATGTTTTAACCAGTGTTTGCGTGCTTTTGTCGCCGCTTGTTTGGCACTAAAATGTGTACCTGGGTTTTCACCTTTTAATATCTGTTGAAAAACTTCACTACGACTACCATTTAAAATATAAGTCTCTATGCCATTTTCAACCGCTTTTTCGGCGGCCTGAATTTTTGTTTTCATACCACCGGTGGCAATAACGTTATTTGTTGTTCCAGCCATGGCATGAATTTCAGCGGTAATTTCGTGAATTTCAGGGAGTAACCTTGCCTTAGGGTTTTCACGCGGGTCTTGATCATAAACACCGTCGATATCGCTTAAGATGAATAAGCAGTCAGCCTCACTCACTAAAGCGACTAAGGCGGCTAAATTATCGTTATCACCGACTTTCAATTCATCGGTCGCGACCGTGTCATTTTCATTAACAATAGGGATAACACCATTTTCCAATAAAATGCGTAGGGTGTTTTTAATATTGATGTAGCGCTGGCGATCTTTTAAATCTCCATGGGTAATGAGTAACTGACTACAAGGAACATCAAAAAATCGCTGCCAATTCGCCATCATTTTCATTTGCCCAACAGATGCCATCGCTTGTTTAGTGGGAATAGAGGGTACGGGAGAGCCGTGCTTAATTAATTGTCGTCCTGCAGCAACACTGCCCGATGAAACGATAATAATTTCTTTACCTGCCTGTTGGCATTCGGTAATAAAACGAGCAATAGCAAGAATATACTTACCACTACAGCCCTTATTGTCTGGTGCAACTAAAGCACTGCCTACTTTAATTACCGCACGATTAAAATTCATTGTTGTTCCCCTATGATCCAGCCCATAGCATGCCTCGATATGCAGGTAATTTGCAATCAACTTTTTGCCATAATATAGATGAGTTTATCCTTTTTAGCCTGTTGACTTGTTATATCGAATTAATTCGGTATTTATATCCTTTAAAACTTAAGAAATGGCGAGTTACTTAACTTGAAATAACAAGATGGTGTTTTTTACCTCATTCTAAAATATCAATAATAGACGCCTAAAACGCCTTTCTCTGCTAATGATTAACATTAAGCCTAGTTAACTTTCACTCATTTCAACAACTTGATGAATAATCGTTTTCAAACGGTTGTTAATCGTGATTAATTTATTTCACTGTTTTTGCTGAAAATTACTTCAAATCAGATTATGATCGGACATCTATTTATTTTTGTTATATTGAGCAAGTATTCCATGTTGAATTTTTTACCTCCGCTACTTATTCATATTATTTCGCTAACAATTTATACCGTTAATACGCTTTTCTGGTTAATACCTATTATTATATTTTCATTTTGTAAGGCTATTATTCCCTTAACCTTTGCTAAAAAAATATTCAGCTATTTATTAGATCAAATGGCAAGCAATTGGGTGGGTGTTAACACCTTCATTCAAAAGCTCTTTAATAAAACAGAAATTAAGGTAACCGGCTTAGATCAACTAACCATGAAAGAATGGTATTTGGTAGTCTGTAATCACCAAAGCTGGGTTGATATTGTTATCTTGCAGCGAGTCATGCATCGCAAAATTCCTTTTTTGAAATTCTTCTTAAAAAAAGAACTTATTTTTGTGCCTTTTTTAGGCTTGGCTTGGTGGGCCCTCGACTTTCCATTTATGAAGCGTTATAGCCAATCTTTCATTAAAAAGAACCCTCATTTAAAAGGCAAAGACGTTGAAACCACACGTAAAGCTTGTGCTAAATTCAAGCATAAACCCGTCAGTATAATGAACTTTATAGAAGGAACACGCTTCACTAACGAAAAGCACGATAAGCAAAATTCCACTTTTAAACATCTACTTAAACCTAAAGCTGGTGGCATAGGTTTTGTGCTAGAAGCCATGGGCGGCAACTTGCATAAAATAGTCAATGTTACCATTCATTACCCAGAGGGGATCCCTACTTTTAGTGATTTTTTAGCGGGAAAAATTAAACAGGTAAATGTCGATGTAGAGGTTTCAAACATTGGGGATGATCTTGTTGGCGACTATGTGCGCGATCGACATTTTAAAATAAAATTTCAAAAGTGGGTTAATCAATTATGGCTTGATAAAGACCAAAAACTTATCGAGTTTAATAATGATAATACCGCTAAATAACATTGAAATTGAAAAAGGAAACTTAAATGTTATCTAGAGTGCCGAGTGTAACAATTACTTGCATTAACAAATAACTTACCTATACTGGTGTTACGTACAGTAGTATAGGTAAGTAATGATAATAATAAAGAGCACTTCTGACTTTAAGATTAAGGGTTATCCAATACCTGATTTCCCTTTGTTAACTTGGTCTACGAACAATGATATTTTAGGTATTGAAGCTGGAATGCTTTTTAATGAAGGCCTAGAGTTTTTAACTTACGAGTGCCTTAAACGAAGTAGGGTTAAGAGTAAGAAAACATGGGACACCTACGCAAAGCATCTAGTTAGCTTCTTTACCTTTTGTGAAGACAATGACCAAGACTGGAGAGATATTGAAGATGACGGCATACACGAAATGCTACTCGCTGTTTATCGAGACTCTTGCCAAGAAGATTTTTGCATATCATCCAACTCAACCAATCAGCACTTAAGAACCATAGTCAGGTTTTACAGACATGCTGTAGGGCGTGGCTGGGTAAACTCACTTCCTTACTCATTAGAGGATGTAAAGGCTAATCAGAATCAGCATAGTTTCCTTGCTCATACAGTAACTGACGGTGGCATAACAGCTAGTGTTGATATCATGTTAAAGACCAAGAAAACATCCATAAAGTTTTTACAGGTTGAAGAGACGAAAGAACTCCTTAATGCCATTAAAAATCCAACTCTTAAGCTTATGACTAGGCTTTGCTTGCAAACAGGCATTCGCAAGAAAGAGCTTCTGTTATTTCCTCTCGATGTTATCCGCAAACCCAGAGCTGGTGAGCTTCTGTGTAGAGTAGATATTGACCGCACAAAGGGGGAGCATGAGCGAAGCATAGACATACCGCCTAGATTAATGGAAGACCTTTGGCGCTATGTAAACACCACTAGATTTCAGCAAGAAGAAGACTCTGGCGTTAAATCTGAATACTTGTTTTTAACATCATCTGGTGAAGAATGGGAAGCTGACGGCGACGGGTTTAATAAAGCACTAAAGGCTTTGAAACTACCTTTTAAAGTTAACCCACATAAGCTGAGACATACTTACGCAACCCATATGTTAAAAGGGCTGTTAAAGGCAAATAATATCAAGTTCAGCCCATTGATGTATATCCAAGCTAGGCTGGGTCACTCTCAACTCAGCACGACAATGAAATACCTACATTTAGTTAATGACTTATTAGACGATGTTACCATCGAATATCAAGACGCTATTAACGAACTTGAAGCAGCATAAAGGCAAAGGATATGGCTAGAAAAAAAGACAGGAAAATTAGTGCCGACCGCTTCAAAAAGGTTCACGTCACCGAACCAATGATGGAAGCTGATACTGACCAAGGGGTTGTGCGCCCAATAAACCCTATCATCAACTTTCCAAGTATTGGCTCAAAGGGTGGTAATGGCGCTAACTATAATATGACCAAACACTACGGCAAAGGCTTTGACGACATAACCAATCGAGCGTTCTACACCGTTAAAACACTATTAAACAGTAAAAACGGAACAGAAAAAACTAAAAAGGGTTATTTGAGTGGCGGTTTTAGCGAGCTATCAGATTACCTAGCAATCTGGCATCACACTTTATCTCGGGAGCTTACCCATAAAGACATCACACCTGAATTCATCGAAGGGTTTAGGGGGCACATGCTTGGGGCTGGCAAGGGGTACACCAGCCAGAAGATAGTTTATACATCAGTAAAAGGCTTATTAACCGCGATGCGTAATAACGGTTATTGGCCTATACCCAACGAGGCGTTCAGTGAAATATTCCCTGCAAACCCTTATCCCAACTCCAATAGGCGAGTAAAAGGAGCTAAACCTTTCAGTGAGCATGAGAAGCGCCAACTTGTTGTCGCATTAAAACAAGCTCTAAAGCCTATTTACGCGCCTAACCGTGAAGAACCATTAACAGGCTATGAACTAACCGTCTGCGTGCTTGCAATCGCAATGCAAACGGGCATAAATACCACGCCTTTATTAAATATGACAACGGACTCTCTAAGTGACCATCCCCTTAAGTCAAACCGCAAGCTACTTACCGTCTACAAGGCCAGAGGTAATGCCACACAGTTACACAACTTGCGTAAATCTGAGCAAGTAGAGTTAGTGCAAGGAGTGAAGCTTGATGTGGCGCATATCATTGAAAGAATAACGGCGTTAAACAAGTCTGTGAGGGATAAGTTAGGCTCTAATAGCCTGATTGTTTATCGTCCCACAGGAGGGGCTGGAAACAGCAGAAGAACAACGTCTATTTATGATCGCGCCTTGTCTTATAATATTGCCAAACTAGTAAAGAACTACGAACTTATCGATGAAGATAAGAAAACTATCAAAGTAAACCTAAGCAGGATTCGTAAAACATTTATAAACGGTATTTACGAGCTTTCGGGCGAGAACATACTCATAGCAGCAAAATCGGCTAAGCATAGCGGTACAGGTACGATAGACCATTATTTAGAAGCACCAGAGAAGTCTAAAAGAAACTTAGGGTTGATGGGCGAAATTAGAGTGAAAGAGCTTACAAGTGATACTCAACCCACCCCAACAGGTCGATGTAAAGACCCGATAGATGGTGATAAAGCGCCTAAAAACGGTACAACCTGCGCGGACTTTCTGGCGTGCTTTCGATGCAAGAGTTTCGTTATTACTGGCGATGATTTATACCGTCTATACAGCTTCTATTGGGCAATTGTGCGTAATCGAGACTCATTCGGTCGTAAGGACTGGAAACGTTACTTACGAAATGTGATGAGTGTGATTGATACCGAGGTTGAACCAGCGTTCTTTGAAAAAGGCATGGCTAGCCACCTTCAAGCCGAGCGAGAGCGTGCGAGAGTATCACCACATCCTTATTGGATTAACTTAGATATGCTGAGGGTAGGACAATGATACATGGTCAAGCAGAACTCACTGAACGTGAGTTTGAACAACAACGAGCGACAGTTCCAAGTAGAGACGGTATAGCGCTAAACAGAGCACTACAAGGCTCGTTGACGGGTATTGCAACCTTCATCAAATTAGATAATGGCAACTACCATGTACTTTCTCGATATGAAGACGATGAATGGACGTACCCAGCAAGCGCACGCCCTAGCGGAACGAAAGAATCCCACCGTAAATTAAACTTCTCGACTATTGAAAATAAATCAATGCAGGCCATGGCAAAATGGATCGCTTGGAATAAAAGGAATCAAGGGAATTCTGTAGGCTCGGTTCGAAATGACTTATTAGATGTTAGAGCTTTCTTCTCGTGGGTAAGTGAAACCGATACGCTTAAGGAACTTGGGTTTAACGCATTCAGCGCAAAGGCTTACGTGGCATATGTAAACACGCTAACAGTTAAGCGTAAAGGCAAGTTAAAGCCTTTATCTGTAGGCACAAAGATTAAGAGGTTTTTGGCTGTAGAATACATTTATCAATATTGTAAAGTGTTTGATTTCGTTCACGAACACCCTTGGTTTGAAAGCAGTGCTACGGAGCAAGCAGGTTCAGTGGGTAAGGCCGCAAAAGAGGCCAAAAACAAACCTAAAACCCTGTTAATTCCTGATAACGTATTACTCCCGCTATGTGGGTTTACAAAGGATTTTCTTGACCGAGCTAACGAGTTGTTGGACTTAAGGGATAAGCTAGACGGCTTTACAGCAACGGGAAAGGGTGCATCGCATCAATCAACGCAAAAGCGAACATACCTACAGTCGCTCTCTACTTCGTTTGATAAGCTTGGTGACTTTAATGATGCCTTACTATTGTTGCGAGATAGCTGCCTGTTTTGGATATTACTGACAACAGGAATGCGCATCCATGAAGTGATTGCTATTAAGCGTGGCGCGTACCGCACAGAAACTAAAGACGGTGAAGTGTACTATTACATTGAAACCATATCAGATAAAACATACACAGGCTTAGCAGAATGGATCGCCCCAAAAATTGCCGTTGATGCAATAAATATATTAGAGCGGTATTCAGCCCCGATGCAAGGGCAACTAGAGACTGAGTTAGCACTAGCTAAGATCAATAATGACCACAAAGAAGCTGAAAGTTGCACAACGTTTTTAAACAGGGTTGCCTTAACTCGAATTCAAAAGACTAATAAAGTGAACGTAGTAAGCAGCGATAACGTTACATACCTGCGTCTCCCTAACTTGTGCAAACAAGTGAATGCCGATTGGAATTTATCGTCGCACCAGTTTCGACGTACGTTCGCTAACTACGCGGTACACAGTGAATTAGGTGATTTGCGAGCACTAAAAGACCACTTTAAACACTGGTCGATCACTATGACTGCACTTTATGCGTACAACGATGCTCTTGACCTAGAGTTGTTTGAAGAAATGCTTAAGGAGAAGTATTGGGTTGAAGAGCAAATCAAGTTCGATTGGTTTGACTTAGATTCCCCCATCACTGGGGGCGCAATTGCTGACCGAATCATGCAAGTTAGAGGTGATGAAGAACACATTAAAACCTTTAAAACAAAACGAGACATGATTAAAGCATACTCGGGTAACATTCCAATTCGTTCAACAGGGATTGCCTGGTGCACCAACGACGACGATGGTTGCATGGGTGGAAAGTGCGAAGAATGTGAGTCAGGCATTGTTGACAAGAACAATCAAAAACACTGGGAAGGTATGCTTATTCAGCAATTCGAACTATCCGAAGTGGATGATATTGGGGAGGCTGGACAAGCTGCGGTAGCAAAGGGTATGGAAAGATGTGAAAAGGTTTTAATTTCACTTGGTGTGGATGTGGAATCTATGAAAGTTGATATTCGTAACAATAATCAAGCAGCTTAATTTAACTTACTTAATTTAGCTTGCTTGATTTAAGTAACAACAATCAAAGGGAAGTGTTTTTATATGCCTAAAAAGCAAAAGAAAACAGATAAGCATGACCAAATAAATATGTGTGATGAGTTTGGTTGGAAGCTAGCGCATGGTGGTAAAAGAACTGGCTCTGGAAGACCCAAGGGCGCTATAGAAACTAAGGTTATACGCGTGCCTGTTGAGCTTGTATCGCATGTTAAACAGCTCATAGATGACTATAAAAAAGAGGTTGGCAATGACTAGTCCAGTGAAAGAATCTAAATCACATAAAGCCGTTAGAATGGCGATAGTTAGGATTGAAAATGGAAAGCCTAACGTTATAACTAAAGAGCGTAAAATAAGTGTATCTTCTGTTGCTGAAGAGGCTGGTGTGACTCGTAATACCATTAACCGTGATTGTCCTGATCTACACACTCGTATTCAAGGTCTTATGAATAAAGATGTTAGAGAGCAGCTGAAGCGTAAGCAGCTAGAACTAAACAAGTTCAAAGAGCGCAATAAGGATTTGAGATATGAGGTTGAAGAACTTAAAACGATGCTTTCTCGAATACAATCTAAGAACGCAACGTTGATGCAAGAAAACGATAGATTAAACGCGCAGAAAGCGAAACCCCATAACGTAGTTACCTTGATGTAGTGTGGGAGAGTAATAAAGTTTCATACTCGTAAACAGTCACTGGCTAACATAAACTAAAGCTCACTTTTGCCACAAAGAAGACATTAGCACTAAAAGGCTAAAGTTAATTTCGGATTAGTTTTTGTATCGATAACGCCCCATTAAGATAATGCCGATCAGTTAAGCAATTTATAGCTTGATTAATTTGCTAATGAGATCAAAATCCAGTGATTGATATCACTGGATTTTTTTTATGCAACTTTCTACCGCGCTTT
>NZ_JACGVR010000051.1:0-16934 GCF_014077325.1 Colwellia sp. BRX8-5
TCGTCAAAAAAATACGCTAACTCATCACTTAACATGCTTTATTTCCTGTAAAAAGAAATAAATATGACACACTCGAAAGATCGTTCAAGTACTATATTTCATCTAAAACGATCAGCATTGGAACTCGTTTCAGGATCTACACTTACTCAACAAACCCCAGATACTGAAATAAATTCAGCATGACGACAAAAGGGCAAGGTAACTCTACGTATGTATTCCATCAGCCAGACAGAACCACCGTCAACAGACACCACCACTATCTAGCCGCCAATACCGTCAACCAAACCCC
Source organism: Colwellia sp. BRX8-5 (assembly GCF_014077325.1). NCBI lineage: Bacteria > Pseudomonadati > Pseudomonadota > Gammaproteobacteria > Alteromonadales > Colwelliaceae > Colwellia > Colwellia sp. BRX8-5. Next base: position 290 of record NZ_JACGVR010000051.1, read on the forward strand.
ACCACCGTCATCCTGAACTCGTTTCAGGATCTGTACTTGTTAAACAAACCCCAGATACTGAAATAAATTCAGCATGACGACACAAGGGCAGCGTACTCTAGTATTTACCCTATCAAACAGATACCACCACCGGCACCAGGCACAAATACCATCAGCCAGCCACCACCACCGTCATCCTGAACTCGTTTCAGGATCTGTACTTACTCAACAAACCCCAGATACTGAAATAAATTCAGTATGACGGCCAGGGGGCAAACCGTCTAAACAAGATACTGAAATAAATTCAGCATGACGACAGAAGGGCAACGTAACTCTACGTATGAAGCCCGTCAACCAGACCCAGCCACCGTCAACCAGACTCAAACACCATCAGCCTGACCCCATCACCGTCATCCTGAACTCGTTTCAGGATCTGTACTTACTCAACCAACCCAGATACTGAAATAAATTCAGCATGACGACAAAAGGGCAACGTACTCTAGTATTTACCCTATCAAACAGATACCACCACCGGCACCAGGCACAAATACCATCAGCCAGCAGCCACCACCGTCATGCTGAACTCGTTTCAGGATCTGTACTTACTCAACAAACCCCAGATACTGAAATGAATTCAGCATGACGACAAGCGTTAACGCGCCTACACCAGATACTGAAATAAACTCAGCATAACGCCATTAACATGACGACAAACAGCAACGTGCCCAAACCAGATATCAACATAAATCCAGCACCACAAGGAAACAACTCTGTTACTCCCACACTTTCCTTTTTTCTGACTAGACAATAGTTAATAACTTGCGTATTATTCTGCGCAATACAGCTTTAACTATCTAAGCCCATACGTTCATATTTTGAAATGTATATATCGTTTAGATGAAAGCATGCAATTATATTTGTCTGCTGACTATTCCGGCATTAAGATGGCCATAATAATAAAGCGAAAACTGTACGCATTGTTAAGATGTTTTTACAATAAGCATCAAAAATTTCAAAACAACACGGCAGTTGACTCACTTAGCGAAGGATTGAATAAACTTACACGATGTTAAAATACTCTAAAAAACTAGTTGTCTCATTGTCATTATTGATGCTGAGTAGTTGTAGTATGATCCCTGGCAGTCATATGGAAGGCGTTGATGTTGAACCTGAAACTTCTACGCTAGCTCAAGACTTATCGAATGTTAGTATTTCGGTGATCGATTCAGCGCTTATCTCTGAATTAAAAGACAACCAACAAGCCTTCACTAAAGCCAAAAAATACAATCCAATGTCAATCGAAGGTTATGATTATGTGCTTGGTATTGGTGATGTATTATCTATTGGTGTATGGGACCATCCCGAACTTACTATTCCGGCAGCTGTTCAAAGAACTGCTGCATTTGACGGTTTTAGAATTCAAGCTGATGGCACCATTACCTATGCTTATGCCGCGAATGTACCTGCTGCCGGTAAAACCATTAGACAATTACACGCGATATTAGTAGAAAAACTAAGCCGAGTTATTGAAAAACCACAACTAGATATAAAAGTAGTCGGTTTTAATAGCCAAAGAGCTTATGTTACCGGCGAAGTAAACAAGCCAGGCGTATACCCAGTTACCGAAATTCCACTGACGTTAATCGACGCAATAAACCAAGCTGGCGGTTTAAGTGAAAGAGCCGATTGGCGCACAGTCACTTTTACACGAAACAATCAAACCGAAATTATTAAGCTAGATGACTTTTATACCAAAGGTGATATCAGTCAAAACCGTTTACTAAAACACGGTGATATCCTTCATGTAAATCGCACAGACAATCAAAAAGTATTTGTTCTTGGTGATGTAAACAAAGCCGGTAGCATTGAAATTAATCGTTATGGCTTAAGCCTTGCTGAAGCGTTAAGTGACGTGGGCGGTTTAAACGAAAAAACAGCCAATGCTAATGGTGTGTTTGTTTTACGCAAACGACCAGACAACCAAGAAGGCATCATTGCTGATGTTTATCAATTACATGCACAAAATGTAATTGCACTGGTATTAGCCGATCAATTTAAATTACAGCCTCGCGATATCGTTTACGTTACCACAGCACCTATTGCGCGTTGGAATCGTTTAATCAGCCAACTTGTACCCACTATTGCTGCACTTGAAAATATATCAACGATTAAAAATCAAGGTACTATTTTCTAATGGCGATGTTTAATAATATTTTAGTTGTGTGTGCGGGTAATATTTGTCGAAGCCCTACGGGTGAATACTTACTTAAAGATAAGCTAAAGGACAAAGGCGATAGCCAAATAAAAGTTTCTTCAGCAGGACTAACCGCATTAGTGGGTAATAGCGCAGAAGCAACAGCAACGAGTATTGCCTTAAGCAATAATATTGATATGAGCCCGCACCAAGGCAGGCAACTCAACTCAGCATTAATTACAGAAAATGATTTGATTTTAGTGATGGAAGAACGTCACTTAACCGATTTGTTAGGTAAATATCCACAGGCCAGAGGAAAAACCTTTTTGTTAGGTAAATGGATCGATAATACAGAGATACCTGATCCTTATCGCCAAAGTCATGAAGCGTTTGAGCATGTTTATCAATTAGTTGATAAAGCCTGTTCTGCTTGGACCAAATACCTTTAAACTAGCGTTTTAATTTACTCTTAAACAAAAAGTTTAAATTCTGAATTATTTATTAAAAAGTACACTTTATATGTCAATTAATGAAAATATAGCTCAGCCTACAGTCAAAAATCAGCAAGGCAACAATGCACCAGCGAACGAAATTGACTTAATGTCTCTCTTTGGCGCGTTAGTCGATCGTAAGTTTTTTATCTGTATTATCACAGCTATCTTTATGCTGGTAGGCGTTGCTGTCGCCATGTTTTCAACGCCTATCTATCAAGCAACGGCAATGATTCAAGTAGAAGAAAGTGGTGGTTCAGTACCAGGGTTAGATGATATGGCCGGCATGTTTGAAAGTAGCTCTAAATCAATTACAGAAATCGAATTGTTAAAGTCTCGCTCTGTTATCGGCGAAGCCGTTGATGCGTTGAAATTAGATATTGTTGCCAAGCCAAAATTATTCCCAGTAATTGGTGGTCGTAGTTTTAGAATATTCAACCCGACAAAAACAGGCGAGGTGGCACCCGCCAGTTTTGGTGCAGTAAGTTACGCTTGGGGTGGTGAAAAAATTGATGTATTCCGCTTTGATGTGCCTAAGTACGCTATCAATCTTGAGTATATAGTGCTTGCTGGCGAAAATCATACCTATAAACTATTATCAGCAAATGAAGAAGTGATTTTACAAGGTAAAGTAGGCGAAGAACTCACTAATGGCATTTTCAGTATTACCCTTAAAGCGTTAACGGCAAGAGCAGGTACTGAATTTACTGTTATCCGTAAAGATCGTTTAAATACCATTGTTGATTTACAGGCAGCCATTGGTGCTAGCGAAAAAGGTACAGACTCAGGTATTGTTAATTTAAGCTTGCAACATCAAACACCTGCTTACGCTGAAAATGTATTAAACAAAGCAGCTGAAATATATGTACGTAGAAATGTTGATAGAAACTCAGCAGAAGCTAAAAAATCGCTGGACTTTTTAGAAGTACAATTACCTGAAATTAAAAAGCAATTAGAAGTGTCGGAAGCCTTATTTAACGATTATCAAATAAACCAAAAATCAGTCAATATCACCCTCGAAACTCAAGGGGTATTGGAGCAAATAGTTGAGCTAGATACCAAGTTACAAGAACTTGACCTTAATCGTCTTGCTATGTCTCGAAAGTTCAAACGTACCCATCCTAACTACCAAGGCATTGTTGAACAAATAGATGCCGTACAAAAACAACGTGATGGCTTAGCACAAAAAATATCTAACTTACCTGAAATGCAACAAAAACTATTAGGCCTGACCCGTGATGTTGAAGTAGGTAACGAAATTTATATGATGCTGCTAGGTAAAGTACAAGAGTTAGATATTGTACGTGCCGGTACGGTAGGTAATGTGCGTATAATTGATGTAGCTGAAGTTAATACTACCAAGCCAGTAAAACCTAAAAAAGCATTAATTGTAGTTATGGCTACTATGCTAGGCGGTATGTTAGCGATAGCGATAGTACTTATACAAAAAGCACTGCATAAAGGCGTTGAAGACCCAAGTGAAATAGAAGCGATTGGCATGCCAGTATATGCCAGTGTGCCTTTCTCAGCCTATCAAGATAAATTGTCAGATTTAATTAGTGGTAAGAAACGAAAAAATCAGGCAGGAAAAAAGGTATTAGCCGTAGATAACCCAGCAGATTTATCTATAGAGGCATTACGTAGCCTGCGTACCAGTCTGCACTTTGCCATGATGGAAGCCAAAAATAATGTTATTGCTATCTCTGGACCTTCTCCAGGTGTCGGTAAATCTTTCATATCAGCAAACTTAGGGGTGGTGCTCGCGCAGAGTGGCCAAAAAGTGTTGTTAATAGACGCTGATATGCGTAAAGGCTATATCCATAAGCATTTTGGCTTTGCATGGAAAAACGGTTTGTCTGAATATTTATCAGGCCAACAAATGCTAGAGCAGGTCACTAAATCGACTGATGTAGTAGGTTTTGACATTATTACACGGGGTCAAGTACCCCCTAACCCGTCTGAGCTATTAATGCATGCCAATTTTAGTAAATTAATCGCAGAAATAAAAACTAAGTACGACATTATCATTATTGATACACCCCCTATTTTAGCGGTTACAGATCCAGCCATTGTTGGCGGCCATGCGGGAAGCATGCTACTTGTTACGCGCTTTGGTCAAAATGGCATTAAAGAAATAGATTACGCTCGCCAACGTTTTGAACAAAACGGTATCGATGTAAAAGGTGTGGTATTTAATGGCGTTCTTAAAAAAGCCAGTAACGCCTATGGCTATTACGGATACGCTAACTACGAATATAAATCAGATAAATAACCCGTAGGCGCGAGTTTGGCTATACCGTCATTCCCGAGTTTAGCTATACCGTCATTCCCGAGTTTGACTATACCGTCATTCCCGAGTTGTCTTGTCGGGAATCCATGGGCTTTGTAGGCGGAAATTTATACGCGCAATTACTAATAAATAAAAATTAGTAATAAATGCAAACTATAAATTATCCGACATTAATATACGGACCTATTGGTATAGAAATAAGTTTACGGTTTAAGCTCTTATAAGTGAAAAATTTTAAACGAATAAATGTTAATTACGAGCGTTACGTAATGTCTCAGAAATGACGTTTTTCGCCTCATGTGTAAAATAGATCAGAGTTTAGATGTTGAATTAATTCAACGTTTTATTGATGAATAGGAAAGAAATAATACGGATGTTAGCCGAAAATACCTTTAAAACCATTGTTGCCTCAACACCATTAGTCTCGATCGATTTACTGGTTCGAGATCCCCAAGGTTATATATTATTAGGAAAACGCGTAAATCGACCTGCACAAGGTGCATGGTTTGTGCCTGGTGGCAGAGTCTTAAAAGATGAACCCATTGAACAAGCCTATACGCGTTTACTCAGAATAGAGTTAGATATGGATAAAACGTCGAGCTATTTTAAGGGCGTCTATCAGCATTTTTATGAGGATAACTTTTCTGAAGAAGCCTTTACAACGCATTATGTCGTGTTAGCTTATGAAGTTATCTTTAATGGAGATATCGCTTCATTACCCGTTGCTCAACATAACGATTATCGTTGGTTTTCAGAAATGGCGTTGTTAGCTCATAACGATGTCCATATTCATACCAAGTGGTATTTTCAGAAAAATAAACAAGCTGATAACTTGATTGCAAATTTAAAGTAAGGAATATAAATGATCACTCCCGTTATAATGGCTGGGGGCTCAGGCTCTCGCTTGTGGCCACTTAGTCGCTCGTTATACCCTAAGCAGTTTTTAGCCTTAAACGGCAATGAAACAATGCTACAGCAAACCTTACAAAGACTTTCTGGGTTAACGCTTGAACGGCCGGTAGTTATTTGTAATGAAGAGCACCGTTTTATCGTGGCTGAGCAATTACGTGAAATCAATCAATCTGGCTCAATTATCTTAGAGCCTGTTGGCCGTAATACAGCGCCTGCAATTGCCTTAGCTTCAAAAACAGTAATGGCATCTAAAGACTCTTTAATTCTTATTTTAGCTGCCGATCACGTTATTGAAAATGAAAGCGCTTTTGTTGATGCTGTCGAAAAAGCTATTCCTTTAGCCGAAGCGGGTAAACTTGTGACTTTTGGTATTGTACCTACCGAAGCGCATACCGGTTATGGCTACATAAAGCGTGGTGAATCTGTTAACGAACATGGCTTTCAAGTCGATGCCTTTGTTGAAAAACCTAATGCAGAAATAGCCAGTGAATACTTTGAAGGGAAAGAGCATTATTGGAATAGCGGCATGTTTTTAATGAAAGCAAGTCGGTACTTAGAAGAATTAAAGCAATTTAGACCTGATATTTATACAGCATGTGAAAGTGCTTTGGCAAACACCTCAAAAGATGAAGACTTTATTCGAATAGATAAAGGTGCCTTTGAAAAATGTCCTGATGAATCTATTGATTATGCGGTAATGGAAAAAACAGCGGATGCGGTTGTGGTTCCATTAGATGCAGGTTGGAGTGATATTGGTTCTTGGTCTGCATTATGGGATGTAAACAACAAAGACTCTAATGGCAATGCCGTGGTTGGTGACAGCATTATACACGAAACGACTAACTGCTTAATCCAAGGCAGTGAACGATTAATTGCAACGGTTGGTATCGACAATTTAGTTATCGTTGACACAAAAGATGCTTTACTCGTTGCTAGTAAAGATAGAGTACAAGATGTAAAGAGAATTGTAGAGCAATTGAAAGCGGAAGGTAGAAGCGAATTTAAGAATCATCGTGAAGTTTATCGTCCTTGGGGTAAATATGATTCTATTGATACAGGAACGCGCTATCAAGTAAAACGTATAACGGTTAAGCCTGGTGAGAAACTGTCTATTCAAATGCATCATCACAGAGCTGAGCATTGGATAGTGGTGTCAGGTACGGCAAAGGTCACAAATGGCGATAAAACATTTTTAGTGACAGAAAATGAATCTACATACATACCCATTGGTGTGATTCATGCGCTGGAAAATCCAGGGAAATTACCTTTAGAAATGATTGAAGTTCAGTCAGGAACCTATCTAGGTGAAGATGATATTGTACGTTTTGAAGACCGATATGGTCGCGTGTAAAACCAACACTTAAGAGAAAATATATGACTGAACTTACTTGTTTTAAAGCATATGATATTCGTGGAAAATTAGGTGATGAACTCAATGATGAGATCGCTTACCGAATAGGACGAGCTTTTGCTTTGTACTTAAAGCCTAAAAAAGTTGTAGTAGGTGGTGACATTCGTTTAACCTCAGAATCATTAAAACTCTCTTTTTCAGATGGTCTACGAGATGAAGGTGTAGACGTATTTGATATAGGGATGACGGGCACTGAAGAAATCTATTTTGCTACTAAAAATCTAGGCATGTGTGGTGGTGTTGAAGTAACAGCGAGCCATAACCCGATGAATTATAATGGTATGAAATTTGTCAGAGAAGATTCTAAGCCAATAAGTGGTGATACAGGCTTAAATGCCATTAAAGCGCTAGCCGAAAGTCAGCCTTGGAAAAATAGCGATCTTATTACGCAAGCATCACCAAAAGGGGAGTATACACAAATTTCGAATTTGGCTGCTTATGTTGACCACTTAATGACATACATAGCCCCTGAAAATATTACCCCACTTAAATTAGTGGTAAATTCGGGTAATGGCGCTGCTGGTCATGTTGTTGATGCAATAGAGGTAGCGTTTAAACAGCTCAACATCCCAATTGAATTGATTAAAGTGCATCACGAAGCTGATGGTGATTTTCCTAATGGTATACCTAATCCACTATTGATCGAAAATAGGGAAGATACCGCTAAAGCGGTTCGTGAGCATAATGCCGATATGGGGATAGCATGGGACGGCGATTTCGATAGATGTTTTTTGTTTGATGAAACAGGTGAATTCATCGAAGGGTATTATATCGTAGGTTTACTAGCTGAAGCTTTTTTGAAAAAAAATACGGGTGGAAGTGAAAAACCAACAAAAATCATTTATGATCCGCGCCTAACTTGGAATACCGAGCAAATAATTAAAGAAAATAATGGCGAAGCCATTATGTCTAAAACAGGTCATGCTTTTATTAAAGAGCGAATGCGTAAAGAAGATGCTGTTTATGGCGGAGAAATGAGTGCTCATCATTACTTTCGCGATTTTGCTTATTGCGACAGTGGTATGATCCCATGGTTATTAGTTGCAGAGTTATTATCAGTTAAAAAACAGACGTTATCTTCGATGGTTAAAAATTGTATTGCTGCTTTTCCTAGCTCAGGAGAGATTAATTCAAAACTCGACAATCCAACGTTAGCGATAGAACGAGTATTAGAGCAATACAAAGAACAAGCGGTAGACATCGATTATACAGACGGTATCGGTTTATCTTTTAAAGAGATAAATGCTGAAAACACGTTTGAATGGCGCTTTAATCTAAGAACATCAAATACTGAGCCGGTAGTTAGACTCAATGTTGAAGCGAAAGGTAATGTCGCTTTAATGCAAGAAAAAACAAATGAATTATTAGAGTTGTTAAGAAAATAACATCTTGTACATAGGATTTAGGAAATAGAAATGACAAAGAATAAAGTAGCATTAATCACAGGTGTTACAGGCCAAGATGGGTCTTACCTTGCTGAATTATTATTAGAAAAAGGCTATGAAGTACATGGTATTAAACGACGTGCATCGTCGCTAAATACTGAGCGTGTAGACCATATTTATCAAGATAATCATGAAAATAATCAAAAGTTCTTTTTACATTACGGCGACTTGACCGACTCTTCAAATTTAACGCGCATTATCAAAGATGTTCAACCTGATGAAGTCTATAACTTAGGGGCACAGTCACATGTCGCTGTTTCATTTGAATGTCCTGAATATACTGCTGATGTAGATGCCATGGGCACACTTCGTTTATTAGAAGCTATTCGCTTTTTAGGCATGGAAAAAACAACTAAATTTTACCAAGCGTCTACTTCAGAGCTTTATGGTGAAGTACAAGAAATACCACAAAAAGAAACGACCCCTTTTCACCCTCGTTCTCCTTATGCAGTAGCAAAAATGTATGCGTACTGGATAGTTGTTAACTACCGTGAATCTTACGGTATGTATGCATGTAACGGTATTTTGTTTAATCACGAATCACCTCGGCGTGGTGAAACCTTTGTTACGCGTAAAATTACCCGTGCTATTACCAATATTTCTCAAGGCTTAGAAAAATGTTTATTCCTGGGTAATATGGACGCACTTCGTGATTGGGGGCATGCTAAAGATTACGTGCGTATGCAATGGATGATGTTACAACAAGAAACTGCCGATGACTTTGTTATTGCAACGGGCAAGCAAATATCTGTACGTGAATTTGTATCATTATCAGCTAAAGAAGTAGGTATTGAATTAGAATTTACTGGTGAAGGTCTTGATGAAATAGCGACAGTTAAAGCTATCACTGGCGATAACGCGCAAGCATTAACTGTTGGTGATGTTATTGTACGTGTTGACCCACGCTATTTCCGCCCGGCAGAAGTTGAAACTTTGCTTGGTGACCCTTCAAAAGCAAAAGAAAAATTAGGTTGGGTACCACAAATTACCGTAGAAGAAATGTGTGCTGAGATGGTTCAGAACGATTTAAGTAAAGCAAAGCAACATGCACTACTTAAAGCGCACGGTCATAAAGTCGCTATGTCAATTGAAAATCAGGGGTAAGAGTATGCTTGCCTTAGATACTAAGATATTTGTTGCTGGACACCGTGGCATGGTTGGGTCGGCGATTGTTCGTCAGCTTGAAGCAAGTGGTTATACTAACATCATTATTCGCACGCGGACTGAGTTAGACTTAACTAATCAGCAAGCTGTCGTTGATTTTTTTCAAGCTGAAAAAATAGAACAAGTCTATTTAGCTGCGGCTAAAGTGGGTGGGATTGTTGCTAATAATACTTACCCTGCTGATTTCATTTATGAAAACTTAATGATTCAGTGCAATATTATACACAGCGCACACTTGGCAAATATTCAGCAATTATTATTTTTAGGCTCTTCATGTATTTATCCTAAATTGGCAGAGCAGCCAATGAAGGAAACCGCTCTTTTAACCGGTACACTTGAAGAAACTAACGAACCTTATGCCGTAGCTAAAATAGCTGGCATCAAACTGTGTGAAAGCTATAACCGACAGTATGGCCGAGATTATCGTAGTGTCATGCCGACCAATCTTTATGGTGCACATGATAATTTTCACCCCGAAAATAGTCATGTTATCCCTGCTCTTTTGCGACGGTTTCATGAAGCAAAATTAAATGGTGATAAAGAAGTTATTGCATGGGGCAGTGGCAAGCCGATGCGTGAATTTTTGTATGTTGATGATATGTCTGATGCATCTATTCATGTTATGAATTTAGATAAAACTACTTATGATGAAAATACAGAGCCTATGCTAAGCCATATTAATGTTGGTACAGGTGTCGATTGTACAATCAAAGAGTTGGTTGAAACTGTAGCTAAAGTTGTAGGTTTTACAGGTGATGTAAAATTTGATGTAACTAAACCAGATGGCGCACCCCGTAAGCTAATGAATGTTGGCAGACTCAAGTCACTGGGTTGGGAATACTCTGTTTCTTTAGAAGATGGGTTAAGCTCTGCTTATCACTGGTTTATAAATAACCGAAATAACTTGAGATATTGAAAGCATCTCAATGGATATAAAAATCAAATTAACAAATTTAAAAAATAATCAAGGTGTTATGAAATACTTAAAAAACACCTCATGGCTTCTTGGTGAAAAAATATTAAGGATGACTCTTGGCCTTTTCGTTGGTATTTGGATCGCTCGCTATTTAGGCCCTGAGCAATTTGGGCTATTTAGTTATGCGCAAAGTTTTGTTGCTCTTTTTGCTACATTTGCGACATTAGGGCTTGACGGAATTGTTATAAGGGCGTTAGTGAAAGATGAAAGCCATAGAGACAAACTTTTAGGTACTACGTTTATACTTAAATTGGTTGGTGCTATTTTAGTGCTTTCATTACTTGCTGTCGCTGTGTTTTTTCAATCAAATGATCACCAAACTAATTTACTTATTTTTATTATCGCTTCAGCGACGATCTTTCAAAGTTTCAACACGATAGATTTTTATTTTCAAAGTAGAGTGTTAAGTAAATATGTTGTTTATAGCAATGTATCTTCTCTTTTGCTGTCATCAATTATTAAAGTTATCTTGATTTTAAATGAAGCCCCTTTAATTGCTTTCGCTTATGTCATTCTTTTCGATAGCCTAGTGCTAGCGTGTGGTTTTATTTATTTTTATTTTAAAAATGAATTGCAAGTCTTTTTTTGGTCTTTCGACAAAAAGATGGCTAAATCATTACTGAAAGATAGCTGGCCACTAATTTTGAGTGGGTTAGTTATTACTATGTATATGAAAATAGATCAGGTCATGATTAAAGAAATGCTTGATGCTGGTTCTGTTGGCCAATATGCTGCAGCAGTTAGATTAAGTGAAGTTTGGTATTTTATTCCTGTAGTGATTGCATCGTCATTATTTCCTGCAATATTAAATGCAAAAGAGACCTCAAAAACTTTGTATCTTTCGCGATGTCAAAAGCTGTATGATTTAATGGCATGGTTATCTATTATTATAGCACTGCCTATTACATTTATAAGTGATGATGTTATAAACCTTCTTTATGGCTCTCAATATAATAGTGCTATTGGTGTCCTAAAAATCCATATATGGTCTGCCGTTTTCGTCTTTTTAGGTGTAGCTAGTAGTAAGTGGTTTGTGGCTGAAAACTTACAGAAATACTATTTTTATAGAACTCTTGCTGGTGCTATTATAAATATATTTTTGAATTTTATTCTAATTCCAAAATATGGTATTTATGGGGCTGCTATTGCTACTTTAATTGCACAAATAATTGCTTCATACTTATACAACGCAATGAATAGTAAATTACGTGCAGTCTTTTGGATGCAAACCAAAGCATTACTTTTACCGTTTAGACTCTTTTTAAAAATATATTACTAAGCATTTTATTTATATGCAAAATAACAAATACATTTAAGGAAAATTATGAAAAAAACTGTAGTTTATGTTTCAGGAACCTTTGACCTTTTTCATAGTAATCATTTGAAAATGATAGAATATGGCGCTGGATTAGGTGATACATTAATTATTGGGGTGAGCACCGATGAACTAGTGTGTACATATAAAAAACCTCCAGCAATACCATTTGAAGAGCGATTAGCTATAGTACAAGCCTTGAAACACCCTCAGGTGGTCATACCTCAACGATCATTAGAGCATACAGAGAGGGTGAAAGATTTAAATATTGATATTTTTGTTGTAGGTGATGACTGGAAGGGAAAATATGATTATTTGAGAGATTTAGATGTAAAGGTTTTTTACTTCCCTTACGGTGAAGGAGTAAGTACAACAAACCTAAAAAAACAAATTCATAGTCAATATGCAGACTTAATAAAAAATTCTGATGAACATAAAAATCCAGAGAAAATTGAGTGAAGGCCATATTAATAGATGGTGGTGGTGATCTTGCTCAAAATCTTAAAAAAATTGAGCAAGAATATAAAGTGATTACACCGTCGCGTTCTGAGTTTGACGTTACAGATTAACTTTCAATTAAAATTTTTTTTTAATAACAAAATTGATGTACTTATCAATAATGCTCGAGTTATCTACCCAAAACGTTTACTACATTCTGATAGTGCACTTTGGATTAAGGATATAAAAGTAAATTTTGTGGGAACTTACCTTCGTAGTAAAAATGCATTGGAAAAATTGAAAATGTATTGTAATAAATATATCTGCTACCGTAGGTTATGAATCTTATCCTGACAGGAGTTATTACATTTACTAAATGTTTATCCAATGGTCGGTTTAGCGTTTTTTGCTTATGTCCTGCTGCTGTTAATACCCAATTTAGAGACAATTTAACTTTAAGTAATGCTAATGCAGTTAATGCTAGTTCTGTTTCTGAACATATGAACGACGTTATCAATGGTAGGTCTAATCCTGGAGATGCTCTTTTTTTAGAAAAAAGAATTTAAATTAAATCCTTAATGGAAATATAATGGAAATATAATGGAAAAAAATAAATTTTTAAAGCCTCAAGATGCATGGATAACCGTCATTTTTTTTGATGTGTTTGCTATACCTATTGCAAAATTTACGTCTCGTTATGTGCGTCAGTTAACACCAGACCATTTTTCATTTGGGTCTCTTTATACATTCGTGCTTGCTCTTATTGTTTTGTATTTCGGTTATCCTGTTATCGCACTAATTCTGATGTTGCTATCAACTACCCTAGACTGTGTTGATGGGAAGTTAGCTAGACTAAATGAAATTCAAACAGTTCACGGGAAATACCTAGATGCATTATGTGATTTTTTAGCTCATAGTTTTGGTTTTTTAGCTATTGCTGTTTGGTTTTATATGAAAGATGATTATTTATCGGTAGTCATTATACTTATTTGGAGTGGTTATTTGGGCATCATGCACATAAATAGTGTTTTAAAGCCGGTAAGTAACAATAAAAGTGATAATAATTTGAATAGTGATATGAATAAGTGGAATGAGTTTTGCGCAAGCAGAAGGTTAATTTCTCGACCAATATCGGTTGTAGAAATAGCATTTGTTGTAATTCCATTCTCAGTTGTAATACCAGATTTTTCATCATTATTTCTTTCGTTTTTTACTTTTTTATTTTTCATGAATAGAATTTTTATCAAGGTGGGATAGCCGATTATGAATGAATATACAGATCCTCTTATTTCCGTCATTATTCCCAACTATAATAATGAACAATACTTAGAGGCATGCATCGGAAGTGTGTTAAACCAAACATACTCAAATATTGAAATTATTGTCGTTGACGATTTTTCTACAGATGGATCTTGGGGGCTTTTGAATTCTTTGGTAAAGAAAATAGATAATTTAACTATTTTTAAAAATGAAAAAAACAAAGGAGTTTCCTATTCTAGAAACCGTGGTGTTGATTATGCTAGAGGCGAATATATCACTACATTAGATCCAGATGACCTGTTTTATTTTGATAAAATCCAATCTGAATATAATGTATTTGTTAAACATGGCAACAAAGATATAGTCGCATATTCTAGTTTTACGACATTTACTGAAGAACTACAACCTATAACTAAAAAAATTGATAAATCAAATGCAGTTGATGGTGATATTTATAGAGGGATGTTGTATAGAGCAATTCCTTTTTCTAGGGACCTTCTTATTAAAAAGGATATGTTCAAAATAGTGGGTGGTTTTAATGAGAGTCTTAATTTATATGAAGACTGGGACTTTAAATTGAGACTAGCAAAAAAATATGAGTATTATTTTAGCGGTGTGGATGGTATTAAGTATCGTCAACATAATACTGGTTTATCATCTGTTGATTTTAGTAAACATGTTTCTGCGATGCGAAGTATTTTTTTATCCAACCAGCCTAATGGTAGACTATGGCTATTTAATCTGATCAATCAAAGGGATTTTCATAACCGAATTGTTAGAAAAATTTTATTTTTGAGTGGTTTAAATCGTTTGTTTTAGTTGGTTATCATTCTTTCTGCTTCATCAAGGAGTACATCTCTATTGTGCAAGTTTGTTAATAATAAATTTCTTGGAGATTTTATTAATACTGTTCAGATCGATAAGAAATTGTAAGGATCAATTAATGAGTGAAATTAAGTCTTTAAATAATGAATTTAGTACTACTAAATTACTTACTAGGATGAAATCCTACGTTGCCTCATCGGATGCAGATACGTTTGAATCAGTCTCTTTCTTACCTGAAAATAAATATAGGTTAGCGGAGGGTGGATTAAGAACACAGGGGTATTTTAAACAGACTAGAAGTGACAAACCTTTAGTATCAATTGTGACTATTGTTTATAACGGACAAAAACATATTGAGGAAACGATACTAAGTGTTCTAAACCAAGATTATGATAATGTTGAATACATTGTTATTGATGGTGGTTCTACTGATAATACTTTGAATATAATAAAAAAGTATACTAGTGGGATTGATTATTGGGTCAGTGAAAGCGATCAGGGTATAAGTGATGCTTTTAATAAAGGTATTCGATGTTGTTCTGGGCAGATAGTTGGGTTGATTAACGCAGACGATTATTATGAAAAGGATTCATTTAAAAGCATTGTGAGCAGCTATATTAATCTTGGAGATCATGCTCAAAGTGTGATTTATGGTCATACAAATAAAATAACGATTGATGGTCGTAAACAAATAAAAAATGATAATAAATTAAGCTGGTGTATTAGTGTGCCTTTCAGCCATTGTTCTTCTTTTCTAACGATGGCGTATTATAAAAAATTTGGTTTATTTAATACTACATTTAAAATAGGCATGGATGTGGAATTACTAATGCGAGGACTAAAGTCTGCTAATTACATTGGGTTATCCGAATTCATAGCAACCCAAAGGGATGGTGGCGTCAGTGATAGGTTACGTCTTGAAGGCTATAAAGAATATAGAAAAATTGCCAAGAATTATTTTGGCTATACTCTAAGTCATTTAGGTCATTTAATCAAAATAGCAATATTCTATAAAAATAAGGTTTTAAAATGAATGAGTTTTTAAAAGGAATTGTTTTTTATTTTATAAATCATATTCTTAATAAAATACCTTCTCGATATTTTCGTATGTTTTTCTATTCTTTATTGTCAAAGGGAAATATAAGTCGAAAAGCATCTATAGGTTTAGGTGTTCGAATTTTAGATATTCGTAATGTTAAAATTGGTGACTATACCAATATAAACTTTAATAGCATCCTCGATGGACGAGGTGATGGCATCGAAATAGGCACTAATGTAGATATTTCACCACAAGTAAATGTTTGGTCACTCGAGCATAATCCCAATGCTCCCAATCATGCCAGTCGAAGTGGTAAGGTTATTATTGGTGATAACTGTTGGATAGCAAATAGAGTTACGATTTTACCCGCTACACATATTTTGAAAAATAGCGTCCTTGCCGCTAATAGTTTAGTCAAAGGTGTATATAAAGAGAATAGTATTTTAATGGGAGGGAAAGCCGAGGTTAGAGGTGAAAGAGCTGTGAATATCGGAGCTACTTTGACATCGATTAGGAAATTTAGATGAGTAAAAAATTACAATTCTATATGAAGCAGCAAAGTGAAAAACACCTTCCATTTATACCATTTGTAATACCTCTTGTTATATTCCTTGGATCTATTTTGTTTCTATATCTATTACCTTTTAGCAAGGTAATAGATAGTACAATTGTACCGCTTAGCGTTTTGGATTATCTACTTACGATGAGTATTGTTGCCCTTTTTTTTACTATTAATAAGCGAGAAATCGTACAGACTGACTTGCTATTAAAAACCGATTATTTACTTTTTACTAAGAAATATTTTTATTTTTTTGTTCCTCTTGTTCTATATTCTTTATATGGAACTTATAACAATTTAAGTTTAGTTATTTTTTATGGACACAATAGAGTGGACTTGTTAGACAC
>NZ_JACGVR010000045.1:0-28173 GCF_014077325.1 Colwellia sp. BRX8-5
AATAGCAATAGCAATAGTATAAGCATAAGCATAAGCATAAGCATAAGCACGTATCATTTAACGTCGTTATCTAAATAAACACTCTTCATGGTATTCCACTTATAATCTTTTAAAAGTCGCTCTAACTTACCTTCCATTCTAGATAAATTAATATAATGTCTGAACTTTGATTTTAGTGGTGCGTCTTTCACCCTCGGTTGGTCAGGGTCTATCTCCCAAGGATGAAAATAAAAGCTGTAAGGTTTTTGTTCCTGTTGGTGGAATGTATCAATACGTTTCTTAGAAAGCCAATATGGATATAAACGAAAATAACCGCCACCACCAATACCTGTATTGATATTATTCTTACGCAGGGTTGGTATGGGTATTTCAATTATTTTTTGCTCATCAAAGCTTTCTGAACGTTCATGTATAAAGCGAGGCCAATTCGGCACCCCATATAAGTCGTGTTGAATGGGATAAGTACTCGAGCTATATTGGAAGCCTAATTCAATTAATTTTTCATAAACCCATGTATTAGTATCATTAAGTGAAAAACTGGGCGCACGATAACCTATAACTTCCGTGCCAGACAATTGCTCTAAAATATTTTTACTTTTTACAACATCAGTAACAAAATCGTCTTTACTCATTTCAGTAATGCGCTGATGTGCATATCCGTGACTTGCTAACTCATGTCCTTGGTCAACTATCGCTTTAATTAAATTAGGGCAACGTTCTGCGACCCAACCTAATGTAAAAAAAGTACTTTTTACATTATGTTTTTCAAATAATTCAAGTAACCGATAAGTATTATGTTCAACACGTAAGGGCGTTTTTTCCCAATCGGTTTTAGCAATAGTATTTTCAAACGCAGATACGTGAAAGTAGTCTTCAACATCGACTGTCATCGCATTAATAATTTGGCTCACAAATATAACCCTTGTTCCAATATAATATTACTCACAGCAAGTAGAGAGAGCATTTTATTTATCTTCCTTTACCAAACAAAACAATTTCAACGGTTCTAATTAAAATTAATAAGTCCAACATAAAGCTACGGTGCTTTATGTAATACAAGTCATATTTAAGCTTCTCTAATGAATCTTCTTCTGTTGAACCATAAGGGTACTTTAATTGTGCCCAGCCTGTTAAGCCTGGCTTAACATTATGACGTTCGTTGTAGTAAGGTAAGTTTTTAATAAGCTGCTGAACAAATTCAGGACGTTCAGGACGCGGGCCAACAAAGCCCATATCTCCACGTATTACATTGAGTATTTGTGGTAGTTCGTCGACACGGTATTTACGAATAAATTTACCAATACTCGTGGTGCGATCATCATTTTCAGAGGCCATTTGAGCACCATTTTTCTCTGCATCGATTCGCATACTTCTAAATTTATAAATATTAAAAGCTTGTCCGTCTAAGCCAACGCGCTCTTGCAAATAAAAAATAGGGGCTTTCATGCCTTCGTCTAATTTAATAAGAATGGCTGTTATTAGCATAACTGGCCAAGTAACTAAGGTTAAAGCAATAGCAATAGCCGCGTTAAAAACCCAATCTAAGGTATTGCGTAAATGGTTGCCTGAAGCAAAACCATTTGAATAGATCACCCAACTTGGATAAATAAGGTTTACGGCAATTTGGCCTGTTTCACGCTCGATAAAATCGAGAATTTCGGTAATTTCTACGCCACGTATTTTACAGGCAAAAAGTTCATCAACCGGTAAATTATCACGACGTTCATCACTAGCAACAACAATTTCGTCGATACCATGCTCTAGTGCATAATTAACCAGAGAACCGTCTAATGCAATACGATTTTCGTTTACTATGCCTGTTTCCGTATCACCTGGCATAATAACAAAGCCGTGCATATAAAACCCTTGCCTGTCGACATCTCGACGCATACGTTTTTCGATAATAGAGGCTCGATCACCGGCGCCAAGCACTAATACCACTCTTTTACTGAAACCAAAAAAGTCAACTTGCAGGGTAAAATAACGAAAAGCACTATCAATAATAAGACTAAATAATGCCGCCAGTGCAAGTAATTCAATTTTTAAAGCGTGTTGACCATATAAGGGATTAATTAAGGTGACAATAAAGAAGCCAATCGCTACTGAAACAAGCAAGCGCCTGACAATACCACGATAATTTTCACGCAGCTTCGAATTATATAAACCTAGAGCTAATAACGATAGTTGTACCATTAGAGCGAAAACAATCGCGCAAATAACTAGTAAATTAGTAGGGATTTTTTGGTGTTCAACAAATAAAAACACACTATTTAAATAGACAGTTAGTAACAACGAACCAGCAAAAAAAATCAGCTCGATAATAACTAAAGATTTACTACCTGAGGATAGATCTCGAAACTTTGGGCTAGACATATTAAATAATTATTCCCTTTGATGGCATAAAAATCAACTCACTCATTCGTGGTTTTCAGTATAGCCCGTTGACTTAGAAGTCCAATAAATATAATCAAATGAGATGGTAACAAAAATTACAAATGTTTTACACTTATTAAATGTTGTGCAACCGTTGTAAAAATCACATACAATCTGATAACTTAGTATTAATCTAATAAATTCGATCTATAAAGAAGGTTAGAACCATGGAAAAGTATATGTTCGGTCAATTTAAAACGGCAACACTATTAATTTTAGCCTTTATTATTTCAGGTTGTGGAACATTAACATTACCCCCTGCAACCGTTCATCAATCTACTACGATTGATGTTAACTCTTATAAGTATCTTATCGGTGCAGGCGATGTCGTTAATATATTTGTATGGCGTAATCCTGAAGTTTCCGGCACATTTGTTGTCAGACCTGACGGTATGATAACCACCTCTTTAGTTGAAGATATCCCTGTATCAGGTAAAACGCCAACGGAACTTGCCCGTACCATTGAAGAAATTTTAGCGACTTACTTACGAGAGCCAGTAGTTACTGTCACTGTTAATAATTTTGTGGGCCCGTTTAGTGAACAAATTCGCGTTATAGGTGAAGCTTCAGAGCCTAAATCAATTAACTACATACAACAAATGACACTACTTGATGTAATGATTCAAGTGGGTGGCTTAACTGAATTTGCTGATGGTAATGACGCGGTTTTAGTGCGTGTTGAAAATGGCAAACAGAAACAGTACGAAATTTATATTGAAGATTTAATTAAAAATGGTGAAATCGGTGCCAACGTTGATGTTTTACCCGGCGATATTATTGTAATCCCAGAAACTTGGTTTTAACATTTAACTAAAAATTATTTTATTGTTTCCCCGTTTTAGAGGTCAAGAATGCAAGAAGTACTCGAACAAATTTTAGACTATTTAAAAGGTATCTGGATAAAACGACGATATCTTATGATAGCTACTTGGCTCATATGCCCTTTAGGTTGGTTAGTTGTTTCACAACTACAAGACACCTATGAATCAGAAGCACGTGTATTTGCCGATACTCAGTCTATTCTTAGCCCTTTACTTAGGGGAATGACGGTTGAAACTAATCCAGATTTACAAATTCGTCAAATGGTATCAACCTTGCTAAGCCGCCCCAACTTAGAGCGTATTGCGAGAATGACTGACTTAGATGTTCAAGCGAATACACCACAAGAATTTGATAATTTAATTAAACGTTTAAAAAACGGTATTTCCATAAATAAAACAGGTGGAAATATACAAAATATTTTTAATATAAAGTTTACTGATCAAAACCCCACAATGGCTCGTGATGTTGTGCAATCAGTATTGACTGTTTTTATTGAAAATACTCGTGGTGATAACCGTAAAGATTCGGATTCTGCTCAAAAGTTTATCGACAGTCAAATTAATGAATACGAGAATCGTCTATTAAAAGCTGAAGCACGTTTAACTAATTTCAAACAAAAATATAGTGAAGTGCTGCCTAACCAGTACGGTGGTTATTACCAAAAGCTAAATAACTCAAAAGAACAATTAAAAACTATTGAACTGATTTTGCTAGAAACAAAAACACAATTAGCTGAATCAAAAGCTAAATTGACACAATCTTCAACGTCAGAATCTAATCAACAAAATAATATTGTTGATTCGAACAGCATAAAAACTACTTTTGATGATCGTATTGCTGAGTTAGAAGGACAATTAGATTCACTTCAGCTTAGGTATACCGAGCAACATCCGGATGTGAAAGAAGTTCAACGTCGCCTTGAGCACTTATCAAAGAAAAGAGATGATGAAATTGAACAGTATCTAACAAGCAGTAATGAGGCAGGTAATGACTACACGCCAATAAGCCAGAACCCGGTAATACAAGATATTCAAATTCAAGTAAACCAACTTGAAGGTCAAGTTGCCTCTATGGAAGTAAGAGCAAATAATTATAGAAATGTAGTTAAAGAACTTGAAAACAAAATTCATACCCTGCCTGAAATTGAAGCTGAATTAGTAGCGCTTGATCGCGGATACGAAATCACTAAAAAGCAATACGAAACCTTACTTGAACGTAGAGAAAAAGCTCAAATTGGTCAGTCCGCTGATGAAACGACCAGTAAAATAAATTTCAAGGTTATTGATCCGCCCCGAGTACCTTTAAAACCCGCGGGACCAAAACGTATGCTTTTTTATGTTGTGGTAACCTTTTTGGGCGTTGGTGTTGGTTTAGGACTTTCATTTTTATTCAGCCAAATTAACCCTATTGTAACTTCAGGCAGTCAAGTAGCTCGGGCAACGGGCATTCCTATTTTTGGTATTGTTTCAGCTACTGAAAATATAGGTCTACAAAGTAAAGATAAACGCAAAACGATACTGTTTTTTGTCTCTAACAGCTTATTAATTTTAATATTATGCTTTTTTATCGCTTATTCGTTATTTCCGGATGCAATACAAGCGCCAATACATAGGATTTTTAATTTATGAGTACCATAGAAAAAGCACTAGCTAAACAAAAGATGGCTCAACAAGACAAAACACCGGTTGTTACTGACAATGTAACGATTGATAAACCAACTAAAACAGTTGATAGCTCGACAGCTCCAGTAAATTCTGAAAATAATGATGTTTTAGTGCTTAATAAGAATGATCTTGAAAGTCGTGGTTTTTTAATTGATAACGGTACCAGAAAAAGTATTAAAGATGAGTTTCGTCAAATTAAACGTAAGCTCTTAAATAATGCCTTTGGCTCTGGCTCTAAAACGCTTAAAAACAGTAATTTGGTTATGATAAGTAGCTCTAAGCCGAATGAAGGCAAAACTTTTATCTCAATCAACCTTGCGCTCAGTATTGCTTTAGAACAAGATAAAACAGTGTTATTAATTGACGCCGATGTTCTACGCCCAAGCATAAATAGAGAATTAGGTTTTAAGCAAGTCCCTGGCTTGATTGAATACTTACTAGGTGAGAAGCACGATATTTCTGAAATAATTTACAGTACCAATATTGATAAGCTTAAAATAATACCTGCAGGTGAACCTCATCATCTTTCTAATGAATTACTCGCCAGTGACCGTATGGAGTCTTTAGCTAAAGAACTTGCAGAGCGCTACCCTGACCGTATTGTAATATTTGACTGTCCACCGTTAATTGGCGTTACAGAAACGATGGTCTTAGCCAACTTAATGGGCCAAGCGCTGGTCGTAGTTGAAGAATCAAAAACGCTCTTAGCAGATATTGAAAAAGCGACAGAAAACCTCAACGAAGATTTAGCACTGGGTTTAGTGCTAAACAAAGCAATCAGATCTCACAAGGATATGTATGGCTATTATGGTTATGGATACGGCACTAAATAAGACAGTATTAGCTGCAGTAATCTTTGCCATTTTATCTGCAAATACTTTCGCAGGGGAATGGCAGTTTACACCACAGTTGATTATTGATGAAACCTATACTGATAATGTTAATTTATCTGTTAACGACACAACAGCAAGTTTAGTTAGTCAAACAGGTGTTGAATTAAGTACACTGTTTTCATCAAAAAAATTAGATTTTACCTTTGATGCAAAAAGTCTTTATGCAATGTACACCCATGACCATGATACCGATGATGACTATCATACCTTGGACAGTTCTTTTCGCTTAAAGTTAGGTCCTAAAGGACTTGCTTTAATCGGTAGTGCTGCAATATCAAACCAAGCACGTAATAATTCCCGTAATGCGCTTGCAGATATTGTTTCTGGTGACACCATTAGAGTTGAAAATTATTCGGGTGGTTTACAATACACGATTAATAATAGTGATTTTATTGTTGCTTCGGGAATTCAATACCAAACAACTAAATCACAGGACGGTATAGGTGAACGAGAAGGCTATGCGGTAAAGTTTTTGAGTGAAAATGGCTCTGCTGCACGAAATGTATATTGGGATGCGTCATCTGAATATTCTAATGCGACTAATCAAGGCCGAGACGGACAGTTATTCAAAGGCGAAGTTAAAATCGGTTTGATTACGGGTTATAAGATAACCCCGTTTATACGATATTATGATGAAACTAATGAAGGTGATCTTGTTGATAATAGTTCATCACTTGAGTCAGACTCTTATGGTGGCGGCTTACGCTGGTTAATAAGTCCTAGGCTCCTATTAGACCTATCTTATAACACACCTACTGGTACTCAATTAGACCTCGATGGTAAAGAACAACAAGACTATGCTGCGGCCACAATTCGCTGGGAGCCTAGTCAAAGAACAACCTTAATAGTTGATTACGGCCAACGCTTTTACGGAGAAAGTTATGGGTTTGACTTTGTACATAAAAACAAGCGTTTAACCAATACCATTACTTATGTCGAAGAGGTTCAAGCATTTACCCGTAATAATTATGAAAGTGTCGCCTTAGGTAGCTTTTGGTGCCCACAAGGTGATATAGCTGACTCTTCAACCTGTTTTGTCAATAATAATGATAATATCGATTTTGATAATTATCAGCTAGTTAACTTAAATGATTTTGTTTTAGTGGAAGATTTGGGCCTTTCATTAAACAAAGAGTTACAGTGGTCTTCGGAATTAGCACTACCGCGAACCACTTTCAGCGTTGAGCTATCAAAATTGACCCGCGAAAATTTAAATACCCGTACCCAAGATGAAAATAAAAAGGCATCGTTTGCGATTAAACGCAAAGTGAGTGGTAAATCAAATATAAATCTCATACTTGAATATACTGACACCCACTATTTACTTGCACAAGATAATGGCCGTCAAGATCGCTACCGACGTTATAGTCTTGAGTATGACAAATCCTTAAATAGTAAACTGACCGTTAAATTAGGTGTAAGCCATCTTAACCGCAGTTCTACGACGCAATCATTCAATTATGAGGAAGACAGAATCACCCTCAAATTCAGTAAAGGTTTTTAGCAGTATGTACGAAAATTATTATGGTTTTAAAGAGCGTCCTTTTCAGTTAAGTCCCGACCCACGTTTCTTTTTCGCGTCAAGCAACCACCAAAGAGCAATGTCTTATTTACAATATGGCTTAGATCAAGGCGAAGGTTTTATTGTAGTTACTGGGCCTATAGGCACGGGTAAAACAACAATAGCGCGTAACCTTTTAAACAATATTGCTGACGATTCAATTGTTGCCGCTCAACTTGTCACGACTAAGCTCGACCCGCAGGAATTACTTGAACTTGTTGCTTTTGAATTTAAGATCTCGGTTAAAGGTAAAAGCAAAGCTGAGTTACTACAGTCAATTGAACAGTTTCTTATTGATTTGAATCGCCAAGGTAAGCGCGCTTTGTTGATTGTTGATGAAGCACAAAATTTACCGATAGAAACGGTTGAAGAACTTCGCATGTTATCTAATTTTCAACTGGATAATAAGCCATTAATACAAAGTTTTCTTCTCGGACAAGAAGAGCTTAAAGATATTATTCAAGCGCCTAATATGGAGCAATTTCGTCAACGTATTATTGCATCTGCGCATTTAAAGCCACTAACAAGTGACGAAGTTAAAGAATACATTAATCATAGATTGCAGCAAGCGGGTTGTATTAAAGAGGCACTCTTCTCAGATGAAGGCTTTAATGTTATTCATGAAAAAACGTTAGGCGTTCCAAGAAAAATCAATATTTTTGTTGACCGTTTATTATTGTTTGGGTTTTTAGAAGAGCTGACTTGTATTGATGTTGACGCAATTAACGAAGTCGCGTTAGAGATGCAAGTAGAGTTAACCGGTTCACTTCATAAAGTACAATTAGCCAGTAATGAACCTAGCCAGGCAAGCGCACAGCTCATCGTGAATTCAACTGAGAATGTTGAAAACATGAAAGAAATATTAAGAGAAGTAGAAGAGATATTAGAGTCGTCGATTAAGCAGAAAATTAAAATGGCGCGTTATGTTGATAAACTCCTTAAGCAGAAGAGTCGTTTATATGCTGAAAGTAATATCGATGAAAGTATTGAAGCTAACTCAGAGCTAACGGCTGATACAATTGCCGATACTAATTCTGAACGAAGTAGTGAAAACGATAAGAGTTAACATCATTAATTAGTGGAGAAGATTTTATAACAAAACCTTCTCCATATCTTCACATCAGCTAGGTTTCGTTAATTGTTAGGCCATATTTTTCAATTAATGAATACAATGTTGGTCTAGTAACACCCAGTAATTCTGCAGCTTTTGACATATTGCCTTCGGCTAACGCATAAGCTTTTTGAATAGCCAGTGACTCTGCTTTTTCTCGCACCGAACGCAAATTCAAAGACAGCCCAAGTTCAGTACTCGTATGATCAAAAAAACCTAAGTCAAAGGCAGTCACTTGTGTGCCAGTCGTCATAATTACCGAACTTTTTACTTTATTTTGTAACTCACGAATATTACCCGGCCATTTATGAGCCTTAATAGCACTTAAACCGTCTTCTGAAAAACTTTTTACATTACGTTTATATTCAAGTGCGTACATCTGTAAAAAATATTGAGCCAGAATTAATACGTCTTCATCTCGGTCACGAAGTGGGGGTATATTTAAGGTTATTTCACTAACGCGATAAAATAGGTCTTCACGGAAAGTTTTATCTTTAACCATTTGTTCTAAGTTTTGATTGGTTGCACAAACGACTCGAACATCAACATTAATTTCTTGTCGACCACCAAGGCGTTCAATCGTTTTTTCTTGTAAGAAGCGTAATAGTTTTGCTTGCAAGCTAAAGGGCATATCACCAATTTCATCAAGAAATAATGTACCGCCTTCTGCACACTCTATTTTGCCTTTAGTCGCACGATGAGCCCCGGTAAAAGCTCCTTTTTCAAAACCAAATAATTCACTTTCTAATAAGTTTTCAGGGATAGAAGCACAGTTAATGGCAACAAAGGGCTTATTACTGCGCTCACTGGCAATATGCACAGCATTGGCGGTTACTTCTTTACCTGTGCCGCTTTCGCCCAGTAATAAGGCTGTTATTTGTGTTGGCGCAATACGCTTTACCATCATGCGGAGACGGTCAATAGCTTCACTGTTACCAATAATGCCAATATCACTACCCGCAACTTGACGCATCTTACGGTTTTCGTCTTCAATTGCCGAAACACTAAAAGCCCGAGCAATAATGACATTGATCACATCAGCATCTATTGGCTTTTGATAAAAGTCGTAGGCACCCGCCGAAATAGCTTTTAACGCATTAGTACGATCATCATTGCCGGTGATCACTATCACCTTAGTATGAGGCGCTATGGTCAAAATTTCCTGTAATGCCGCTAGACCTTCAGTAGCATTAGCTTCATCTGGCGGCAAACCTAAATCAAGCGTAACAACTTTGGGTTCAAAGCGACGTACTGCAGCAATAGCACTTTCACGATCTCCAGCTAATACAGCCTCATAATCAGATAAGCTCCACTTAAGTTGCTTTTGTATTCCTTTATCATCATCAATGATCAGTAACTTTTCCATACGACTAAAACCCTTTTATTATGTATACGCTTTATTTGAGCGCGTGATCCTGAATTCATGAACGCCGTACTCAATCTACGTACGTCATCCTGAATTTATTTCAGGATCTCAACCCAGATACTGAAACAAGTTCAGCATGACGGGAAAAAACCTGACCTATCGTCAGCCTGAATCCACAATCGTCATCCTGAACTCACGTACGTTATCCTGAAACCACGAACGTCATCCTGAATTTATTTCAGGATCTTAACCCAGATACTGAAACGAGTTCAGCATGACGGAAAAAACCTTACCTATCGTCGTCCTGAAACAACATATGTCATTCCGAATCCACGAGCGTCAGCCTGAACTCATGAACGTCATCCTGAATTTATTTCAGGATCTTAACCCAGATACTGAAACGAGTTCAGCATGACGGAAAAAACCTTACCTATCGTCGTCCTGAAACAACATATGTCATTCCGAATCCACGAATGTCACTCTGAAACCACAAACGTTATCCTGAATCCACAAACGTCATCCTGAATTTATTTCAGGTTCTTAACCCAGATACTGAAACGAGTTCAGCATGACGGAAAAAACCTTACCTATCGTCGTCCTGAAACAACATATGTCATTCTGAATCCACAAACGTCAGCCTGAATCCACAAACGTCATCTTGAACTCATGAACGTCATGCTGAACTCGTTTCAGGATCCCAGCCCAGATACTGAAACGAGTTCAGCATGACGGGGAAAAACAACCTTACCTATCGTCGTCATGAAACCACATATGTCATTCTGAATCCACGAGCGTCAGCCTGAACTCATGAACGTCATCCTGAATTTATTTCAGGATCTTAACCCAGATACTGAAACGAGTTCAGCATGACGGAAAAAACCTTACCTATCGT
Organism: Colwellia sp. BRX8-5; assembly: GCF_014077325.1. Classification (NCBI taxonomy): domain Bacteria; kingdom Pseudomonadati; phylum Pseudomonadota; class Gammaproteobacteria; order Alteromonadales; family Colwelliaceae; genus Colwellia; species Colwellia sp. BRX8-5. Next base: position 10,743 of record NZ_JACGVR010000045.1, read on the forward strand.
CGTTCTGAAACAACATATGTCATTCTGAATCCACGAACGTCAGCCTGAATCCACAAACGTCATCTTGAACTCATGAACGTCATCCTGAATTTATTTCAGGATCCCAGCCCAGATACTGAAACGAGTTCAGCATGACAGAGGAAAACAACCTTACCTATCGCCGTCATGAGACCACATACGTTATACTGAATCCACGAGCGTCATCCTGAATCCATGAAAGTCATCCTGAATCCATGAAAGTCATCCTAAATCCACTTACGTCATCCTGAATTTATTTCAGGATCTCAACCCGGATACTGAAACGAGTTCAGCATGACGGGGAAAACAACTTTACCTGTCGTCGCTCTGAATCCAGGTACATCGTCCTAAGTCCACGCACGCCTGCCTGATTCCGCGTACGTCATCCTAAATCCATGAACGTCATCCTGAATTTATTTCAGGATCTGTATTCCACCGTAATATATCATTTATAAACTTGGATTTATTGGTAAGTCTATTATAAAAACAGTGCCTTTATTTTCAATACTCTCGACTTTAATTATTCCGGCAATACCTTCAACAAATTGCTTGGCTTCAAAGACGCCAATGCCCATACCCGCATTACCTTTAGTGGTATCAAAAGGTTTGAATAGTCGATTATTAATAAAGTCTGCCGACATACCGCAGCCATTATCAGAAATTTTAATGCCTATGTGGTTTTCTATCTGAGTAAGTTCTACTTTAACCCAGCCATCTTTGCTTGTCGCTTCCTGTGCATTCTGTATCAAGTGATTGAGCACTGAATGAAACGTTTCATTATCAATAGCCATTTCGCAATGGTTGATTTTATCAAAGGTCACCTTAGGTAACTCAATATTTCTCTGCTCTATTACACTGTTAATGATTGCTGAGATATCAACCAACTCACTTTTAGATTGAGCTGCTTGCTTATTACGTAATTGCGAAAGCACTTTAGATAAGCGTTCTGTCGCTGACTCTACCGTTTCAAAAACATCAGCAATAAACTCTGGGTTATCCCGGTGTTTTTCTGCATTAGAGGTAATAAGTGCTAACTGAGCTTGAACATTTTTCAAATCATGCACCAAAAAAGCGGACATACGGTTAAAGGCATCAAACTGTTTTGATTCTGCTAATTTATCATTAGCTTCATGTAAAGAAACGAAATTTCCTAACTGTTTTGATATGGCGAAAAGTAAGTCTCTGTCTTCCCAATTTAATTGCTTAACTTGATTTTTTCCCGCTAAAATAAACATCCCATAGAATGCTTTACCAATAAAAATAGGGACTATAATTCTGATACTTTTGGTATCGAACAATGATAAGTCCAGAGATAAGCCAGGATAAACAGTTGGTGTTTGGCGATATTCTTCAACATCAATAATCCAACCTTGGCGCTGACAAAAAAGACTGCACTCGACCAGTTGCTGATTAAAGGCATCATCTAGAAGCAATTTTTCAGAATATTGAACACTAAAACGTTGACCTGTTACTTTTTTCAAAATAGCGCCAGCATAAGCATTTACTTTTGACATCATTATTTGAGTTGCCATTTGATAATAGCTTTCAGCATTGGTGGTTTCTATTTTTCCGATCAGGTTTAACCATTCATCGCGGTATTCGTATTTATTAGCAAAAAAGTTTTTTGCTATAAACACTTTTAATTTCCGGCGCAACGATTCGGTAATAAATAAAGCGACTAATACTAAAGCACTTAACATTAGGAAACCGATACTAACAACGCTGCCCCACTCTCCACCTATGTAGTTAATAACATAGCCAGCAAAGGCCATAACCAACAAATATATACCGGCAATCATCAACATTGAGCTATAAAAAACAACATGTCGAGAAACAAAAATTCTTACCGCACCATTACGAATCCGTCGAGTACTGATCAGTAATAAAGGCACAACAATAAGAGAGATAAAGCCACGACTAAACCAAAAATCAAAATCAATACCGTCAACCATAGTGGCTTGTGCATATAAAACAAAGTCAAAAATCGCAACGCTGGCTAATGCAATAACCATCGGCCAAATAGCCCAGCGCACTTGTGAATCAGCACTTCGGTATAACTGCTCTAGTAGCACTAAACTCCATAAATTAAGCACAATAAAAAGTAGGAATAAATATTCATAGGAATAATTCAATAAGACACTTGCCAGCCAACAAGCAACCATTAATATGGTCCAAATTTTGATATATTGACGAATATGTGAATTGGCAATAACCGCCCGAAAAGAGCGTTGTTCTGTGTTACAAAGTAAAATTAATAACGACCAGCAAGCTACTTTAAAGCCATCTGCCAGCATCGCCCACTGCAAGCTAAAGCCTAACTTTATTTGTAAGGCCGCAACCCCATTAGCAATAACAGTGACTAATACAGAAACTAATACCCAGCGAGCTAGCGTTGTCTTATTTCGTGCAGCAAAAATCAGTAGCGCAAAAACTAAATATGCAATGCCAGCTAATGAATAACCAAATAGACCTAATGAATCCATAATATAAACTTCTTGTTGAGTTTTTGTTTAGTCGTTGTTTTGTTTTTTATCTTCAGTAAATACGTCAGTTAATACCGGTACTAATAAAAAGCTCGCGATAGCCGATACACATAAGCCTGAAATAATAACAGTGCCTAAAGGCTGCCATAACGCACCACCAAAAATAGTTAAGGGCAACAGTCCACCAATAGTTGTTAGCGTTGTTAATAATATTGGGGTAAAACGGCTTGCGCTAGCCGTTATAATGGCTTCTTTTAAGTTAGCTGACTCTGCAAGGTTTCGATTGGTGGTATCAATTAATATTATGGCATTATTGACCACTATCCCAAACAGACTAATTAAACCAATAAATGCCATCATTGAAAATGATTGTCCGGTTAAATATAAACCTATTACCGAGCCTGCCATAGCAAAGGGAATTGAAGTAAAAATTACGATGGGTTGTAAAAATGACTTAAACTGTAAGACCAGCACCGCGAAAATGCCAATAGCAGTAACAAGCATGATTTGAGTGAGCCCAGAGAAATTTTCTTGACGAGATTCTTCTTCTCCTCCCAAATTATAACTAACACCATTTGGCATTTTATACTCATCTAAGTACGCAATAACGTTAGCCGTAAGCTCACTTACCGTATAATTTTTATCTACATCTGCGGATACTTTTGCCATACGTAATTTTTGATAATGGTAGAATTCAGTGCGACCTTTTTGCAGTTTAGTACTAATAAATTGATTAAGCGGAATAGCTTCACCTAATCGATTAGTAACATTAATATCAGCTAAACCATCAATATCTGGATTTTTACGACGCACAATAATAGGATAATTTTCACCGTTATCATCATTAAATTGTCCTACGGATGTTCCAGAAAGTATCGTCTGTAAAGTAGTATCAAGGGTATTGATATCTATATTGCTTAAGCCTGCTTTTTCATAATTTATATCCAGCAGAAGCTCTGTATTAGCAACACCAATTGGGTTATCAATATTTATGATGCCTTTTGTATTTGCCATCATATTGGCAAGATCATTAGCAACCTGCTCTAAGTCAGACAGTGACTCACCCATTAACCTAACGCTTATGGGTAAGTCAGTAACCGGACCTTGAGTAAACTCACTAACCGTAATTTTAGCTTCCTGCCACTGACCGAACTCTTCACGCAGTTCACTAACAAAACTAGAAACTCTTACCGCGTCATATTCAGCCAATACAACAATAACCTGACCATAAGTTGCCACACCACGTTTAGGAATTTGATTGTAATAAATACGAGGATTGGCACTACCAACATTTAAAGCAACTTTTTCTACTAAATCATTTTTCTCGATGATTTTAGTCATTTTTTGCATGACTTTATCAGTATAAGCTAACGATGAATTAGGTGGTGTTTCAACATCAAGCATGATCATTGGTTTTTCCGCTTTAGGGAAAAGACTCACGCCCACCTTGCCAAATAATGACAACATGCCCACTAAGCATAAAACTGCAATAACAATAACAATCCAGCGTAAATTGATAAACCGACTTAACCATTTTGCATAAGTCTGCTCGGCAAATATATTCACATAATGCTGCAAAGTCTTTATTTTAGAGGTGTTTTTCTCTGTATTGGCTGCAAAAAATCGGCTCGCTAACAGTGGCGTTAACGTTAGTGCAATTAACAAAGAGGCGAGTAACACTAATACCACAGTAACAGGCATTGAACGAACAAAGTCACCGGTACTGCTCGCTAACATAAGCATAGGTAAAAACGCTAACATCGTGGTAACAGTGCCACTGGTTATTGCCCAGCCAACTTTGCTTGTACCAGATGCTGCCGCGTCACTAAGAGGCGTGACTTTTTTCTTTTCGCGATGAATACTCTCGGTAACAACAATGGCATTATCAACTAGCAAACCTAATGCGATGATCAATCCAACAATCGACATTTGTTGTAAACCGAAGCCAATAAAATCTAACCAACCTATTGCCACTAAAAATGACAACGGAATCACCGCGATGACTACTAAAGATTCACGTAACCCTAAGAATATTAGTGACATAATGCCAACTAAGACTAGTCCTTGCCAAAGGTTATCAAAGAAACCATTTACTCTTGATTCAACACTATCCGCTTGTTTAAACAACACATCAACATTCATGTTGTCAGGTAAACTTTCGGTAAAACTTGCTATTTCATTATCGATATTTTCAGTTAACGCAAAAATATTTGTATCGGGTCGTTGTTCAACAGTCAGAAAAATAACCGGCTTATTGTCATAATATGCTAAATAATTAGGCTCTAATCCAGAAAATTCAATTGTCGCAACATCTTTTAAACGCAGTATAAAACTGTCATCAGAGCGAATAACCGTTTCACCTAACTCGGCCAATTGCACAAAATTCCCACTGGCTTTTACATTAAAGCGCCTTGAACTTGCATCAACATAACCTGGGGTAATATTTACCGCACGACCTTGCAAAATTGCATTGATATCGGTAACAGATAAACCGTAATGCTTTAACAAGGCTAAATTAACGTCAATCGCAACAATTTGCTGAGGGTATCCCCAAATATTCGCTTTTCGAACGTCGTTAATCGCTTCTAAACGTTTTTCTAACTGTTTGGCGTAAAACTCCATAACTTTATAATCAATCGGCTCACTCCACAGTGCCAGTTGCATAATAGCGACACCAGAGGGTGTTGCTTTTAAAACAAGTAAGTCATGAACACCTTGAGGTAAACTCGGTTTAACCGATGAAACGGCTTGCTTTACTTTGTTAAAAGCAGCTTCGGAGTCTGTGCCATATAAAAAGGTAATTTCAATACGAGCTCCACCATTTTTGACCTGAGATTCAATTTTTTTGATGTTTTCTATATCAGAAAATTCTTCCTCAAGTGGATTTATCACTAAAGTTTCAATATCTGCGGGTGAGGCACCAGGATAAATCACTTCAATTAAGGTGATGGGCATATCAAATTGCGGGTCTTCTGAACGTGGCATTTGAAAGTATGAAACAATACCAACCAGTACTAATAGCACCACTATCGTTAGGGTAAACTGAGCGTTTTTTATGGCGAGTTTAGGTAGTAGCATAAAATTACTTACCTATTGAAATATGTTGCCAACCACTCGTCACTATTTGTAAGGGTTGGTCATCAACCGAAGCAAAGAGATAAACAAACTGATTATCTAAACGATAAATATCATAAGATTGATACTTAAGGTCTTGCTCATTCCTTACAATAACAACGGCCTGACCATTATTATTAACAGTTACCAATGCTGATATCGGTAAGCGATAAACAAAGTTATCACTGGTAAAGTCGATAGTGATCTCAGCAATTTGCCCAGCAACAATACCATTGTTCAAATTAATATTTGGCAGTAACACTTCTATAATAAACATATTGCCATCGGTATTAGCAATAGCAGGTATTTTGCTTACCTCGCCAATAACACCGCCAAGTGCTTGTATAGAAACATTCACTTTTTGACCTAAACGTACTTGGCTGACTTCGTTGCCTGTTAAGGCAACTTTTACCACCCAATTTTGTTCTAAAGCGGCTATTTTTAGTACACTACTGCCTGGTGATTGTAGTTCACCTAGTTCAGTATAACGATTTAATACCACACCTGAAAATGGTGCAAAAATTTGTGCTTTTTCAAAATGATAAAAGGCAACTTGATAGTTAGCTCTGCTTGTTTCAACACGAGTTAAGGCAAGATCAAGATCTTGTTCTGAGCTTAATTTATTTTCGAGTAGTTTTTGTTGGCGGTTAACTTCACGCTTTGCTTGTAATAATTGCGCATAAGTAGCATTTTTATTTTGCAGTAATTCGCGAGTGTCTAAAGAAGCAATGAGCTGATCTTTTTCAAAGTACTGCCCTTCATCAACGGCTAACTTAGCTAAATACCCACTACTTTTAAATGACAAATTTAACGTTCTTTTAAAATCAAGTTTCCCTGTCCGTTTTATCGTGTCTGCGTAGGGCTCAACAATGATCTGTTCAAAATCGTAACTCTGTGACAATGTAAAAAATGATGCAGAAAGTGTTATTCCAATCATCAAAAACTTAATAAAACTATTCCATGATTTCATATTCAATTCTATAACGCGTTAAATTAACTGATTTTATTATAGCCAATACTTTAGGGTTGTTGCGGAATAAAGTACATCTTTTTCCATTATTTATCCTCAGCTTGACTAAGAACGATAAAATTCCCTGCTGTACAGAAAATAAAGACGACAAAGCTAGACAATTTTCACGATTAATTATAGTATTTGCCGCGCTTAACACAGCAAACCACCCGTAGCTCAGCTGGATAGAGTTCACGCCTCCGAAGCGTGAGGTCACAGGTTCAAGTCCTGTCGGGTGGACCACTTTTTTCCTAAAAACAAAATTCACGTTAAATAAACAGTTTCATTTTTACAGTGACCGCTTATCTATTTTACCACGTCACTCATTAGCTATAGTAAGCTACTACTGCGGCTAAAAACGCTTCAATCTTATCTTTAGGAAGCGCATTGATTCCAGCGGCAGCCGCACGTCCTCCACCTGTAGCAAACTGACTACAAATATCACCAGCACCTTGTTTATTCGCTAATGGCGCTCTTAAAGAAACCGTATAGGTGTTATCTATATTTATTGTAAAAATAGCATGTGCTTTCTTGGGGTTTATATTGGCTAATTCATTACCAAAAACACCACTTATTCTTCTGGCCCATGTTTCATCCGGTAATTCAAATGCAGTCAATAACGCTGTGTCATAAAATGCTTTGGTGTTAACGGCTTTTAAATGGTCTTGGTTATATAGTTTTTGCAAAATATAATAAGGAGAGTCTGCATCTTTAATCGCATCAAAAGGGCTTGAGTAAGCTAACAGTAATTCGTATAACCTTGCCGGATGAAAATGCAAATCGTCAATATGTGAACCATAACCATTGTAGTTAATTAAGGTACCTAACGTTTCTAACTGTTCGTATTCGTTATCGTTTAAACCCGCTAATTTGGCTAACTTAGTCGCTTTAGCAATAAGATTGTCACCAAAAGCGGCACAAATTGCCCAATAATGAAACTTCCCAGCTAAAATCTTATCAACGATTAAAGCCGTACAAGTATTTGCATCTAAATCAATATGCGTTTGTAAATTTACATGTTCCGGAATGTCACCCGCACGGTGATGATCGATATAAGTTACGTTGCCGCCTTCAGCTAATAAGGTATTCAATGCGTCTTTATTTTTTTCCATTGAAATATCTAAAACGCGTATAACACTCTCGTCTCTACTATTGCCTTGGGCATTTGTTATTTCAACGACCTGTTGCAGTAAAGCAATATCACGTTTAACGCCGGTAATTTTGACACTTACTGTCGGATTGGCTAATTGCAACTGCAGCAAAGCGATAATACCGTCGGCATCACCATTAAATACGTCATAATTCACAGATAAATCCTTTATTGTTATTATTTACAATTATCACTTTTCGATAAAGCCATGGGTAAAGACTATGATTTTATAATTTGTTTTTTTATTAAAGCGTCTATCACTAAATCTGCACATTGCTCAATAGACAAATGCGCTGTTTCGATATGTATTTCAGCAGTTTCAGGGGCTTCATAAGCCGAACTTATACCAGTAAAATTAGCGATTTCACCCGCTCTTGCTTTTTTATATAAACCTTTAGGATCACGGCTTTCACAAACATCTAAAGGCGTATCAATAAATACCTCTAAAAATAACGCGTCTTTAAGTAACGCTCTGGCTTGATCTCTGTCTTTTTGAAAAGGGGAAATAAAGGCTGTTGAAACAAGCAGACCTGCGTCTACAAATAACTTAGCCACTTCACCTATCCTGCGTATATTTTCAATACGGTCTTCGTCAGTGAACCCTAAATCGTTATTTAAACCGTGGCGAACATTGTCACCGTCAAGTAAATAACTGTGACAGCCACGTTCCAGTAACTTTTGTTCAACTGCGTTGGCAACGGTAGATTTACCCGAACCACTTAAGCCGGTATACCATAGCAATACCGCTTTATGGCCTTTTAATTGAGACTTTTGTTCAGCAGTTACACTCTGTTGATGCCAAACCACATCTGACGATTTTTCTGTGTTGTTTTTTTCTATATAAGGACTTGCTGGGTTACTTTTTTTCATAATTCACATTTATCATTGAACGCTATTAATAGCTAAAAAGGGAAAAAATATAAAATACTACAAATCGCAGTAGTGCAATATATAACGCTAATTGGCACACCTATTTTTATAAAATCTATCAACTGGTATTGCCCGGCACTAAAGACCATTAAATTGGTTTGATACCCATATGGGCTAATAAAACTAGCACTGGCACCAAAGGCTACTGCCATAATAAAGGGAGTAATATTTACGCCATAGTTCAACGCAATACTATAAGCTATTGGGAATATTAGCGCGGCTGCGGCATTATTAGTGACCAACTCGGTTAATAATACCGTTAATAAAAATATAATAATCAAGGCGACGGTCGGCGTAATACTACCCGACAAAGAAGTAATCGTTTCAAGAGACGTTAGTAATCCACTATTTATTAACGCACTGGCAAGCATTAGCGCAGTAGAAATAATCAGCCAAATTTGTATTGGAAAACGTCTAATGACTTCATCTTTAGACAAGCAATTCGATAATAAGAAAAAAGAAAATAGCACTAACATTCCTTTGAATAAAGAAATAATTCCTAGTGCACTTAATGCTACGGTTAAGAAAAAACTTATAATAACAAAAGGTTCTTTTTTACCGGTAAGTTTTGATTCTGGCTCAACGCCATTGACGACAATAAAGTTTTTATCAACATTATTTCTGGCTTTAAAATCTTGGCCCGTTGCTAACACTAAGTAATCACCCGGACGAATGCTAACATCGCCAAGCTTACCTGTAACAGCTTGCCCGTCTCTTTTCATTGCTACCACAGCAGCATCAAACTTAGCTCTAAAGCCAACGCCTTTTAATGTTTTATTAATGAGTACACTTTCAGAACGAACAAAGACTTCCGTTAAGTTGTCATCAGACAAGCCTTGTTTGTGTGCAAAAACAGTTAAACCATCAAACTGCTTAAGTTGGTTTACTTTAGTAACGTCACCATTAAAAATAAGCTTATCGTTGGCACTAATAACTTGGTCGGGAGAAACAGGCGTAATCGTTTGCCCTGCACGAATTATTTCAATTAAAAATAAAGAGTCTAAATGCCTTAAAGCGTTTTCTTCTACGGTTTTGCCAATCAATGCCGAGTTAAGTTCTACTTTAGCATCTAATAAATATGAACTTTCTAGCGTTGAATTAATATCTGTCTCGGGGAGATATTTAGATAAAAACCACAGCGCACAGCCACAAGTAATGACGATAAAAATACCTACCGGGAAAAAATCAAAAAATCCTAAGGCAGGTAGATCAGCATTTAAGACTAAACTGTTAACAATTAAGTTAGTAGACGTGCCAATTAAGGTTAGCGTACCGCCAAAAATAGCCGCATAAGACAAAGGTAATAATAATCGACTGGCAGAATGATAAGGGTTGTTTCGAATCGGCGCCAGCATGGTAGAGACAACGGCGGTATTATTTAACAAGGCTGAAGAAACAACCGTTAAACTAAAAAGCCTGATCCATGTTTTGCCATAACTTGAGAATAAAACTTTGCTGGCGAGTATACGCAATAAGCGAGTTTTTTCTAACGCTAGAGAACACAGTATTAACAAAATAAGCGTTATTAAGCCTTTATTAGACATACTGGCTAACACAGCTTCATTTGAAACTTGTCCACTAATAATAAGTGCAATAAAAGTAAAGCCAAAAACCTTTCCAGGCTGCTTCTGAAACTTTAATAAACCTATAATTGTACTAATAAAGATTAATAGTACGAACGCTGCATCTATATTCAAATATATAAACCCTGTTAACTTTTAACAGCTAATCTTAAGAAAAAATTAGAGACAAATAATAACTAAGAGCAAAGCGGCGTAGTAAAAAACTGAGATATTGCTAACTGTTTTTTACACGAGCCTCATTGCCCTTAGTTTACATCTTTTAGCCTCGTTACTTTTTAGCTAAACTTTTAGCTCCCCAATGAGGAAAGTGCTTACAAACAAACGCATTAAGTTCAAGTTCGTAATCACTGTACTTTTTAGGCTGTCCTTTTTCCAATTGCGTCAGTTGTGAAGCTATCATGCCCGCGCCAACCGTTGCATTGGTTAAACGGTCAATAATAATAAAAGCACCTGTTTGACGGTTCTCTTGATAAGCATCAAACTGCACAGGTTCGTTTAACGTAAAGTTACAGCGCCCTATTTCATTCAAGGCTAAATGCTGTACGTCTTGCTTTTCCATGGTATTAACATTAACGCTATATTCTATTTTATCAACAGAGCCAAACGTAGCATGAGTGCCCACTTTAATAATGTATTCACGGTCTATTTGTAGTGCCGCTTCATCCATCCATACAACATCTGCACTAAACGTATTAGAAGAAGCGGGTTGCTCATGCGGTCGCACGATCATATCACCACGACTAACATCTATCTCATCTTCAAGCGTCAGCGTTACAGCCATATCGGCATAAGCCGTTTCAAGTTCACCATCAAAAGTGACTATCGACTTAATTTTACTTTGCTTACCTGAAGGTAGTGCAACAATAGTATCACCAACACGAATTTCACCTGAAGCGATCGTACCGGCAAATCCTCTAAAGTCTAAATTAGGACGGTTAACGTATTGAACAGGAAAACGAAAAGCACTATTTTTTTCACCGCTAATTTGCACGGTATTCAATAATTTAAGCAAAGGTGAACCCGGATACCAAGGCATATGCTCGCTTTCATTGACTACGTTATCACCGCGTAAAGCTGAAATAGGCACAAAACGAACATCTTCAATATTTAATGATTTAGCAAATTCACGGTAATCACTTTTAATTTTTTGGTATGTCTTTTGGTCATAATCTACTGCATCCATTTTATTAATAGCAATAACCACATGCTTAATACCTAATAATGAACAGATATATGAATGACGTCGTGTTTGTACTTGCACGCCGTGACGCGCATCAATTAATATAATGGCTAAGTCACATGTAGAAGCACCCGTTGCCATGTTACGTGTGTACTGCTCATGGCCTGGAGTATCGGCAATAATGAATTTACGTTGCTCTGTAGCAAAGTAACGATACGCAACATCTATCGTAATACCCTGTTCGCGTTCAGACTGTAAACCGTCAACGAGTAACGCTAAATCAAAATCACCATCTGTGGTATTAAACTTTTTAGAATCTTTTTCAATAGCAGCCATCTGATCTTCAAAAATCATTTTGCTATCAAAAAGTAAGCGGCCTATTAATGTCGACTTTCCGTCATCTACACTGCCACAGGTGATAAAACGCAGCATATCTTTGTTTTCATGCTGCTTTAAGTAGCCTTCAATATCTGTTGCCAATAATGTTTGTTCAGTGTTCATTAAAAGTACCCTTCCATTTTTTTCTTTTCCATTGAACCAGCTGAATCATTATCAATGACTCGGCCTTGTCGCTCAGAAGTGGTTGTTAAAAGCATTTCTTGAATGATTTCAGGCAATGTTGTTGCAGTCGATTCAATAGCGCCAGTAAGTGGATAACAACCTAGTGTTCTAAAACGTACTGATTTCATTTCAGGCACTTCGCCCTCATTTAGAGGCATGCGTTCATCATCCACCATGATTAACGAGCCATCACGTTTAACAACAGGTCTTTTGGCTGCAAAATAAAGTGGAACCATTTCAATATCTTCTTGATAAATATACTGCCAAATATCAAGCTCGGTCCAATTAGACAATGGGAATACACGAATACTTTCGCCTTGATCAACTTTAGAGTTATAAATATTCCAAAGCTCTGGACGTTGGTTTTTAGGATCCCAACGATGATTTTTATCACGAAATGAATAAACACGTTCTTTAGCACGAGACTTTTCTTCATCACGGCGAGCACCACCAAAAGCGGCGTCAAAACCATGCATGTCTAATGCTTGCTTTAAACCTTGTGTTTTCATGATGTCGGTATGTTTTGCACTACCATGAGTAAACGGACCTACACCCATAGCAAGCCCTTCAGGGTTTTTATGGACAATTAAATCGAAGTCATACTTTTCTGCTAGATTATTACGAAATTCAATCATTTCTTTGAATTTCCAATCAGTATCAACGTGCATTAATGGGAAGGGAATTTTACCCGGATAAAAAGCTTTACGTGCTAAATGCAAAAGAACAGAAGAATCTTTCCCTATTGAATACAACATAACAGGATTATCAAATTCAGCAGCAACTTCACGCATTATTTGAATTGATTCAGCTTCCAGTGCTTTTAAATGTGTTAATTTATTCTTATTCATATATGCCCTATTTTACATTTTTGATGTCAAAATCTTACAAAAAATTATATCAAACCAAAATCAAATAGCGAAATAACTAAATAACTTAGGTTATAACTAGCTTGCAATAATCTAACTATAGATAAACTAAAGCTAACTTAGACAATTAAATTAAAACGACTTAAATAAGAGTAAAAGCACGACTATTACAAACGCTATGCTGGTATTATTAAAGATGGCTATCATGCAATGATTATGGCGGTGGCGGGGTTGTTCTGCAATTAAATATTTAGCTGATTATTCCGATCTATCCTTCTATATTTAGCATTATTATTGAACATTTTTGGCAAAAAAAAACCGATAGACAAATCTATCGGTTTTTACTCAGATAATAGTTACTGGGATTAGTTACCGCCAGTACCACCTGTACCGCCAGTACCACCTGTACCGCCAGTAATGTCGTCATCTAGATCAACAGAAGCTGCGATATCATCAGGATTGATTACGTCAGGAATATTTACAATACCGACAGCATTACCTGTATCGCCTGCAATAACTGATGCTAAATCTTTAATTGCTTGCGAAACTTTAGCTTGAACAGCATTAATTCTTGCCATTGCCGCTACTGAGTCAGCATCTAATGCTGCACCAGGGTTATTAATAATCGCTTTAGTAACTAGTTTAACAGCAGCGATATAAGTTTTAATTGCATCAGCAAGAGTTTCATCAGTGCCTGGCTCTAAACCTGAAAGTGAACCGTTAATAAGCGTTAACGTTGCTGCTATCATATCGTCTGTTGATACATTTGCAGATACAGAAGCATCAACAATTACAACGTCAAAAATGTTAGTTTCAGATAAATCTAAACCTAGAGTAGCACCAATCACTCGAGAAGCATCTACTTGAAACGCTTCAAAAACTTCTGGGTCAGAAAGGTCGATATCTGCATCGTCTTCAATTACAGCTAAAATAGTTTCAGTTGCAAGTGTTGTTAATGCGTTAACTTCAGCAGAGATTGTACCGCTACCGTCAGAGTTACTCATTGTTGAAAGTTCTAAGCCCACTAATTGTGAAGCAGGAACAACGCCACCTCTAACTACGTCACCACAAGCTGGAGCATCACAAATCATTGTAGTATCTTCGTCAGCACTTACGCGTACGAAAAAAGTACCTGTGATTGCTTCACCAGAAGCATCAGTTAATGAAAGTGTGTAATCACCATTTTCATCTGTTTGAGTGTTAGCTAGAGCAGTTTCTACATCTGAGCTATCAAAAACTTCAACTAAAGCGTTAGCTAATACACCTTTGATACCAGAACCTGATACATCTAATGTAGAAGGCGTTGGTGGAACCGGTGGCGCTTGGTTTGGCGCAAGAACAGTACCATCATCTTGGTAACATGCCGATAAAGTCAAAGAAATTGCCGCAGCAACTGTTGTAAGCATAATTTTATTCATTGTTAATCCCTGATTTGAAAGTAAAAAACCTAACATTCCTTGTTATATAGATAAACAACAGAATGATCTTTGTAGTAAATATTAGCATCGACATCACGCCTGATCAACAAAAAGAATAACAATAAAATAAATATTTAACGGCTGATTTGCATTATTAAAATCTTAAGCCTTTATTGCATTTTTATTACGGTACCGGATGTTCAATAACTTAAATAAATCACCGTGATACAAAAGTAACTTCACGATATAAGTTGATATAAACTACTAAATAGTCAGTAACTAAATTCAATAGAGCTACTTTATAAATAGTAGCTATTACTGAGTAAATTACTGAGGATAATAAAGATAGTACAGATTAAAATAATAATGTTATTTTTTCTGTTAACAAGCCTAATTGGTCAAAAAGTACAAACTGCTGGTGTGCCTTAGCCATTAATTTTTGCGCTTGCTTGTGTTGATAGCCGGCCTCGAAGTACCACAAGCCATTAATGAGATAACAACAAGCGAGATATTCACACACTTTTTCTTTATCAATCGTCGCATTAGTAAATTGCAGATAGTCTTGTATTAAAGCATCTATATCGTTAACACTGAATTCGTTAATCGCGATAAACATAGCGAGATCATATTCGGCTTCAGCTAAACAACTGCATTCGAAATCGACTAACCAAGTATGCTTTTGCGGATTTTCATTATTAAACAGTGCGCTTACACGAATGTTTTCATAATTAACATCACCATGACAAAGTACTAAGTGATTATGCTTGGCTTGTGGAGGTGTTATTTCGCGGATTATTTTCTGTAGCGCGATATGCTGAGACTGCGAGAGTTTACTATTGGAGGCTTGGTGGTAAAGCAGCTCTTCAATGGCTAACACCGGATGATTTTCTGGCGGTGTTAGCTGATGAGTTTTTACCATTAAGTACATCGCCACCGTAACTTTGTTATTAGCTACACTGAAAGTTTGTTGCTTATAAAAACAGGTTAATGAATCACCGGTAATAAATTCGGTAACAAGCCATGATGCTGAATGATAAATGATAGCCGGTGCTACACCGATTTCTGCTACTAATAAGTGACTGGCAATCTCGGCTTGTGCTGTTTGTTGATGGCCCGCGAAAGACTTTACAAAAAAATGTTGCTTAGTAGTGTTTTTGTTAACCGTCACTTTAAAACATTGATGACTTTCACCCCCTGTTAATCGCTCAATTTTACAATCGCGATGAATAAAACAAGGTAAGGCTTTGATCTCTTCACAGCTGCTATTACTTTTTTGATTGATTAAAGCCACCACTCAACTACTCAGTCGCCGAGGCTACATTGCCTGATGCTTGTTGATGACTCTTTTGATATTTGCTATACCAAATTGCATAACCGACCATAGCCATGACTACATATAAGCCAAATAACACAGCGGTAGGTTGCAAGCCTTTTTCTAAATAGAGATAAATGGAAACAAAATCGATGACTATCCAGTACAACCAATTCTCTAAGACCTTTTTAGTGACTAAATAGGTCGCAAACACCGCAAATACCGTAGTTGCAGAATCTAAATAAGGGAAGTGTGTTGGCGTGTAATTGTCCATTAGCCAGCCAACAGCCAAAGAGCAAGCAGTTAGTAAGACCACTATTTTGATATGAAGGAATAGCGGCCAGCTTTGGATGGCCAATACCGTGCTTGTATGACTATTATTTGTTACGTTATTTTGCGACGAAGAAACCTGACGCCAGCAATACCAGCCAAAGATGGCCATCGCTAAATAATAAACCTGCAATAAGGCGTCCATCCATAAATAAACATCATAAAAAATAACGCTATAAATAATGGTACTCACGAGCGCTGCTGGCCAACACCAAATATTTTCTTTTGCCGCTAACACCACATAAAATAATGCTGAAATTACCGCTAATAATTCCCAGAGAGGCAAATGCGTAAAATAATTAACTGTTGCTAATAAAGATTCAACCATTAGCTTTCAGCTTCGACTTCTGAGCGATCACCACCAATAAACTTACACACAAAAACAGCAGCATTTAAGGTTTGATGGACATGTTTTATTTCTGCCATAACATGATGGGTAGCTAAGTCGTAGTCTCCAAATACTTGTGTACTCATGCCATTAGTCACTACATTTAAGCCCGCTACATTTCGAAGGCGCTTAATGAATGCCCAAATTTCAGTTTTAAACTTTTCTTCTGCTAGAGGATACAAACTAATTTCTATAGATATTTTCATATTATTTCCTAATGGTATGCCACTTTTCCAGTGAACAAAAAAACCCGTAATCCTGAACACCCCCCGTCATCCTGAACTTGTTTCAGGATCTCATTACTTTAAGCCACGAATACAGATACTGAAATAAATTCAGCATGACGACGTGTTACTTCAACATAACGCCAAGGCGCTTTTAATAACTGCTCTGCCAAGCTAAAAATCCCGTCATCCTGAACTTGTTTCAGGATCTCATTACTCTAAGCCACGAATACAGATACTGAAATAAATTCAGCATGACGACGTGTTACTTCAACATGACGGCATGTTACTTCAACATAACGTCAAGGCGCTTTTAATAACGACTCTGCCAAGCTAAAAATCCCGTCATCCTGAACTTGTTTCAGGATCTCATTACTTTAAGTCACTAATACAGATACTGAAATAAATTCAGCATGACGACATGTTAGTTCAACATGACGGCATGTTACTTCAACATAACGGCAAGGCGGTTTTTAACAACTGCTCTGCCAAGCTAAAAAAACGTCATCCTAAACACCCCCCGTCATCCTGAACTTGTTTCAGGACCTCATTACTTTAAGCCACGAATACAGATACTGAAATAAATTCAGCATGACGACGTGTTAGTTCAGTATTACGGCATGCTACTTCAGCATGACGACATGTTACTTCAGCATAACGGCGTTTTACTTCAGCATGACGGCATGGCGGCTTTTAACAACGGCTCTGCCAAGCTAAAAAAACGTCATCCTGAACTTGTTTCAGGATCTCATTACTCTAAGCCACGAATACAGATACTGAAATAAATTCAGCATGACGACGTGTTAGTTCATCATGACGGCATGTTAGTTCAACATAACGGCATGTTAGTTCAACATAACGGCAT